>JADGNR010000230.1 GCA_017883415.1 Bryobacteraceae bacterium | reverse complement strand
GGGTCCATGTTGGCCACGACGATGCCGTGGGTAGCGGGGAGAGCGAACAGAGCGCACACGGCGGCGAGGGCGAGCGGAATCTCCAGGAACTTAAGTTTGAATCTCATGCATCACGCTCCAATGGCTGAGGATGATAAGCGCCGTCAACTGGGAGTAGACGGCCGCTAATCGAAGAGGGTAGCACGCGAAGGCCCGCGCGAGGGGCCGAGTTTAGGGGTTACGTAGCCTGTCACCGAATTAGGAGGAGGCAGGCGTAGACTACGGGGAGAGAGAACAGGGTGCTGTCGACGCGGTCGAGGAAGCCGCCGTGGCCGGGAAGGATGGCGCCGCTATCCTTGACGCCGGCGCCGCGCTTCATGGCCGATTCCGCCATGTCGCCGAATTGCCCGGCCGCATTCGCCGCGGCGGTGAGGGCGATGGCGAAGGGAATGGTAATGCCGGGCACAAACTTTACCAGGTACGCGCCGGCGAGGAGCACGGAGGTGACCACCGACGCCGCCGCGCCCTCCCAGGACTTGTGGGGGCTGACGCGCGGCGCCATCTTGTGCCGGCCGAACGTGCGCCCGACGTAATACGCACCGATATCGCCGGCCCAGTTCACCAGCAGGGCGTACATCAGCCAGTGCGGGCTCTGCTGGCGCAGCGGGATGGCGCATTTCCAGCAACCGAAGACGTAGACGATGCCGGCGAACAGCAGCGCGGCGCGCGGCAGGGATTTCGCCAGGTCGCCGCGCAGGGCCAGGGAGAAGGCGATCAGGGCGAGGGCAACGAGGAGCAGCCACGCCTCGCTCGTCGAGGCCAGCAGCAGGAGTCCCGCTCCGTATCCCACCGGGCCGGGGGCGCCGAAACCATAGGCCGCCGCAATGCCGTTGTATTCGCGGTAGGAAAGGAGAGCCGCCGCCGAAAGCACGGCCAGAAACACCCAGAAGTTGGCCCACAACACCACGTAGACAATGATGGGGACCAGGACCGCCGCGGTGAGGACCCGCTTCATGACCAGCGGAGCGCTTCAATCCGGCTTTCGGCACCGGCCACGCGGTTGCCGTTGAGGCCGATGTCGCTGAGCCCGCCGTAGCGCCGGTCGCGCTTCTGGTATTCCAGCACGGCTTGCAGCAGGTCGGTGCGCGTGAAATCGGGCCACAGGGTTTCGGTCACGTAAAGCTCGGCATAGGCGATCTGCCACAGCAGAAAGTTGCTGATGCGCATTTCCCCCGAGGTGCGGATGAGCAGATCGGGATCGGGGCAAGAGGCCGTGTACAGGCTGGTGGAGACCAGCTCCTCATCGAACTTCAGCCGCGCGACGCTGCCCTCCAGGCGCGCCATGTCCAGAATGGCATTCACGGCGTCGACGATCTCCGCGCGGCCGCTGTAGTTGATGGCCAGGTTGACCAGGAGGCCGCGGTTGGCCGCCGTGGCTTCCACCGCCGACTCCAGCTCGCGCCGCACCTGCGGGGGGAGGGCATCGAGCCGTCCGATGGCCTGCAAGCGAATGTCGTTCCGCTGGAGATCCGGCAACTCCTGCTTCAGGTAATAGCGCAGGAGGCGCCACAGGGTCTCGACCTCGGCCCGCGGCCGCTTCCAGTTTTCGATGGAGAAGGCGTAGAGGGTCAGGACCTTCACGCCCAGCCGCGCGCAGGTTTCCACGGTGGAACGCACGGGGCCGATGCCCGCTTTGTGGCCGGCCACGCGCGGCAAGCGCCGCTGTCCAGCCCACCGCCCGTTGCCGTCCATGATGATCGCGATGTGCGCCGGAAGCCGGCCCGGATCGAGGGACTGCGCCAAATCCCAATCCGGCTCCCCCGGCTGGAGCGATTCCAGTAGAGCCTTCATCGATTGAATCCTTATAGTAACTCAAACCCGGGAGGTTGATTTTCGGATTCAGGGCGCGGCCATGATGCTGGCGGGCGGTGGCGTTGGGTTCGGAGGTCTGGTCGAGGGGGCGTTGCGGAGAATGCCGGGTTGGGCGGATCTACGCCCGGCAACCCGGCACCCCGGACGCCGGCGGCTACGCGCTTACCCGCAGCACTTGCGCCGGTTGCGCGATCACGCGGAACTTACGGGATGTGACCCGCACCGCTGTGCGGCCGCGTTCGCTGCGAATGACGAAGCCGGTGGCCTGCAGGTCGATGGGATAGACACCGCCGTACTTGGCCGGCCAATCGATGACCATCTCGATGTGGGAACCGACCGGCAGCGGCTTGCGGGAACGAAAACTGAGGCCGTCGGTGCTCATCTCGCAGGTAGTCGCCGACCCGCTTCGGGCCATGACCCATTTCTGAGCCACCCGATAGTGGACGCCAAGACGAACGTCATATCGCCGCTTGTTGCGCCGGTCGCCGCTTATCTTATCCATGCGGACCTCCTTAAAGTCCTACCCCTCGTGCGGGTTGCGCTTGCGGGGTTGTCGGTCACCCTGGGTTTTCTTTTTGATAGCAATTGGCCAGCCACTCGGTAAAGTACTGTACCTACAGGGCAAGGGGAGTACTGTTTCGAAGAGGCAATGCAGTTCCGATCGGAACGCGCATTTTTTACGTGGTGAAAAGTACATAGAGCCAGAATCCGCCGGCCGGAGCCGTTGCTTTACCGCGGTTTGGTACGATGAGAATTCCTTTTCCCATGGCTTTGCGCTTCTACAACACGTTGACTCAACAGGTGGAGGATTTTCGGCCGGCCGACGACAACACGGTGCGCATGTACAGTTGCGGTCCGACGGTCTACGATTACGCGCACATTGGCAATTTCCGCACCTTCACGTTCATCGACATCCTGCGCAAGTGGCTCCGCGCGAGCGGGTTCCGCCTGAACCACGTCATGAACGTAACGGATGTGGACGATAAGATCATCCGCAATGCCGCCGCCCAGGGCAAGAAACTGGAGGAGTACACCGAGACCTTTACCAAGGCATTCCTGGAGGATTGCGCGCGCCTGCGCCTGGAGCGCCCGGAGCACCTGGTTCCGGCCACGAAGCACATCAACGATATGGCGGAGGCCATCGAGCGGCTGAGCGCCAGCCATCATACGTACACCAGCGACGGTTCGGTTTACTTCCGGATCTCGTCGTTTCCGGGGTACGGCAAGCTCTCACACAACGATTTCAGCGGCAACCTGGCGGGCGCGCGGGTGGACGTGGACGAATACGAGAAGGCCGATGCCCGCGATTTTGCGTTGTGGAAGGCGCCCAAGGAAGGCGAAACGTACTGGGACACGACGATTGGGCCGGGACGGCCGGGCTGGCACATCGAGTGTTCCGTGATGGCCATCAAATACCTGGGCGAGACGCTGGATATCCATGTAGGCGGGGTGGACCTGATTTTTCCGCACCACGAAAACGAAATCGCGCAATCGGAATCGCTCACCGGCAAGCCGTTCTCCCGATTCTGGCTCCACTCCGAATTCCTCATGGTGGAAGGCCAGAAGATGTCCAAATCGCTGGGCAATTACTACACCCTGCGCGACGTGGTGGGGCGCGGCTACCAGCCCGAGGCGATCCGCTACCTGCTGGCTTCGGTGCCGTACCGCAAGTCGCTGAACTTCACTTTTGACGGCCTGAAGTCGGCGGCCACGGCCATCGATCGCCTGCGCAATTTCAAGCTGCGCCTGGAGACCGACCGGTACGCGGAAGGCGCCAACGAGCAACTGGCCGCGCGCGCGGCCGCCGCGTCGGAGGCGTTCACCCAAAGCCTGAACGACGACTTGAACACCGCCGAAGCACTGGGTGCGGTCTTCGAATACGTGCGCGACGCCAACAGCGCCATGGATTCGGGCGAGTTCCGCGCCGGCAACGCGGCGGGCGCGCTGGAGTTTCTGGGGCGGTTCGATGCCGTGTTCGACGTGCTGAAGCCGGCGACCGAAGGCGGCAGTCCGGATGCCGAGATCGAATCGCTGATCGCCGAGCGCACGGCGGCGAAGAAGGCCAAGAACTTCGCGCGCGCCGACCAGATCCGCGAGCAGCTTCTGGGGCAGGGCGTCGTCTTGGAGGACACCAAGAGCGGCGTGCGCTGGAAGAGGAAGTAGGACCCTTGCAGATCCACACCAAGGCGGTTCATGCCGGCGACCGCAAGAAGCCCGGCGCGCAGACGCCCGTCACCACGCCGATTTTCACGGCCGCCAGCTACACCTGCGAGACCATGGCGCAGCTCGACCGTATTTTCGGCCGCGAGGAAGAAGGCTACTGCTACGCGCGCTACGAGAGCCCGACCAACGCCGCACTGGAAGAGCTCATGACCGCGCTCGAAGGCGGGCACGGCGCGCTGGCCTGCGCTTCGGGAATGGCGGCCATCCAGATGGCGCTCACGACCGCGCTGGCCGACCGGCGGAAGTCGATCGTGGCGGCGGGCGCCCTGTACGGGGCCACGGTCAGCCTGCTCATGAAGGTGCTCGATCCGGCGGGCGTGGCCGTACGGTTCGCCGACGTGTGCGACCTGGACCAGGTGCGCGCGGCGGTGGCCGAGGCACAACCCGGCTGCATCCTGATGGAAACGATTTCGAATCCCCTGCTGCGCGTGGGGCAGATCGACCGGATCGCGGAAGTGGCGCGCGCGGCCGGCGCGGCGCTGGTGGTGGACAACACCTTCGCCACACCGCTGCTGGTGCGCCCGCTCGCGCTTGGGGCCCACTTCACGGTGCACAGCGTCACCAAGTACCTGGCCGGCCATGGCGACGTGCTGGGCGGAATCGTGGTCACGGACCGGGAGCACTTCGATACCCTGCGCACGCTTTCCCGCGCCACGGGCCCGGTGCTCGGTCCGTTTGAAAGCTATCTCACCATGCGCGGCATCAAGACCTTCCCGCTGCGCATGGAACGGCAGTGCGCCAACGCCTGCCGGGTGGCCTCCTGGCTGAGCGCGCATCCGAAGATCGCGCGCGTTTATTTCCCGGGCGACCCGCGGCATCCCGACGCCGCCGCCATCCAGCGCCTCTTCCCGCCGGATCTCTACGGCGCGATCGTGAGCTTCGAGATCGAAGGCGCGGACCAGGCGGAGATCTTCCGCTTCATGGACGCCTTGCAACTCATCGTGCGCGCCACCTCGCTAGGCGACGTGCACAGCATGATGCTGTATCCGGTGATGAGCTCGCACCGCGAGATTTCGCCCAAGCACCGCGAGCGCATGGGCATCGGCGAAGGCCTGGTGCGGCTATCGGTGGGGATTGAGGCGGCGGAGGACATCGTTGGGGATCTGGAGCAGGCGCTGGGGCGGACACGTCAATCGGAACCGCCGATCGGCAGCTTGTGACACGTGGTTTTGTTCGCCTTGACTGTGACCAGAGATCCGCGTTTCAGATCGGCGCCGAATCGGACGAGGACCTCGTGAACCTGCCCGACCACCTCCTGGGCGCCCAACCCTTGCATTCGAAGGCGAACCACGGAGGGCCCGCTCGCCCCAGAGACCGCCAGGATCATGTGGAAGTCGGCGTCCAGCGTCACGACGATGCCCTTCTTTTCCAAGGCCCATGCGAGGATTTCATCGTCGGCGGCTTTCGACCTACCGATTTCCCCGACATGCGTACAGTCATATCCAAGGTCGCGTAACCGGGTTGCTGCGTCTCGCGGAACTCCCTGATCCATGCCCGTCGTGGCACTCAAGCAGCACTGCTCTCCGCCGCACTGTCTTCCAGATTCGCTGCGGCGAACGCCAGCGCCTGCTGCACGTCGTCCGGTTCCAGCTCGGGGTAGTTCCGAAAGAGGTCGTCGCGGTCAGGATAAAGCGCCACAGCCTCCACGACGCGACGCACCGTCAGCCTCATGCCACGGATGCACGGCTGTCCGTTCATCTGGTTCGGGTTCCAGGTTATGCGATCGAAGTGCTGCATCGTTCCTATTCTGATACATTTTCACCCAGGGGGCGCTCGGCGCGTTGAATAACATAACAGCTTGAAGGTCAGGTAGCTTTGCGTACGGTATTGCAGGCGGGATGCGCACTTCTTCGCGAAGGTCTTCATCGATAACGGCGCGGTCGCCTGGCCGCGAGATCGATCTGGCGCGCGATGCCATGCTCTGCTTCGGCGAAACCGCGGATTTCGCAATCGGTGGTAAGCTGTGGCTGTGAAGCTCACGATTGAGCTCGACCGGGAAGTCGATGGCCGGTGGATTGCCGAGGTTCCGGAATTGAACGTCCTGCTTTACGGGGATTCAAAGCAGGACGCGATCCAGCAGGCCCAGTCGGCCGCGCGGGAGATTGTTCTCGACCGGATCGCGCATGGCGAACTGCCGCCTGATTCGGCGAATGCCACATTCGACTTTGCGGCATGAGCTCGTGGCCCTCGACTAAGGCGCGTCGGGTATTCGCCGCCCTCAAGCGGATCGGGTGGCGTCACGACCGCACGGTGGGCTCTCACAAAGTCATGAAAAAGGACGGGTGGGCGGACTATCCATTCTCCTTCCACGATTCCGAGGAACTCGGCCCCGCGATCCTGGCGAAGATTTCAAAGAAGACGGGCCTTCAGCCCGAGGATCTGTGAATGGTGGGCCTGCGAGATCCGCGAGGCGTGGCCAAAGTAGCTATAGTCGCGGCGCGATCTTTTCAACCGCCTCTTGCGAGGTGATTACCGGGTAGACCTCGAAATCGACGAGGTCGTTCCAGTTCGCCATCCACTCATCGAGCAGCCGGCGGTCGTGGGTTTCCATGAGTTGATAGCAGCGCTCCAGTTTTTCATCGACCCAACTCGAAACATACAGCAGGCCTTCAGGCGCCATACGGCCGCGGTCGCGAAACCGGCGGTATACGGGTGCGGCATCCTTATTCTTGAAGTGCTCCACCACCATGTATCGTGTGTTCGGCATCGTCGGCCTACTCCACCAGCGCATTAAAGAAGAGCTTGAAGGTGAGGTAGCTTTGCGCGCGATATTGCGGGCGCATGCCGAACAGGATCGCGTGACCGGCGCCCATGGGGGCGTCGATCAGGGCGGCACGGCCGGCGATCACCTTTTCGCCTACCAGCCAGCCGGAGGCCAGCACTCCCGTGTCGGGGTAGCGGGCTACCACCGGCAACTGCGTTTCCCATGCAGGGCTGTGCTCACTCCAGATGGCGATTTCGGCGGGCACGCCGTAGGCCAGCGGGCTGCGCGTGTCCACTTTTGCGTTTAAGAGGGAACCGGGGGAGTAGAACTCGCTGGTGTTGGCGGCCTGTCCGCGCGGCGTCACCGTTTTGGCGGCCACGCCCAGGCGCGTGATGGCGTAATCGGTGGCGCCGTTGAGGAAGACGAGCGTGCCGCCGGCGGTGGCGAACTCGCGCAGCGCGTCAGCGCCCTTGGTGCCCAGGCCACCGGTATACTCCTCGGGCATGGCGTCGCGCGCGAAGCCGTTCTCCATCGCGGCGGCGCCCTGATCGGCAAAGACGATGACGTCGAACTTCTGGCGCAGACCGCCGGCCTGGATCTCGCGGTTGCGCACGCCGGTGTAGGCGAAGCCGAACTGATCGAGCAGCCAGCGCGTCCAGCCCTCGTCCATATTGGGCATCCAGGGCTGATAGAGCGCCACGCGCGGCTGCTTCAGATCCTTCCAGCCGGCGCGTGCGGCGAGGGAGAAATCGCCGGTCGCGGGATCGCGCCAGACCGGTTTGCCGTCGTGCCAGGCGCGATTCACGGCCATCCACGAATCGGTGTCGGCCGCCGCGAGGAGCGGCCCGGCGGCGGGCGCGGGCGCCGTCCAATCGCCAGAGAACGTCACCGGCTTGTCCAGCGCTTTCACTTGCACGCCCATGAGCAGGGGCAGGGTGTTGGCGGTCACGTCGTACGGGCGCTTGGGCGGGCCGCCGGGATACAGCCGGTCCTCGGGATAGCGCTGCCGTTCGAGCAGCGTCTTGGCCCAGCCGCTGTACGGCTGATGCATGGAGACCACCGCGCTGCCGCCCGCGCCGCGCCCGATCTCCACCATGCCGAAGCGCAGCGTGTCGATCAGTTTGCGCGTGGCGCCGGAGTCGCGCTGGCTGGCCGATATCTCGAAGCCCCATGGCTCTTCCCGCGCCACCTGCCGCTGGCCGACGCGGTAGAAGTTGCGCAGCAGGTCCTCGCGATGCAGCGCCGCGTTGTAGAGCAGCGACTCCCAGGCGATCAACTGGTAATCGACGATGTCGCGCAGCCGCCACGTGCCGCCCAGCCACGGCTGCAAGTAATTCCACGAGCGCTCGCGCGGGTTGTAGCCCAGCGCGGTTTCGGCGATCTGGCCGGGCGTCAGGTTCGCGGGCGATGCAATCCGCGCGCTGGCCGATTCGGTGAGAATGCGCAGCCCGCCGTGAAACGCCTGGTAGTGGCGCGACGGCGTCCAGAAATCGTAGACCCCGTGGATGGCGATGCCGGTCTTGCCGGCCGCGGTCAGGTCGGCAGCCATGGCCGTGCCGTACATATTCATCTCCTGCATGAGGATGGGATCGATGTTGGGCTCGGTCGGGTCGAGCCACGGCGGCACGAACAGGCGCGCGCCGTTGGCGCCCATCTGGTGGACGTCGTAGACGATCTCGGGGTGCCACACGTTGTGCAGCTTCGCAATCGTGAGCCGCGTCTCGGCCTGGGAGAAGATGTACCAATCGCGGTTGTTGTCGTGCCCGGTGTACTTGTGATAGAGCTCGGGCGGCGCGGTGCCTTCGAAGGGAGTGCCCAGCGTCTTGCGATACCAGCGGGTCACGATATCGACGCCATCGGGGTTGAGCGAGGGCACCAGCAGCAGGATGGTGTCCTTCAGGATCGCGCGCTGGCGCGGCGTGTCGGCCGTGAGGAGGCGGTAAGCGAACTCGACGGCGGTGTGGGTGGAGGCGATCTCGGTGGCGTGAATCGAGCAGGTGATCAGCACCACCGGCTTGCCTTCGAGGAACAACTTTTCGGCCTCCGCGGCGGGGGTCTGGCGCGGGTCGGCAAGCCGCTGCTGGATGGCGATGTAGCGGTCCAGGTGGCGCAGCGTTTCCGGGTCGGCGATGGTGGCGGCGAGGAAGGGGCGGCCCTCGGTGCTCTTGCCCAACTCCTCGACGCGGATGCGGTCGCTCGATTGGGCCAGGAGTTGGAAGTAGCCCACCACCTTTTCCCAATCGAGGACGGTGCGGTCGGCGCCCATCTCGTGGCCGAAGTATCTGCGGGGGGTGGGAACGGCGGCGAAGGCGGACCATGCCGCGAGCAGGGCTGGAAGAATTCGAAGAATCATGGGAGGTCTCACGGTAGTTCCGAGAGCAGGCGGTCGATATCGGCGGGG
>JADGNR010000034.1 GCA_017883415.1 Bryobacteraceae bacterium | reverse complement strand
CGCCGCCGGTGACGCCTCAGAATATCCCGCGTAACGACCGTCCGCAACGCACGGTGCAGGAACCGGTCCGCACGCCCCCGCCCAGCGTGGAGCCGCCGGCCCGCCCGATCGAGCGCAGGGTAGAACCGCCATCACGGCCGGTCGAACGCCAGGTGGAAACGCCGCCGCGCCCCGTCGAGCGTAAAGTGGAAACGCCGCCCCGGCCGGCTGAGCGCCAGGTGGAGCCGCCGCCCCGGCCCGTCGAGCGTAGAGTGGAAACGCCAGCGCGTCCGGTCGAGCGCCAGGTGGAAACGCCGCCGCGCCCCGTCGAGCGTAAAGTGGAAACGCCGCCACGGCCGGTCGAGCGCCAGGTGGAGCCGCCGCCACGGCCCGTCGAGCGCAAAGTGGAGGCACCGCCACGGCCGGTCGAGCGCAAAGTGGAGGCACCGCCGCCCCCGGCCGAGCGCAAGGCCGAAGAGCCACCCAAGCGCGGAGGCGAAAAGAAGGTCGACAAGAAAACGGACCAGAAGGGCGAGCGCAAGGACGAAAAGAAGGGCCAGTAGGGTAGGCCGGGCCCTCGGGGCCGCCTGCCCTCCGGCACTACTTTTTCCGCGCCGCTCTGGCTTTGTCGATGAACGACCAGACCGCTTTGTTGCTGTAGGGCGCCATCTGCTGCTTGGCCTCCACCGGCCAGTTGGCGCGGTCCGCATACAGGTTCTTGAGCCCTTGCGTGATCGCGAAATCGCCGCCGGTGAAGCCCTCAACCAGCTTTTGCCAGCGGTCGAGGAAGGACTGCGCCTTCTCCCCGGCGGGATCTTCATCGAGCGCGGCCTCAATGTCGCGGAAAAGCTCGCTCCACTGGCGGGAGCACTCGGCCTGCAGTTCCGGCGACCAGAGCTCCTTGCGCTCCTCCACTTTGGCGCCGGCCTCGCCGGTGTAGTATTTCGCTGTCCAATCCGGTTTGCTTTGCATTTCAATCACCTCGATGATTCTTCTCAAGATCGCGGATTCCGGTCGCCTGCCCGCCCCGATGGCCGATTCGCCCTCGCGGATGGCGGCTAGCGCGCTATTCAGCAAACGCCGCTTCTGCTCGAGCACTTGCCGCTGCCGGCGCAAAGCGCCGGCGAGATCGAGCGCATCGCGGTCGAGCAGGGCCTTGATCCGCTTGAGTGGAAGAGCGAGAAACTTCAGCGCGACAATCTGCTCCAGGCGTTCCAGATCTCGAGCCTGGTACAGGCGGTAGCCCGCCTCCGTGCGGCGGGGCTGCAACAGGCCGAGACGGTCGTAATGGTGCAAGGTGCGAACGGTAACCCCCGCCAGTTCGGCAAACTCACGCGTCCGGTACATTCTGGCGGCGCCGGCGTCCATTGCTCGTTTCTCTCCTGAAATCATGGTCGGGTGTGACGTTACGTTAGAGTCAAGCACATTTTTTGGGAGAATAGTAGCGAGCCATGAAGGCACCATGGATTCTAGCCGCGGCGGGCGCGTTGGCGTGGGCGGCCGGCGCCCTGTCGGGGGCGGCCGGCACCAGCGACGAAGAAGCACGGCGTCTGCCCGCGGGGCAGGGCAAGGACGCGGTAGCCAAGGTCTGCCTGACGTGTCACGGGACGGCCCACTACCGGCGGCTGCGGCTCTCGCACGACGATTGGTCGGACCGCGTGGCGAATATGGTGGATCAAGGCGCGCAAGCGACCCCGGAGGAGCTGGACGCGGTGGTGGACTACCTGACGCAGAATTTCGGCCCGCAGTCCAAGGTCTGGGTGAACACCGCGCCCCTGGTGGAATTGAAGTCGGTGTTGGGCCTCTCCGTCGAGGAGGCCCGCGCCGTCATCGCCTACCGCGAGAAAAAGGGCGATTTCCAGGAGTGGCGCGACCTGCTGAAGGTGCCGGAGGTGGACGGAAAGAAAATCGAGGAGGGCAAGGAACGGATGGCGTTCTGAGGCGTGGGTGGGGCAGGCGGCGCCGCCTGCCCGGCCACGGTCCTTACCTACTGGATAGCGCCGCCCTGCGGGCCGCGTCCGGCCCTTTCCGTGATTTTGAAATCCGATGGGGCTTCAAACAGCGAATGCAGCGGCTCGCTGCGGCTGATGTTGGTCAGCCGGGTCACGGTCTCGCCGGAGAACGGGTCGGTCCGTTTGGAGAGCACCACGGTTTGCAGATCGGCCGAATACCAGGTCTCGGTGACGATCTGCATGGGCTGCTCGTTGCCCATCTGGCCAGCGGGGATGGTGACGGTGGCGCGCGTGCCATCGGCCTGCACCCCTTCGATTGTCTGGCGGCCCAGCGCTTCGGTCTTGACGTTCTGGTTGTGGCGCGAGCCGGCCATCCGCGGAGCGGCAGTGGCCTGATCCCCCGCGCCCCTTTGTCCGGGCGCGAGCTGCCTCATATGCGCCTGTCCGGCCATCTCCCTGACGGCCATTTTGGTTCCGGTGCGGCTGGCGGGATCGAGCGAATAGTTCACGCCCGCCACGGGATCGTTGATGACCACCAGTTGCCGCTGGCTGGCATCGCTCGAGATCCCGCGCAGCCCGTTCAGGGACTGCTCGCGCCGCGTACGCCCCTCGCTGTCGCGATAGAACCGCGAGGTGACGGTCTGGTGAATGCGGTTGCCATCGGGCAGCGCCCGCGTGGTTTCGGTCGCCATGTCGGCGGTGTAGGGCGCGCCTTTCACCACGCGTCCGGGCCGGCCGGGTCCGGCACCGAGGAATCCGGCATCGGGGCCTCCCGGTGGACGTCCCATCCATCCCCGCCCGCCGGCGGGAGACTGCGCCGAGGCCACCGCGGCCAGGGCGAGAAGACCTGTCACTACCGTTCGCATCAGCATGTACCTGCTCCTGTTCTCAATTCGTTTCATTCGTCGACAAACCGCACCGCGCGCGCCAGGCCGTCGGACCCGAGCATCACGTCCGCCTGGACGGGCCCGGCACGGTCCGCGCGCTCCACAAATCCCAGCGCCAGAAGAGCCGAAGGCGGCACTTCCACGCGCACCAGGTTGACTTCTTCATCGGGACCGACCCGCTGCGCGTTGGGCAGCGGAATGAAATCGTTGTCGTAACCGGTGGCGTCGCCGTGAGCATCGGCGCCGGCGGACCAATCGAGGGACGCCCACTCCAGGCCGGCGGGAGCCGTGCGGTGCGCCGGAGCGCTCTCCGCGCGCGGTTGCCGGTCGCGCACCAGAAAGACTCCCAGCGCGAACATCGCCGCGGCGGCCGCGGCCCAGCTCAGCACGGGCAACCACCATTGCCGCCGCGCGGGAGCCCGCACGCCGCCCTGTGCGCGGTACGCGGCCACCAGCGCGGCTTCCACGCGCGCGGGAGCTTCCATGGAGCGCCATTCCGCGGCCACCGTTCGCAGGCTTGCAATCAGCAACCGTTGGCGCTCCATCCTCGCCGCGCAGGCGGGACACTCTTCCAGATGCCGGGCGCACTCCGCATCGGCCTTGTCGGTCATGGCAGTCCATAGTTCCTGGCAATTCATATCACACACCTCAACGGTTTCAACGCGCCCATACCCGGCCGCGGTCGCCGTTCCTGGCTTAGCTTTTCGAGCAGCAAGGCGCGGGCGCGATGCAGGCGCGAGCGCACCGTGCCGATGGGACAACCGAGCGCCAACGCCGCATCGGCGTAATCCAACTCCTCGAGATCGCACAGGACCACTACTTCACGGTAGCGGCGCGGTAAAGCCTGCACGGCGCGCCGCAACGCTTCAATGCCTTCCCGGCGCGTCAGGTCCACCAGCGGATCGTCTTCGACCGCCAGTTCCGGCGGGAGGGACTCATCGTTATCGGGCTCCAGAGCCACATCGGAGCGGCCGCGCTCCAGGCCGCGCAGCACCAGCTTGCGGGCGATGCCAAAAAGGTAGCCGGAGAGCGTGCCGCGTTCCGGATCGTACCCGCACTCCTCGCGCATTAACACCAGAAACACATCCTGGGTCACATCCTCGGCCGCCGCCGGCGACCCGCTCATATGCATGGCAAAACGGTAGATGGCGCCCTGGCGGCGCCGGTACAGCGCTACAAACGCTTCCTCGTCGCCGCTGCGCAGGCGCATCAGTAGCTCATCGTCGGTCTCCGCCGCATGCTGCGCCATCAGGTTCTCAGTCATAATTCCCGCTACTCGTGGAAAAGTTCCACAAAACGGCGCTCCGCGGGAGCTGTCCTCCTAAGAAGCCGATTTGTCAAGCATTACATTGCCTATTTTGGTACTTTACCACTGCCATTGGCTGGCCTATGATTGGTGCGGATTGAAATGATTGGTGCGGATTGGAAGCGACAGATGGCTCCTGGCAACCAAAGCGACGACGACGCGTTGCGGCGAGAGAAACTGGCCGAGTTGGAAATAGAACTCCTGGGCCAGGGGAGGGATGGAAGGGGCGCCTGCGAACCGATGCTGCTGCCCGCCGATGAAATCCCCGTGATGATCTGGATCGCCGGCGTGGATATGCGGTACACCTATGTCAGCCGGACCTGGCTGGAATTCCGGGGGCGGGCTTTCGAACAGGAGATCGGCACCGGCTGGACCGAGGGACTGCACCCCGACGACCGCGATCAGTGTCTGGAATGCTACCGCAAGGCCTTCTCCGGGCGACGGCCCTTCCGCCTCCAGTTCCGCATCGGGCGCGCCAGCGGGGAATACTGCTGGGTGGACGACGCCGCCCTGCCGCGCTACGACGACCATCGCGAGTTCACCGGCTTCATCGGCGCCATCATGGATATCAGCTACCAGCGGCGTCCCGTGTTTACGCCCGACGAAGCGGCGCTGCGCATGGTGTCGTCGCTCACCGAGCGCGAGCGGCAGGTGTTGGTGCTGATCGCCGATGGAAAGTCCACCAAGGAAGCCGCCCTGCGGCTGGGCATCAAATACAAGACCGCCGATTCGCACCGCAGCCGCATCCTGGAAAAGCTGGGCGTGCACGAAACCGCGAGCATGGTGCGCTACGCCATCCGGGCGGGCCTGATCGCGCCGTAACCGGCACCGCCGGACATGCCCTCGAAACAACCCATCCAACTTGATCTCCTGGACCCGGCAGGCCGCGCTGTCGCAGATCGTCAGAAACTTTCCGCGCGCCGCGATCGCCCTCCACACCGCCAGCCCAACGCTGTAACCGCGTGACCAGGGGTTTTGCGCGCCGGAGAATCGCGGCGCGGCCCGACGGCGCCGTTTGCACGCTTGCTCTTCCCGGGCCTACAATCTCTACTGAGATTCGGGCGATTGCCGGATCCCATGCCGATGAATATCTCCGTCAAAGCTGAATATGCCTTGCAGGCGATTTTCGATCTGGCGTCGCAGCCCGCCGCGATGCCGGTAAGAATCGCCGATATCGCGCACCGCCAGCGGATTCCGCTGAAGTTTCTGGAGCTGATCCTGGCGGGTTTGCGGCGGGTCGGCCTGGTGGAATCCCGCCGCGGCGCCGAAGGCGGCTACCTTTTGGCCCGGGCCCCTGGCGCCATCACGGTGGGAGAGGTGCTGCGGGCGGTCGAAGGGCAACAGGGCCGGGGACGTCCCGGCCGTAAGAGCGAAACGCCGTTCTCCGATTTGTGGCAGCGGGTGGACGCGGCCACCTCGGAGATCATCGATCGGACCACCTTCGCCGACCTGCTCGGCGCCTGGCAGGACAAACAGAACAGGTTCGTGTTGAACTGGGAGATCTGAATTGCGAGTCTACGACGACAATTCCTTCAGCATCGGGCACACCCCGCTGGTACGGCTGAACCGCGTCACCGATGGCGGCAAAGCCATCCTCCTGGCGAAAATCGAAGGCCGCAACCCGGCCTATTCCGTCAAGTGCCGCATTGGGGCGTCCATGGTGTGGGACGCGGAGAAGCGCGGCGTTCTCAAAGCCGGCAACGAGATCATCGAGCCCACCAGCGGCAATACCGGAATCGCGCTCGCCTTCGTGGCCGCCGCGCGCGGCTATCCCATCACCCTGACCATGCCCGAAACCATGTCGCTCGAGCGGCGTAAGGTGCTCAAGGCGCTGGGGGCCACGCTCGTGCTGACCGAAGGCTCGCTGGGCATGGCCGGATCCATTTCCAAAGCGGAGCAGATCGTGGCTTCCGATCCGGTCCGCTACGTGCTGCTGCAACAATTCAAAAATCCGGCCAATCCGGAGATCCATTTCCGCACTACCGGGCCGGAAATCTGGGAGGACACCGGAGGCACGGTCGATGTCCTGGTGTCGGGCATCGGCACCGGCGGCACCATTAGCGGCGTCTCGCGCTATATCAAGAAGGAGAAGGGCCGCAAGATTCTCTCGGTGGGCATCGAGCCCGTGGCCAGCGCGGTGATCACCCAGCGACTGGCCGGCCAGCCGCTCAAGCCCGGCGCGCACAAGATTCAGGGAATCGGCGCCGGCTTCATCCCCGACACGCTGGATCTGTCCATGGTGGACCGCGTGGAGTTGGCCACCAACGAAGAGTCCATCGAGATGGCCCGGCGCCTGGCGAAGGAGGAAGGAATCCTCGCGGGGATTTCCTGCGGCGCGGCCGTAGCGGTGGCCGTAAGGCTGGGCAAGTTGTCCGAATTCGCGGGCAAAACGATAGTGACTGTTCTGCCCGATGCGGCGGAGCGTTATCTCAGCACGACCCTGTTCGAGGGAATGTTTGACGACTAGAAAACGAAAAAGCGGGCGCGTTTGGGTGATAGGGGTGAGTGCGCCCGCTGTCGTAACGGGGATTGACTTCTAGACGATGAAACACGCCGAGGGAGTTACAGGTTGCGAAGAGATTTTCTTTTTCTCAAAAGAGCCACCATCCAATAGCCCTTTAGAGCTATTGGATGGCGGCAAGCGATCAGCAGTCAAGGATCAGCCGCTACAACGTGGCTGGAGACTTGTTAGTCGACAGCTGAGAGCTGAGAGCTGAAAGCTGAGAGCTTTTATGAACTCTTGCCTTGTCGCGGCGATGGTAGCAGGCTTGGCCGGCCAGTTAGTCCGCGCCCAGGACCAGCCGCCCGCCAGTGCCGCGCCCGCCGCGCCGCCCGCCATGCTGGAATACACGGGCAAACCCATGGTGCTGCCGTTTCACTGCACGCCGGACGACATCGAATGGGCCGGCCTGAGTTGTTTGGAAGACGAACCGTGCGCGGTCTATCTGGAACTGAGCGCCATCGAATCGGCGGGCGGCGGCATCTTCGCCACCGGCAACATTCACACCGGCGCGGTCACACTTTACTCCGTGCTGGTGGCGAGCGTGGACGAGGGACGCACCTGGCGCGAAGTCCATGAGCGCATCCGCGGCGCCGGGCTCGATCACCTTCAGTTCCTCGATGGGCAAACCGGCTGGGCCAGCGGCGTGACGTTCTCGCCGCTGCCGCAGGATCCCTTCCTGCTCTTCACCTCCGACGGCGGAAAGACCTGGAGACGGCAGGACATTTTCGGCGAGAGCGCGGAGAACCGTTTCGGCTCCATCCAGCAGTTCCATTTCAGCGCTAAGGAGGCCGGCAGCCTGATCGTCGACCGCGGCCAGGGAAGCGACGGCGACCGCTACGCGCTCTACGAGTCGCCCAATGCCGGCGACACCTGGATGATCAAAGAGGAGAGCACCAAGCCGCTCCGGCTAAAACGCCCGCCCGGCGCATCCGCGGACTGGCGCGTGCATGCCGACGGCCCCACGCAATCCTTCCGCATCGAGCGCCGCCAGGGCGAGAGCTGGAACGCCGTGGCCGCATTCGCCGTAAAGTTGGCCCCCTGCAAGCCCGACGCCCAGCCTTAACGACCATGAATAAACCGCCGAGACGCCGAGGCGCAGAGAGGTTCTCGGCGTCTCGGCGCCTCGGCGGTGAGATAGAATTTGGCACATCCGCCATGATGAGAATCGCTGTGCGTGTTCTACCGCTTGTTTTCGCGCTCGCTCCCGCGTTTGCGCAAATGACCCTCGCCGAGGCCGTCCAGGACGCGGCTACGAAATATCCCGCCGTGCGCGCTTCGCTCGAAGAGGTCTCGGCCGCGGCCGCGGCCATCAATCTGGCGCGCACCGCATGGCTGCCCAAGGCCGATTTCGACGCCCAGCTCAACCGCGCCACCCATAACAACATCTTCGGCCTGCTGTTGCCGTCGGGCGGAGCGATTCCGGGCATCTCCGGCCCCGTGTTGGGCACCAACTCGCTCTCGAGCGTGTGGGGCAGCGCCGCCGGCGTGCTGGTGCAGTGGGAGCCCTTCGACTTCGGGCTGCGCAAAGCCAACGTGGCCATCGCCGAGGCCGCACGCAACCGCGCCGGCGCGCAAGTGGTACTCACGCGCCTGGAAGCCGCCACCGCCGCCGCCGAGGCCTGGCTCACGCTGCTCGCGGCCCAGCAGACCGTCACCGCCGCCGAAGCGGGCGTGGCACGGGCGCGCGTGCTCAACGACGTGGTTGGCGCCCTGGTGAAGAACGAGTTGCGTCCCGGCGCCGAGGGTTCGCGCACCAGGGCCGAGCTGGCGCTGGCGGAAACCCAGCACATCCAGGCGCAGCAAGCCGTCGAAGTGGCGCGCGCCGCGCTGGCGCAAGTGCTCGGCGTGTCCCCCGCCCAGGTCTCCGTCGTGCCCGGAAAACTCCTCGACCTGCCGGGCGAATCCGCCGCCCTTCCCGCGCCGGCGCCCGCCCTCCACCCGGCCGCGCTGGCGCAGAAGGAAGCAATGGCCGAAGTCCAGGCGCGCGAAAGGGCGCTCGACCGCTCCTGGTATCCGCGCTTCAACCTGGAAAGCGCGGTGTTCGCGCGCGGCACCGGCATCCAAGCCGACGGCGCTACCGGAGGAGCCGCCAGCGGCCTCGGCCCCAATATCCAGAATTGGGCGATCGGCCTCAACGTGACCTTCCCGGCCTTCGATCTGCCGTCGATCAAGGCGAAAAAGGAGATCGAGCGCTACCACGCGCGCGCCGAACAGGCCCGTTACGAGCAGGTGCTGCAGGACGTGAACGGCGGGTTGGCCCGCGCGCGCGCCGTGCTCGACGGCGCCCGCCGCGTGGCCCGTAACACCCCCATCCAGTTGGAAGCCGCCCGCGCCACCGAGCAGCAGGCCACCGCGCGCTACCAGTCGGGGCTGGGCAACATCGTGGAAGTGGCTGAGGCCCAGCGCCTGGCGACGCAAGCCGAGATCGACAACGCGCTCGCCCGGCTCTCGGTCTGGCATGCCCTGCTCGGCCTGGCCGTGGCACAGGGCGATCTGACCGCATTCGTCGATCTCACGCGGTAGTGTCCACGGCGTGGCAGGCCCATCCAGGAAGTTGGTTTACATCCCGGCTTGGAACCTGCTTCCCGGCCTGTTTTTTCCGCGGCATTTCAATTGCTCTGCCGACGGGCAGAGGTGAGAGAGCAATCATGATCGTCGCAGCGGGACTTGGGGTTTTAGTGGTGGTTTGCCTGCTTCTTTCCATGGTCGAGCAGCCCCCGGCCGTAGGCAAATAACACACATTGGGGCAACTCTGACACAGGGACGCCGTTCCCGAAGTCGCGTTCGCCCCCCGCGGCCGGTGTGCGCCTCACAGCACCAGGACGCCCCGCCAGCCTTTTCCACAAGTCCCGCCGCCGGCGATCTTCGGGGACGAGACTAGCGCAGCGCGCAGGTTCCAGGATTCGTTCGAGCGTGTTTTGGCCTTTGTCGAGACAATTCTTGAACTTGCATTTTCCGCCGCATTCAGGCAAGCTGAGAGGTTTTCCCGAGTCTGCTCATGCTGGAACGCGTGCTATACCACGACCACTGTTTTGATGGGGCGGCGTCGGCCGCCTACTTCAGCCGCTTTATCGCGGGGGCGATTCACCCGGAGGCGGAGTTTCGTTACACGGGGATGGCCCACAAGGCCTCCCAGTTGTTCGATGCGTCCCTGTTCGACGGCGACGAAAACGCCATCGTCGATTTCAAGTATGCGAGCGATCCGCGCCTCACCTGGTGGTTCGACCATCACCAGAGCGCATTCCTCACGCCCGAGGACGCGGAGCATTTTCGCCGCGACACCAGCGGCCGCAAGCTGTACGACCCCAGCTACAAGTCGTGCACTTCGTTTATCAGCGCGGTGGCCTGCGAACGCTGGGGGTACCGCGCCCCGGAGCTGGAAGACCTGGTCAAATGGTCGATCGTTATCGACGGCGCGCAGTATTCCGATGCCAAGAGCGCGGTCGAGCTGGCCGCGCCCGCCATGAAGCTGACGCTGGTAATCGAAGCGGCCAAAGGCTCCGCGATCGTGCAGAAGGTCATTGGATGGATGCAGCGCCGGCAGCTTTCCGAGATCGTCGCCGAACCGGAAATCCAGGCGCTGTTCCAGCCGCTCTACCAGCGCCACCTGGATTCCATGGAAATCATCAAGGGCCGGGCTAAGCAGGACGACGGGGTGGTGTTCTTCGACCTGGCGGGGTATGAAATGGAGGGCTACAACAAGTTCATCCCCTACTACCTGTTTCCCGGTTCCGTATACACGGTGTCGGTGAGCCCGTCGAGCTTCCGCACGAAGGTGTCGGTGGGCTCGAACCCCTGGGCGCCGGAAGTGCCCAAGCACAATCTGGCCACCATCTGCGAGCGGTACGGCGGCGGCGGGCACGCGCGCGTGGGCGCCATCAGCCTGGAACCGGGAGCCTTGGAAAAGGCGCGCGGCATTGCGGCGGAGATTGTGGCGGAGCTGAAGACGTAACCTCAGCGCACAACCAGCGTTACCGGCCGGGACGAGAATCCATTCACCATGACGACTACCGGTTGCGGGCCGGCAGCGAGCGCTGCAGGCACACGGACGTTGATCTGGGTAGCGCCGTACACGAGCAGCGGCGCCGACCCGGCATAAATCACTTCCGCCGGCTGGTCGCCGATGGCCGAAGTCACCTTGGCTTCCGGTTTCGGGTAAGGCGTCGAGATCACGATCGCGCCGGGGAACAGATCGGGAAGCGAGTTCCCTACGCCGGTGCCGAACAAGGACACGACCGACCCGCGTAGTGCCGGGTTGGCGGCGGAGTTCACGGTTCCATCCTGGTTGAGGATCGCTCCCGGCCCCGATCCGCTTCCGTCCAGCGCGACCAGCCCGAACACACTCGCCGCCACCGGAACGATGACCGCGGAGGCGGCGGTATCGAACTGGACAACCACGTCCACCGGAGTGCCGGGCGGGAAATCGGATGGCACGATGACGTTCACCTGGGTGGGTGTTGCCGCGAGAATCGGAACGTAACGGCCGCCGAGGGACACACGCGTGTCGCCGAGCGTCACCGGAACCCGGTTGTTCTCGACCAAGCTCAGCGCAGGCTCCGATGCGAAGCCCGACCCGAAGATTGAGATCACCTCGCCGGGCGCGATCGCGCTGCCGTCGTAGGAAGCGGCATTCACCACGCCTCCCGCCGTGATCGCTGGCGGGACCTTCGGATCGCTGCCCGTGATCCTGCGAATGCGGCTGCCATCGAGCAGGAACAGGTCGCCCGATGGCGCGCGCGCGATTCCGGTTGCGCTCATCCGCGCCGATTGCAGGGGGCCGCCATCGCCGGCGTATCCGGCCGCGCCGAGTCCCAGCGCGCGGCTGCCCGCTGAGTCAATCACCGAGACGCCGCCATCGGCTTGCCATACCGTCCCGCGATCGTCGACCGCGAGCGCGAACGAATTCGAGCTGCCGCCGTGGAGCCGCGTGAAACTGCCGTCATCGTTGACGCGGAAAACGGAATCCCCGGGCTCCCCCAGGAAGCTTCCCGTGAAGTACACATTGCCGGACGGATCGACGCCAATGGCCCGCAAGGAGGTTGGGCCGAATCCGGGCGGCGGAACACCGGGTGCAGACGGAGGGTTGACAATCGCCTCTACCTTTCCGTCCGGCCCTACGCGGGCCAACGAGAACATCCAGAGCACATAAACGCGGTCCTTGGAATCGATGGCGAGTCTGGTGAGAGGTCCTAGGACGGCCGGGAGCGGCCGTAACGAGATGGACCCGTCCAGCCCGATGCTGTAGAAATTCCCCAAATCGTCGCACACCCACAGGCGGTCCTCCCGGTCAATGGCTAGGGAGGCAAACGGAGCGAGGTCCGCGCCTGCAGCGGGCTGGAATGGCCCCGGCCCGGCGCACTTGCCAGTTCCCGCGGCGGTCCGGAGCACGCCATCGGCGCCTACCTTGCGAATCGAGCAGGCCCCGCTTTCAGCAATATAGAGATCGCCCTTCGAGTTGACCGCGATCGCCGAGGGTGAGAGCAGCCACGCATCGCGCGCCGGAGTGCCATCGGGCGCGGGCTTCGGCGCGCTGCCTGCCACGTTGGTGAGCGTTGCGTCCGCGAGCACGCTCACGCTGGAAGAATCGATGACGGCGAATGACCCATCCGCCGCCGCGGCTATTTCGATAACGTCACGCTTGCCTGAACTCCCCGGAACCGTATCTGCGATCCCATTGGGGTGGATCCGGCGGATTCTGGGGGGAGTCACAGATCCGGGATCGGCTACATACAAACTTCCGTCCGGCCCTGCCGCGAGCGGCGCTCGTCCTTCAATAAAGATGTCGATCGCCGGAACCCCATCGTCCGGCGGAGGTGTGCCTCTAAGAGGCGGCTGGGGCCCGTAGCCGGCGAAACGGTCGATGGTGCCGTCCAACGCGATTCGCCGGATATGGCCCGATTGCTCGCTGACATAGAGATTGCCCGCCGGATCCAGCGCCAGGCTTCCGGGCGAATAGAAGTGAGCTGCGAGCGCCGGCCCGCCATCGCCGTCCGAGCAAAAGCAGCCGTCCTGCGGTGCGCCGGCAATCACCGCGACCCGCCCGGCGGAAACACGCCGGATCGCGTACGTCTCCTGCTCGGAAAAATAGACGGTTCCGGACGGGGCGACGGCCAGACCGACGATCGACCCGAGCGACCGCTCGAGCGCCGGGCCATCCAGGTCCATGCCGCTCGCGAGCGGCACTCCCGTGCCGGCGATGGTGGTAATCACGCCCTGCGCGTCCACGCGGCGAATCCGAAAGTTCACGGTGTCGGCAAAGTAGAGGTTCCCCGCCGCGTCGTACCGCGGGAATGCCGGCTGGTTCAATGCCGCCCGCGCGGCGTCGCCGCCGTCCCCGGAGAAGGCCGTCTCGCCGGTCCCGGCGATGGTCTCGAGCGTTCCGTCGCGCGCAATCCGGCGAATGAGGTTCGAGCCGTTTTCGGCGAACACGATGTTGCCGGCCGGGTCGCGCGCAATCCCGTTGAGGAACCCCAGCGCCACCTCCCGCGCCGGCGCGCCGGACCGGAGCGCGCCGCCCGCGAACAGGTCAATCCGGTGCTGGGCGGCAAGCGGCAGAGCCATCCAGACAAGGAACCACAAACCGTAATGCGACACACCTACGGGTGATTTGGAAACACCGAATTGGCGGGCAGTCATGACAAGAAGCATAAGACAAGAAAGAAATCTTTGAAATCACTTCTTGTATATGCACGTCAATACCCGTTCTCGCGCAGCTTCTCCACGGTGAGGGGCTCCTTTAGCGAGAGCTTCCGCAGCAGCTTCTCCACGTGTTTGGCCAGGATGTCGCACTCCAGGTTGAGGCGCGCGCCGGGGCGATAGCCGCCGAGCGTGGTATGGCGGAAGGTGTGGGGGATGATGGTGGCTGCGAGCACATCGCCCGAGAGGTCCGCGATGGTGAGACTGACGCCGTCGATCGCGATGGAGCCCTTATAGACCAGGAAGGCATCCAGCTCGGCCGGCACGCGGATGCGCAGCCACCAGTTCTCATCGCCCAACTCTTCGAGCGAGAGAAACTCGCCGGTGCCATCGACGTGCCCCTGCACGATATGCCCGCTGAGGCGGCCGGAGGGCGAAAGCGGCCGCTCGAGGTTCACCGGCGAACCGGCGCGCAGGCTGCCCAGATTGCTGCGGCGCAGGGTTTCCGGCGCCAGGTCGGCGGAGAAGGAATCGCGCCGTGCCTCCACCGCCGTCAGGCAAACGCCGTTCACGGCGATGCTGGCGCCTTCGGCGAGGTCGCCGGTCACGACGGCGCAGCGCACCTTCAGCCGCGCCCCGGCGGCGCGCGACTCGACGGCAGCGACGGCGCCCAGCTCTTCAATAATCCCGGTGAACATCCAGGTATCCTTCCAGGGCGAATTCATCGGGCGGGATGGGGTGGATGGTGGTGCGATGAATGCGAATCGCGTCCGACCGGCGGCGCCGTCCGATGCCGCCCGCCAGAGGGAGAGCCTCCAGACCTCCGAGGATCTTGGCGCCGTAGTAGAAAAAGATGCGGTCCACGGCGCCGCTCTCGAGCGCGGTCCAGTTGATCTTGCTGCCCGCCTCGATCATGAGCGAGAGATACCGCTGGCGCGCCAGCCAGTCGACGACGGCGCGCAAATCGGAGCGACCGCCGGGCCCGTCGAAGACCAGCACCGGCACGCCGCGGGCCTCGATGGACGCGCGCCGCTCCGGGGAAGCAGCGGAGGTCGAAACCACCAGCACGTCGCCCGCGGCGCTGCGCACCATCTTGGAATCGAGCGGCAGGCGCAGTTGGGAATCCAGCACGATGCGCAGCAGAGGACGGCAGCGCGGCAAGCCGGTGCGGTCGGTGAGCAGGCAATCGTCGGCCAGCACGGTACCGATGCCGGTGAGGATGGCGTCGTGGTCGTGGCGCAGCTCCTGCACGTGGGCGCGGGCGCGCTCGCTGGTGATCCAGCCGCGGTTATCGTCGGGAGCGGAAATCTTGCCATCGAGGGTAATGGCCGTCTTCAACGTCACCAGCGGGCGGCCGGTGCGCATGAAGTGCAGGAAGGGCTCGTTGAGTTTCTCCGCCTCGGCGGCGAACGCGGAGTCGAGTTCCACCTCCACGCCGGCGTGCCGCAGTTGGCGAAATCCCTGGCCGGCCACCAGCGGATTGGGATCTTCGAGCGGCGCCACCACGCGCGCCACGCCGGCCCGGATGAGGGCGCCGGTGCAGGGCGGGGTTCGGCCCTGGTGGGCGCAGGGCTCCAGGTTGAGGTAGAGGGTGGCGCCGCGCGCCTTGCCGCCCGCCTGCGCCAGCGCGATCACCTCCGCGTGCTGCATGCCGGCGTAGGTATGAAAGCCGCGTCCCACCACTTCGCCGTCGCGCACCAGCACCGCGCCCACCATGGGGTTGGGACTGGCCAGCGCCCGGCCCTGCCACGCCAGGTCGAGCGCCTCGCGCATGAAAGAAGGATTCATGTTTCGAACAGAGACTCGATGAACTTCTCGGCGTCGAAGGGCAGCAGGTCGTCGATCTTCTCGCCGACGCCTACGTAGCGGATGGGAAGATTCAGCTCGTGGGCAATGGCCACCACGATGCCGCCCTTGGCCGTGCCATCGAGCTTGGCCAGCACGATGCCGGTGACGCCGGCCGTCTCGGTAAATTTGCGGGCTTGCTCGAGCCCGTTCTGTCCGGTGGTGGCATCGAGCACCAGCAGCACTTCGTGGGGCGCATCCGGGATTACCTTTTTCGCCGTGCGGCTCATCTTCTGCAGCTCGGCCATCAGGTTCTCCTTGGTCTGCAGCCGGCCGGCGGTATCGACGATCACGTAATCCACCTGGCGCGCCCGCGCCGCCTGCACCGCGTCGAACAGCACGGCCGAGGGGTCGCTGCCCGGATTCTGCCGCACGACTTGCGTGCCCGTGCGCGCGCCCCAGATCTCGAGTTGCTCAATGGCCGCCGCGCGGAAGGTATCGGCCGCGCACAACAGCACCGAACGCTTTTCGTTCTTGAAGCGCTGCGCCAGTTTGCCGATGGAGGTGGTCTTGCCCGAGCCGTTCACGCCCACGACCAGGATCACGGCCGGAGGTTCGGCCACGCGCGCGGGCGGACGCTCACTGGCTTCCAGGATCTCAAGCAGGTGTTCGCGAATGAGGCCGCGCAACTCCGCGGCGTCGTGCAACTGGTGGCGCTCGACGCGCTGGCGGATGCGGTCCAGGATCTCCTGGGTAGTGCGCACCCCGATATCGGCCGCAATCAGGGTGGCCTCGAGATCGTCGAGCAGGCCGGCATCGATCTCTTTGCGGCCCTCGAGGGCGTCTTCCAGCGCGGAGACCAACCCGGCGCGCGTTTTCTGGACGCCGCTCTTGAGCTTTTCAAGAAGGGAGGGCTCCTGCTCGATGGAGCCGAATAGGGTTTGGATCATTTTGAATTCATTTTAGCGCGCGCCATTGGCAAGACGGCCGTACCTTTTCACCGCCGAGGCGCCGAGACGCCGAGAACGTAGTGTTTCCCGGCGCTCACGGCCGCCTTGACTTGGTTTCCTCGGCGTCTCGGCGCCTCGGCGGCGATTACGAACCGAACGGCCACAGACGGCTCCAGAAGCTGCGGGGCTGCGGGAAGCCTTCGAGCATCCAGATGTCGCCCCGCACGTTCTGTACGGTGGTGGCGACGCTCTTGCCGTCCGGCGAGGGGCTGAGCCGGTCCTTGGCGAAAATAACGACGGACCCCGACTTGTAGATGGTCTTCTCGGCGCCGCTGGCGGCGTCGATGGAACCGAATTCCCACTTGTCGTCCCCGGCGTCGAAGAGGGCGTAGAGGGACTTGCTGTCGCGGGCCCAGGACGCGAAGCAGTGCCGCTTGCTCACGGTGCGGTGCTCTTTGCCGTCGGGCGAAATCAGCTCCACGCCCTCCTTGCCGGAGCAGGAGATCCAGCGCCCGTCGGGCGACCACTCGGGCGGGCTCGAACAGGCCTTGACCGCAATCCGGGTGGGCGGTTCGCTCGAGCCCACCCGCGCTTTCACAAGGCCGCCTTTGGCGGAGAAGTAGGCGATCCAGTTTCCGTCGGGAGACCACGACGCCCCGATGGCGAAGTCGTCGGTGCTGTTCAAACGAACCGGCGTGCCGCCGCTCGAGGGCGAGAGCCACAACTCGCCGAACTGTTTGCTGCTATGGCGGGTGTAGACCACGCGCGTGCCGTCGGGCGAAAACGAGGGCGTCACAAAGCCGAGATTCTCGCTCCCCGGAAAATCGCGCTGCGTCACCAGCGGCCGTTCCCAATCCCCTTGGGCGCTGCGCAGCCAGATCTCCGGGTGGCCGCTGCGGTCGGTAACGTAGACCAGCGCCGAGCCGGTGCGCGACCATTCCGGGAACGATTCGCTTCTGCTGGTGGCGATCAAGGGACGCGGCGGGCCGCCGGCGAGGGGAAGCTCCACAATGTCGCTCTGCTGGCTGATCAGTTGGTAGGCCAGCTTTGTGCCATCGGGTGAGACGGCCGGCTCGCTCTTGTTGCCTTCGTCGGCGGTGATCGGCTGGAGGGTTTCCTTCGCGCTGTCGGCCATCCAAAGCTGGTTGCGGGTGTGCGCATCCGATAGTGCGGCCATGACGAAATGGCGGCTGTCGGGCATCCAACTGAGCTCGGGCACGTCGGCGCCGAACATCCGCGCGGCGAAGATGCGGTGCGGCTGGCCCTGTGCCTTGGCGCCATCCGGGAATGGGAGCAGCCACACCTCGGTTCCACTCCCGCGCGGGAACGCGGCGAGGATCCGCCGTCCGTCGGGCGAGAAGCGAATGTAGACCGGGGTGTACCCGCCGTTCACCTGAAACGGCGCCGGCGTATACGCGCGGAGCTCCGCGCCGGGAGGAGAAGAAATCCAGACCGATCCCATGTCGCGGCCGTGGTCGTTGGTGGTCTTCCACACCGCCAGGGTCTGGCCGTCGGGCGACATGGTGGCGCTGGGAAACGATCCTTTCAACACCAGCACCTTTTCGCCGCCGGCGCGACCCAGCGACCAGACGCCGTCGTCGGCATGGAGATAAATGCGGGCGCCATCGGCCGACCAGAACAGGGCGTTGGCGGAATCGATTTTGGCGAGGGCGGAGGGGACCAGCGACTCCAGGCCGCGCACCATGATGCGATCGTCGCCTCCGAAAAACTGGCGCGCGTAGGCGATGTCCTTGCCATCGGGGGACCAGGCGGGGTGGCTGTGCACATCGCCATCGGTCGCGAGCGGCGTGAAATGGTACGCCGCCAGGGTTGCGCCGCCGGGTGCGGCCAGCAGGAGAGCGATCGCGAGAACGCACACCACCGCCAGAACCACCGCGACGATAGCCAGGAGCGGAAGCCGCCGCTGGCGCGCCAGGGCCGGCGCGGCGGCGATCATGGTACTGCCGCCGGAGGACAGTCCGCGCAGGTTGAAGGCCAGGTCCTGGGCCGACTGGAAGCGATGCGACGGCTCCTTTTCGAGGCAGTGGAAGACGATGTGGCGGAGCGCGGGCGGCACGCTTTCGGGCAGCTCCGCCGGCTCCTCGCGCAGGATCGCGGCCATGGTTTCGATGGACGTGGCGCGGCCGAACGCGGTCTTGCCGGCCAGCATCTCGTGGAGGACGATGCCGAGGGAAAAAATATCGGAACGGGCGTCGGCGTTGCCGCCGGCCACCTGCTCGGGCGACATGTATCCCACCGTGCCCATGACCATGCCGGGCTGGGTCATGGTGGCCGTGCCCTGGGCGGCGGGCGGCTGATAGCGCGCGAGGCCGAAATCCAGGATCTTGGCCCGGCCGTCGCGGGTCAGCATGATGTTTTCCGGCTTGAGGTCGCGATGGACCACGCCGGCGGCATGGGCGGCGGCCAGGCCGTCGGCCACCTGCGCGGCCACTTCCAGGGCCTTGCGCCGCGGCACGGGGCCGCGCTCGATCAGATCGCGCAGCGATTCGCCATCCACCAGTTCGGAGACGATGTAAGCCACCCCGTCTTGTTCGCCCGCGTCGTAGACGGCCACGATGTTGGGATGATTGAGCGCGCTGGCCGCCCGCGATTCCTGCTCGAAGCGGCGGCGGCGATCGGGACTTTGGGCGAATTCGGCGGGCAGAATCTTGATGGCGACTTCGCGGCCCAAGCGGGTATCGCGCGCGCGATACACTTCGCCCATGGCGCCGGCGCCCAGCCGGCCGAGCAATTCATACGCGCCCAGGCGCGTGCCGGGAACTAACTCCATGGGAAACGGGTTCGCACCATGCCCACATTGTATACTGGCCCTGGTACATGCCCACCATCGAAAAGGCCGCGCTGTTCGGAGCCGCCGGCGCCATTGGCCAGGCGCTGGCGCCGGAACTGGAGCGGCGCGGCATCCCGTTCCGTGTCGTGGGGCGCTCCCGGCCGAAGCTCGAAGCGGCGTTCGGGAATATGGCGCACGCCGAGATCTTCGATGCCGACCTGGCGGACCTGCGCTCGGCGGGCGGCGCGGCGCGCGGCATCGACACCATCATTTACACCGTCGGTCTTCCCTACCCTTCCCATCACCTGCACCCCGTCCTGATGCGCACCACGATCGAGGCGGCGGTGGCCATGCACGTGAAGCGGCTGGTGCTGGTGTCGAGCGTTTATCCGTACGGCGTGCCCCGCGCCTCGCGCGTCCCCGAGACGCACGCGCGCCAGCCCGAAGCGCGAAAAGGCAAGTATCGCAAGGAGCAGGAGGACGTGGTTCTGGACGCCCACAAGAAGGGGCAGCTCGCAACCATGATTGTGCGCCTGCCCGATTTTTACGGGCCGCACGCCGATAACAGCCTGGCCAATCCCATTTTCCGCGCGGCCCTGGACGGCAAGACGGCCAACTGGATCGGCCCGGTGAACACGCCGCACGAATTCGTATTCGTGCCCGATACCGGGCCGGTGATCGCGGACCTGGCATCGTGCGCGGAATGTTACGGCGAAGCGTGGAATTACGGGGGCCCCGGCGAAATCAACGCCATGGATTTCATCACCCGCATCTACCGGGCCGTGGGCCGCGGTCCCAAATATCGTTCCGTGGGCCGCGGGATGCTGAAGCTCATGGGCTGGTTCAGCCCCTTATACCGCGAGCTTCCGGAGATGCTGTACCTCCAGGAGACGCCCATCATCCTCGACGACAGCAAGTTGCTGCACAAATTCGGCGCCGTGCACAAGACCTCGTACGACGAAGGCATTCGTAAAACGCTGGATTGGATGCGGGCGCGGTGAGCCGGCGCCGCCGTGGTGGGGCAGGCGGTGCCGCTTGCCTGGCCCTGGGACGGGCTGGAGTTGCTAGAATTGCCATTTGAAACGCGGCCTGGCCTGTTTTCTTGCTGGTGTAGCCCTCTTCTCGCTCGACGCACTTCTGTTCCGCACGCGCCTCTATCCGTCCCTGCTCGAGCCGGACTCCTCGGCCGGACTTTTCGAACTGATCCTGTGGCGCGAGCAGCAGGCGCAGTCCCGCTATGGCGACAACGTGGTGGCGACGCTCGGCGATTCGACCTTCGCCTACTATCCGCGGGTCGCCAATGAGCGCACCGGCGAGACGGGATACATGTTTCGCAGCGCCGGCGTGGCGGGCAGCGATCCACGCCTGTGGTACTACATGCTGCGCGACCTGGACCCGGCCGCGCGCCGGTATCGCGCCATCGTCTTCGGCGTCAGGGATTACGACGACGAGGACGGCCCCTACGACATCGCCAATGAGATGGCCGACCTGCATTACGCCATCGCGCGGCTGCGCCTGAGCGATGTCGTGGAATTTGCGCGCTCGTTCCACGACCGGTCGCTCGCCTTCCAGGCCTTGCGCGGCGGCTTGCTCAAAGGGATCGTGTACCAGAGCGATATTCTGGCCTTTCTGGCGCATCCCCTGCAGCGCATCGCGTACGTCGAACTCTGCCACCGCGGTTACGAGGGATGGACCTACGATTACGTCGAGACCTCGCGCAGCATGGCGGGACTGCGCATCGATTGGGCGGCCCGCAAGGCCACGTTCCCCCCGGAGGCCAGCGAGCACCAGCGCGATACCACCAACCGGTACCTGTTATACGAACCCGCGCCGCAGACCGGGACGCACGCCGCGTTCCGCCGCGCCTGGTTCGGCAGGATCATCGCCCGCTACCGCGGTTCGCGAACCCGGATTGTGTTCCTGCGCCTGCCGCGCGGGCCCATTCCGCGGCCCGGCAACCTGGTCGAGAAGAGGAGCAGCTCCATCCGGGAATTCGCTTCCCGGCCAGGCGTTGTGCTGTGCGACGAACACGCCTTTGACGCTTTGGAGCATCCCGAACTGTTCCAGGACGCGATCCATTTGAACCACCAGGGCTGCACCAGATTCTCGGCGATGCTGGCGGCGGAGATCGCGCGCATGCTGGGGCCGCCGAATCGGGAACCGGCGGTGAAGTGAGCCATGCTCTTTAACACCACTCATTTCTTCGTTTTCCTGGCGATGGTGCTGGCGCTGTTCTACGCGCTCCCGCGCGCGCTTCGCAGATACCTTCTGCTGGCGGCCAGTTACTTTTTCTACGGAAGCTGGAATTACAAGTTCATCGCGCTGCTGCTGGCGCTGACGGCGATCGATTACACCGCCGGCCTCTGGCTGGAGCGCTTTCCGCCGGGCGCGAAAAAGCGCGCCGTGCTGATTGGGAGCCTGTGCGCCAACCTCGGCTTTCTCGGCTTCTTTAAGTACTACAACTTTCTGGCGGCCAACCTGGCGCTGGCTTTAGCGAAGCCGGCCCACTCGTTCTTCCTCGACATTGTGCTCCCGTTGGGCATCAGCTTCCACACGTTTCAGAGCATGTCCTACGTGGTGGATGTATACCGCGGGGAACAGAAGGCGGTGCGCAGTCCTATCGACTACGCACTCTATATCTGCTTCTTCCCGCAACTGGTGGCGGGTCCCATTGTACGCGCGCGGAATTTCTTCGGCGATCTGTACCATTGGCAGCGGCCTACGGCCGACGATGTATCGCGCGGCCTGTTTCTGCTCACGCTGGGTCTCACCAAGAAGATGGCCTTCGCCGACCAGTTTGCCCAGGTCGCCAACCGGTACTTCGCCAACGTGGCGGCGAATCCGGGGATGCTGACCGCCTGGTCGGGCGTCGGCGCATTCGGCCTGCAGATCTACTTCGATTTCTCGGGCTACACGGATATGGCCATCGGCATGGCGAAGCTGCTGGGCTTCCATTTCCCGGAAAACTTTCGCCGGCCGTACCTGGCTTCGAGCATCACCGATTTCTGGCGCCGCTGGCACATCTCGCTCTCGACCTGGCTGCGCGATTATCTGTACATCCCGCTCGGAGGAAGCCGCCACGGGGCCTGGATGACTTACCGCAACCTGATGCTTACCATGCTGCTGGGCGGCCTGTGGCACGGCGCAAGCTGGAATTTCATGATCTGGGGCGGCTACCATGGCGCGCTGCTGAGCGTGGAGCGCATGGTGCGCGGCGGGCGCCCGGCCGGCGAGGAGTGGGACTGGCTGTACCCGCTCCGTGCCCTGCTGACGTTTGTGCTGGCGATGACCGGCTGGGTTTTCTTCCGCGCCGCGAATCTCCCCGAGAGCCTCCACGTCCTCGGCCAGATGTACGCCGGGGCGCGCGGTCAGGTGCTGCTCGCGCCATGGCATATCGGCCTGGCGCTGCTGGCGCTCGTCCTGGCCCTCGGCGAAGAGAAGCGGGGATGGGGCGAGCGCGTCATGCGGGCTCCCGCGCCGGCCTATGCCTGCGCGCTCGCCCTGATGTTTTTCTGCATCGAGGTTTTCGGCGTGATCGACGCCTCGATTCCGTTTATCTATTTCCAGTTCTAGAATTCACCGCCGACTCGCCGAGAAAGGCATGACGCTCTGGCGGCACGGCAAGGTTTGCCGCTCATCCGGCAAGAATTGCCGTCGCTTGGCATCCGCTCGCGTTTTCGAACCCTCTGGACTCTGCCCGGCCACCCGGTTTGGCACGCGCCGTGCGCCGGATCAGCGGTGGTCGTTATCCGGATGGCTGTGACGCCAGTTCCAGTAATCGCTCTGTTCCGTTTTCTTTGCCTTTGCAAAATCGTGATACTTCTTATGATGTTCCTGGAGGTACCGCCGGTAGGCCTGGTCCTCATTGGAATTCCATTCGTGGGAATCCTTATGAGCCTTATCTTCGTAGCGCCTGGTCTGTTGGTCCGGATGATCACGGTCTTGGGCGACGACCGCCACCGGTACAACCAGGGCCGCACTCAGCATAATCACTTTAAAGTAGCGATGCACGATGTTCTCCTCCAGGGTTCTCTAGCAACACAATAGCCATTCCTTTCGGTGGGAAGCGGAGCGCGGGGAAATCCGGTGAACAGGATAAGATGGAAGTGGTGCCGCTCGTACCTCCCTACATCGAATCTCTGCGCCCCTATGAAGCCGGGCGCACCATCGAATCGGTTCGCCGGCAATATGGCCTCAGCCGTATCGCCAAGCTGGCGTCGAATGAAAATCCTCTGGGCGCTTCACCCAAAGCCATCGCGGCCATGAACCAGACCCTCAGCGGCCTCAACCTGTATCCCAACGGCGGGCTCGACCTGCGCGAGGTGCTGGCGCGCGAATTCGATCTCAAGGTGGAGAACGTCATCGCCGGCAGCGGCTCGGAAGGCATCATGAGCAATATCATCCGCGCCTTCCTCTGCGACGAGGACGAAGTGCTCACCACCGAGGCCGCGTTCATCGGTTTCCAGGTGCTGGCCCGCTCGCGCGGCGCGAAGTATCGTACCGTGCCCTACGACCACTGGCACTACGATCTGGCGGCGCTGGCCC
>JADGNR010000229.1 GCA_017883415.1 Bryobacteraceae bacterium | reverse complement strand
GGGCACGGCCAGCCGAACACGACGCGATCGACAACCTGTTCCGGGCCCTGACTTGTGTTCCGATTGACGCGGAAACAGGCCGTCAAGCAGGCGACTACCTCAGGCGCTACCGAAAAAGCCATGGGGTCGAACTCGGCGATGCCTTGATTGCCGCAGGCGCCCTGGTGAACAACGCAATGCTCTGGACGCGCAACCGGAAACACTATCCGATGAAGGAACTGGTCTTCTTTTAGGTCGGGAGCCTCACCACGCCGCTCGGAGCCGATCCCCTTCGTTCTTACCCTATTGAAAACAGGCTGAATATTTCTCTTGACAGCCAATCGCAATTTGCAATATAGTAATCACAGATTGCTATATGAGGCTTGGCGAAAAACTCCGGTACCTGCGCGAGGTCGAGGGCACGCTCCGCGGCCTGGATCGCGAGCTCTCGCAGCTCGAAATGGCGCGGCTGATTGAAAAGGAGCTCGGCAAATCGATCAGCCAGAGCTACCTTTCGCAGATCGAGAGCGGCGCGCGCCCGCACCTCACCAATTCGTCGCGCATGCTGCTGGCGCGTTTCTTCAAGGTGCATCCGGGCTACCTGGTGGACGACCCGGAAGGGTATTCGAACGAGCTGATCAGCGACGTGGGCGGGCTCGAAGACAAGCTCGACCTGTGGCTGGTGAGCGGCGCCGAGCGGTTCAGCCGCGACGCCGAACTGCACCACGCGCTGCTGGCCGTGGCGCGCCACGCGGATTCGCGCATGTGCCTGGTCCTGCTGGACACGATTTTGGAGAATCCGGGGCTGGCCGAGCGCCTGATGGAAGTGCTCAAGGCGCCGGCTGTAGTCCCGGACCGCAAACCGAGGAGGCGTTCATGACCTGGTCTGATTTCTATCTCGTTTGTTTCCTCGTCGGGTTCGGCTTGAGCGCGCTGGCGCTGCTGGCCGGCAGCGTGCACCTGCATCTGCCGCACCTGCATTTTCATCACGGCATCCACCTGCCCCACGGCGGACGCGGGAGCGAAGCGCCGTGGTTCAATTTCGGAACCATCGCTGCCTTCCTGGCCTGGTTCGGCGGCACGGGCTATCTGCTGGAACACTACTATCACGTGTGGGCGGTCATCGCCATCGGCGTAGCCACGTTCAGCGGGCTGGGCGCGGCGGCGGCGGTGTTCTGGTTTCTGGCCAAGGTGCTGCTGGCCGACGAGGTGCCGCTCGACCCCGCCGATTACGACATGATCGGGGTGCTCGGACGCATCACCATCCCCATCCGCCCCGGCGGCACTGGGGAGCTGGTCTACTCGCAGGACGGCACGCGCCACGTATCCGGGGCGCGCAGCGAGGATGGCGCCGCGGTCGCCAAAGGTTCGGAAGTCATCGTCACCCGGTACGAGAAGGGCATCGCCTTCGTGCGCCCCTGGGAGGACCCCGGAGCCGGGTTGGACCACCACGAGAATCAAGAGGAGAGACGTTAACTTTTATGCCCATACCAACGCCAGTTTGGATCGCCGCAGGTTTGTTGCTGGCGATCATGTTCCTGATGGCGGTGATCGCCAAACTGTACCGCAAGGCGGGACCGCACGAGGCGCTCATTGTCTACGGTTTCCGCGGCACGCGCGTCATCAAGGGCCACGGATGCGTCATCTATCCCATGGTGCAGACCTGCCGTGGGCTGTCGCTCGAGCTGATGTCGTTCGACGTCGCGCCGAAGCAGGACCTCTACACGCGGCAGGGCGTGGCGGTCACGGTGGAAGCCGTAGCGCAGATCAAAGTGAAGTCCGATCCGGAATCGATTCTCACGGCGGCCGAACAGTTCCTGACCAAACCGCCGGACGAGCGCGAGGGGCTGATCCGCCTGGTCATGGAGGGCCACCTGCGCGGCATCATCGGCCAGCTCACGGTGGAAGAGATCGTCAAGCAGCCGGAGATGGTGGGCGACCGCATGCGCTCCACCTGCGCCGACGACATGAACAAGATGGGCCTGGAAGTGATTTCCTTCACCATCAAAGAGGTTCGCGACAAGAACGATTACATCACCAACATGGGCCGGCCGGACGTGGCGCGCATCAAGCGCGACGCCGACGTAGCCACCGCCGAAGCCGACCGCGACACGGCCATCAAGCGGGCCGTGGCCGCGCGCGAATCCGCCGTCGCCAAAGCCCAGGCCGACCAGGAGCGGGTGCTCGCCGAAACGCTTTCGCAGGCCAAACAGGCCGAGGCGCAGCGCGATCTGGAAGTCAAGAAAGCGGCCTACCTGGAGATGGTCAAGAAGCAGCAGGCGCAGGCCGACAAGGCCTACGAGATCCAGGGCAACATCATGCAGCAGCAGGTGCGCGCCGAGGAAGTCACCATTCACCAGGTGGAGAAGGAGCACGAGGTCAAGGTGCAGGAGGCCGAAATCCAGCGCCGCGATCGCGAGCTCACCGCCACCGTCTTCAAGGCCGCCGAGTACGAGCGCAAGCGCATCGAAACCCTGGCGGAAGCCGAAAAGCAGCGCCTGATCATGGAGGCCGAAGGCCACGCCTCGGCCATCCGCACGCAGGGCGAAGCGGAAGCGGAGATCATCTTCAAGAAGGGCGATGCCGAGGCCCGGGCCATGAACGTGAAGGCCGCGGCCTACCAGGAATTCAACCAGGCGGCCATCGTCGACAAGCTCATCACCAACATGCCGGAGGTGGTCCGGGCCCTGGCCGCGCCGCTGGCCAACATCGACAAGATCACCATCGTGTCCACCGGCAATGGCGACACCGCCGGCATACACAAGATCACCGGCGACATCACGCAAATGGCGGCGCAGATCCCCGCGCTGTTCGAGACGCTCTCGGGCATGCCTCTCAAAGAGCTGTTCTCGAAGGTGCGGATGATCGGCGACAAGTCGCCCAAACCGGACGGCAAGTCCAAGGACGGGACCGAGTAAGCAAAGGAGAATCCCATGGCACTCTTAGAGCGTGTTTCCACGTTGGTCCGGGCGAATCTCAACGACCTTGTCGACAAGGCCGAAGACCCGGAAAAAATGATCAAGCAGGTAATCCTGGACATGGAAAACCAGTTGCTCCAGGTGAAAACGCAGGTGGCCATTTCCATCGCCGACCAGCACGTGCTGGAGAAAAAGCTGAAGGAAAACGAAGAAAACGAGCGGCAATGGATGCGCCGCGCCGAGTTGGCCGTGGACAAGAAGGACGACGCCCTGGCACGCGCGGCGGTAGAGCGGTCCATGAGCTACAAATCCATGACGGAGAGCTTCGGGCAACAGGTGGAGGACCAGAAGACCCAGGTGGAAAACCTCAAGACGGCGCTGCTCAAGCTGCAGCAGAAGCTGGCCGAGGCGCAGTCGAAAAGCGACATGCTGATTGCCCAGCACCGCCGCTCGCGGGCCCTGGGCAAGGCCACCAACGCCGGCCTCACCATCGGCGATCAGTCCAAAGCGGCGGCCTTCGACCGCATGAAGAACAAGGTGGACCACACCGAAGCCGCGGCGCAGGCCAAGGCCGAGCTGCTGGCCGACGACGTGGACGACCGGTTCGCCGCGATGGAGAAGCAGGAGAAGATCGACCAGGTCCTGGAGGAGATCAAATCCAAACGCAAAGTGGGGTAGACCTCCTGGTCTGCCCCCGGCGGCCGGGGCTCTGCCCGGCCGCCCGTAGGGAGAACTGTATGACGCACACGTCAAAATTCGACTGGTGGCTTTTGCCAGCCATTGCTCTTACCATTGTTGTGCTCCTGGCAACGCACAACTACTGGGTAGGCGGCCCGGTATTACTGGTCCTGATGCTTTGCGCCTACCCTCAGTCCTTCCAAACGACGCAGGAAGGACTCCTCGTCCGCGCCGCCCTGACGCGGCAACTAATCCGCTACGAGTCGATCACGTTTATCGGCCCGGCGGAGACGGGCGACCGGATTCGAATCCAGTACGGCCTCGCCTCCGAACTGCTGATCGCGCCCGCCGATCGCGACGCGTTTCTCCGCGACATGGCGAATCGCTCGCCGCACCTCATCAAGCGGGGGCCGCGGATGTTGTCCTTCGCCTGACGCTATGGAAAAACTCTTTCATTTCGACTGCCCGCGGGAGATCTACACGGCGGACGCGTGCGTGATCTCCTGCTTCGACGCGCGCTTCGAGGTGGCGGTCCGCAAATTTCTCAAACGCCGCGGCATCTTCCTGTACGACCAGATCAAGATTCCGGGCGCGGGAAAATCGCTGGCGGCGCCGGAATCGGAAGCCGACCGCGACTTCGTCCTGCGCATGGTGCGCACCTCCATCCGCCTGCATCGCCCCGCGCGCGCCCTCCTGGTGGCGCACAACGACTGCGGGGCGTACGAGGGCATCGCGCCCGAGGTGGTCGCCGCCGACGTCCTGCTCGCCGCCCAATGTCTGCGCGCGCACGAGCCCTCGCTCGCCGTGGAATGCTATTTCGCCGATTTCGATGGAATCTACCGGATCGGGTAGGGCAGCATGGGTTCCGCGCGGAGCATCCGCACCGCATCGTCGACAATCGGCGCGGCCCGGATCGGCGTGGACGAATGGGGCACGGTTACCGGCGTGGCACGTCAGGAGCGACGGGGTTTGTTACCCGGCGGACGTTATGATAGTAGGTCCATCATGCCGGTTCCGGAGCTGCAAACCAAATCGCCGCCATCCTGGCCCATCGCTGTGGCGGTGTTCGTCCTGGCGGCGGCCTCCGCGACATGGCAATTGACCGTATTCCCGGGCCCGGCTCTGGGGCGATACTTCGAAAGCGTTGCCGTGGCTCGCAGCCTGGCCGGGGGCCACGGGTTCGCCAACCCCTTCGGAGCCATGGAAACCGGGCCCACGGCGCACCTCGCGCCGCTTTTTCCCGTGGCGCTGGCCGGCCTTATCCGCATTCTGGGCTATTCCCCTAAGTTTGCGCTCGCAGCCATGACGCTGTGCGTTCTCATCCATGCGCTGCACGCGGTTCTTCTGCTTCCCCTCTCCCGTCTCCTGCTGGCCGACGTCCGGCCCGGCGTCTGGGCCGCGCTGTTCATCGCCGTGGTGCCTACCATTCCCGTGCTCCCGCAGTGGGAAGCCATTTGGTCCGCGGTCGGATCGATGCTCTTCTGCCTGGCAACCGTCCGCATCCTGCGCTCCGGCCGGCCGTTCTGGATCAAAGGCGCGGCGTCGGGCGCGCTCTGCGGCGTTCTGCTCCTTCTCAACCCGGCGCTGCTGATCGTGAGCGGCGCCTGGATGGCCTCTTTCTGGTTTTGCGAACGGCCGCCCCTGACCGGCTGGGTGGTTTGCTCCCTCACCTTTCTGGCGGCCGCGGCGCTGGTGTGCCTGCCCTGGACGCTCCGCAACCAGCGCCAGCTCGGCGGCCTCTTTTTTGTGCGCGACAACTTGGGGATCGAGCTCTATTCCTCCAATGCCGACTGTGCCGAGGCCATGGGCGACGCCAATAAGCGGAGCGGCTGCCACGCCTTGATGCAGGCGAATTTCAATCCCCACGAGGCCGCTCTGGTCCGGGACATGGGCGAGCTGAATTACAACCGCAGCCGCCTCGCCATCGCGATGGAATGGATTCGCCGTCACCCGGCGCGCTTCCGGCAACTGACGCGGCGCCGGCTGAAGGAGTTTTGGCTTCCCACACCCGGGGAAGTGGCCTGGTACGCGTGGTCGATCCGGACCATCACCGCGCTTTCGGTGGCCGGTCTTTTTTTTATGGCCCGCGCGCGCCACAAAGCGGCATTGGGGATCGTCATGGTACTGGCCTTCTATCCCGTCATCTACTACTTCGTGCAGGCGGAGATCCGCTTCCGCGTTCCGATTCTCTGGATGTCCCTTTTGCCCGCGGGCCTCGCGATGCAGAAGGCCGCTGCCGCCCTGGCGTCCTCCAGGAGCGCGGACGGGAAGCAAGCGGCCCGCTAGCCGATGGGCGTCTCGAACTTCATGCTCGGCGACATAGCCGGCACCGCGGCGGCGTTCGCCCTGTTCGCCCTGTTCGCTTACGTCCCCGGTTACGCGCTCGGGTGGGCCCTGAACCTTCTGGATTTCCGCCGCCGCGGAGCGCTTGCCCAGGCGGCGCTCGGCGTTTCGCTTTCGATTGGCATTTGCCCGATTCTCGCTTACCTGGCGGGGCGCTTCGCGCCGGCCGGCGCCATCTGGCTGGTGTTTGCGCCGTTCTGGGCCGGGTTCGCGCTGCTGCTGGCCGCCCGCTTTCGGAGGATGATTCCCCGCGGATACCGGCTCGCCAAGGGATTGGCCGCGGCGTGGCTGGCCCTGGGCACGGCGTCCCTGATCGACCTGGAATGGGGCAACCGCCTCTACTATTCCGTCATCTCGTTCGATTACACGTTGCGCGTGGCCATCACGTCGGCTATCACGCGCGCGGGCATCCCGCCGCCCAACCCATATTTCTATCCGGGCCGGCCGGTAGCGCTGCGCTATCACTATTTCTGGATGATTCTTTGCAGCCTGGCACAGCGCGCCGGCGGCGGATCCCTCAGCGCGCGACTGGCGGTCTTTGGCGGCACCTTGTGGTGCGGGCTCGGACTCATCGCGGTCCTGGCCCTCTATCTGCGGTTCGCCGACCCCGAGGGCCCGCTCCGGCTCGAGCGCCGCGTGGGCCTCGCCATCGCGCTGCTGGGCGTCACCGGCCTGGATTTGCTTCCCAACCTGATGCTGATGCGCCAGGGCGTCCTGCTGCCGGAAATGGAATGGTGGAATGAACAGGTGACGAGCTGGGTGGGCACCATGCTCTGGGTGCCCCATCACCTTGCCGCCCTGGTGGCCTGCCTGACCGGATTTCTGCTGCTGTGGGCCGCGCCCGCCGCGCGGCGGGACGCGGTGGTGGCGGCGGCAGCCGCGGGGTTGTGTTTTGCCACGGCGGTCGGCTGCTCGGTGTATGTGGCCTTCACCTTCTTCGTGTTCCTGGGGGTTTGGGGACTCATCACCCTGATCCGGAAGTGGCGCCGCGACACGGCGTTGCTGGTGGTGGCGGGATGCTGCGCGGTGGTCCCGCTGGCGCCCTACGTCCGCGACCTCCTCGGACCGGCATCGGGAGGTTCCTTCGTGGTCCCCACGGTCCGCGCCTTCAAGTTTCCCGATCTCGCCTTCGCTTCGCTGCTTACCGCCCCGTGGCAACTCTCGCTGCTTAACCTGCTGTTGCTTCCTTTGAATTATTTCCTGGAGCTAGGCTTCTTTCTGCTTATCGGGTTGGTCGCCTGGAAGAGACTGCGGGCCGCGCGCCGGCCGTGGAGCCGGTGGGATCTGGCGGCCTGGGCCATGGCGGGGAGCAGCATTGCGGTGTGCACATTCTTGCGGTCCGGCGTGATCGGCAACAACGACCTTGGCTGCCGCGGGTTCCTGCCCGCGCAATTCATCCTGCTGCTCTGGGCGGTCAGCCTGGCGGGAAAGCCCGAGTTGCGCGGGGGCGGGTTGCGCGCATGGCTGGCCTTTCTGCTGGTGCTGGGCGCTGCCGGAACGGGGTACGAAGTCTGCCTGCTGCGAGGCTATCCCGTGCTCTCGGATTTCGCAGCGGTCACCCGGTACCCGGCGCTGGGCACCGACGGCCAGCTCGGCCGGCGCACCTACGCCGCGCGCCAGGTTTATGAACGCCTGCGGAAAACGCTACCCCCCGACACCTTGATGCAACAAAACCCCGACACCGACATTGGGTTCATCCCTTACGGTCTGTATGCGGATCGCCAGTTGGCCGCCGGGTTGCACGGTTGCGGAGCGGTGTTTGGGGGCGACCCGAGCCTTTGTGCGAGTATGTACCCGATCCTCAACGGTCTCTTCGACCCGCCCGCGGCTGCGCCAGAGCCGGAGGTGGACGCCGTCTGCGACCAATTCGGCATCCGCGTCCTGATCGCGCGCGACACCGACCGCGCCTGGGCGGATCGACGAAGCTGGATCTGGAACCGCAACGCGCTGGCGGCTACCTCCATGGTGCGGGCGGTCGCGTGCGGGAAGGGCGTGATACCTTGAGGGGACGGGCGTGACGAAATCGAAAACCGTGGTGATCGGCGCCGGTCCCGCGGGCCTGACGGCCGCGTATCTGCTGTGCAAGGCTGGCTGGCCGGTAACCGTGCTGGAGGCCGATCCCCAATACGTGGGCGGGATTTCGAGGACCGTCGCCTATAAAGGCTTCCGCTTCGACATCGGCGGGCACCGGTTCTTCTCCAAGGCCAAAGAGGTGGAAGATCTCTGGACGGAGATCCTGCCCGCCGACATGCTGGAGCGGCCGCGATCGTCGCGCATTTTCTACAACGACAAGTTCTACGCCTACCCCCTGCAGCCGGTTCAAGCGCTCTCGCAGTTGGGCGTGGTGGAGTCCGCCCGGTGCGTGTGGTCGTACGGGAAGGCCCGCCTGTTCCCGCGCCCGAATCCGAAGTCGTTTGAGGATTGGGTGAGCAACGAATTCGGCGAACGCCTGTTCCGCATTTTCTTCAAAACCTACACGGAGAAGGTGTGGGGCATGAGCTGTAAGGAGATCTCCGCCGATTGGGCGGCGCAGCGGATCAAGGGCCTGTCCTTGTCCACGGTCTTGCGCAACGCCCTGTTGCCCAAACGGCAGCCGAAGAACCGCCAGGACGTGATCAAGACCCTGGTGGACACCTTCCGCTATCCACGAAAAGGTCCGGGCATGATGTGGGAGGCCTGCGCCGGCAGGGTCCGCGAGATGGGCGGCGAAGTGCTTCTGGGGGCTATGGCGGTCGATTGCTCGTACCTTCGTGCGGAGGGGGAGTGGGCAGTGGGCTACCGTTCGGCGGACGGCGTCCGGCATACCGTACGAGCGGAGCACGTGATTTCATCGGGCCCCCTCGGGCGCCTGGTCCAGGGTCTTCAGCCGCCCGTTTCCGCCGGGGCGCTGCGGGCGGCGGCCGCTCTCAAGTATCGGGACTTCGTTACCGTGGCCCTGATCCTGAAGGAGCGGGGCCAGTTCTCGGACAACTGGATTTACGTCCACGATCCGAACGTGAAGGTGGGGCGCATTCAGAATTACAAATCGTGGTCGCCGGAAATGGTGCCGGACCCCGCGTATTCCTGCTATGGCCTGGAATACTTCTGCTTCGAAGGCGACGGCCGGGAGTTCGATACTCTCCGGGCGCACCAAAGGAAAAGGCGACGGCCGGGATATCTCCGGACCGGCGCCTCCCTGCACCACATCAAGGTCTTCGAAATCGCCTCGGTCTCAAAAAACAACCCAATTTGGCGCGAGTAGCCTCGTTTGTGGTTCCCGGAGGCCATCGCGCTCGAGCCTG
>JADGNR010000228.1 GCA_017883415.1 Bryobacteraceae bacterium | reverse complement strand
GCGGCCGAACGCCAGGGGGTGGTGTCCTAAAACTGCGTTGATTGCAGATTTGGCGATCTCAGGTGTGCCTGTTGTACTCGCGGGGTCCACTCAACACCCAGCGCTCAGGCCACCCTCCGTATTCGGGGACGTACTTGTAGCAAAACCGGAACTCCCTCTCCTGATCCGCAAAATCGAAGTACGTCAAAGTTGCGTAGAAATACAGGTACGTTCGGCGTTGTCGGATCGCCTCGAAGAGATCCTCGTCCATCTCTTCGAGGTAAGCAATATCGATTTCCGGAAACGATTCCCCAGGAGGCAAAAACCTCCCGTATGCCGGATCTTCAAAACCTTCACCGAACCCCCTGGCTTGCTCCCCGTAGGAGGGAACATCAGGCAGCGCAGAGCCGCCTGGAACTATTGCGAAATCATGCCTGATCCAGGCCGGGGCGAACCTCGCTACAGTTCTGCCTCGGTTGGTATGCGTGAACTGGAATTCCGTTTTGCCAAACTTCCGATTGAGTTTCACAGCGGCCACGCTAATTACGACCCAGGCACGTTCGCTGTTAATCAAAGCGCCGCTCTGATTCTTTGCAGTTCTCGCGGCATCCAAAGCGGCCTCGGCGCCCGCCAGGGCAGCCTTGGCCGCTTCCTTGGTGATGTCGTTAGATTCGCGCGTGAGAGTGAGCATGTCTTGGCTGGCCTGAACGAATCCCTGGTAGGCGACTACGGCCTGCTTCATTTGATCGACGGATTCTCTGATGTGCTTGCCGTGATTGCCCAGAATGATGGCCTGGACAATGAGCGCCAAGAACTGAAGCGCGCCGACGATGACCAGCAACCGAGTGAATGTCGCCAACTGCCCGGTGTATTCAGCGAGCCTCCGATTTGTTTCCAGGTCCTGATTGGTGCCGGTTTGGGCGGGGACTCTTTGGTTTGGGGTTTTACCGTCTCTACGTTCGCGGAGGACGCTGGCGCTTTTGTGGGCTCTTGATGCTGAGCGGCCTCTTTTTGAGTTGTGCGCTTTCAGTGCTCTTTTGCTCGGGAGCCGGTGGATCTTCTGGAGGGGTTTGGGCCTGTGACCACCCTGTCAAACAGACTAGGCACAGCAATGCCATTTGGGTGTGCATGGGCGCATTGTGGCGCCGCGCCGTTATGGAGGGCAGTTGCGTCACCGCGAGACCAAAGCCCGCAAATCCTCATTGGTCCATATGAACGGCTTTCCGCTAGTCTCGCCCAACCATCCCATGCGTCTCTCGTCCGTGCGCTTCATTTTGTAGCCGTGTCCTCCCGAGGCGTAGTAGCACTGCCAGTGCCAGCAAAGGAAGTCCGCAGCCTGAAGGCCGAGCCTGTCTTCCATTCGGGCCGGAATGAGGTCTCCGACCAAGTCAGCGGCAACGGCGGGAGAGAGAGCCGACGGCCGATTCCCGGCGTGGTACCATCCCGGTTTATGCCCGACGCGAAGCAGCAGGCGACGCCGCCCGAAATGACCTTTAAGGCCGTGGCGCTGGGGCTCTTCCTGGCGCTGGTGTTTGGCGCGGCCAATGCCTACCTGGGGATGAAGGCGGGGCAGACCATCGCAGCCACGATTCCGGCGGCGGTCATCGCCATCGCCATGTTTCGCGTCCTGGGCGGCGGCATTCTGGAGCAGAACATCACGCGCACCGCGGCCTCGGTGGGCGAGGCCCTGGTGGCCGGCGCCATCTTCACCATTCCGGCGTTCATGATGGTGGAGATCGGCGGCCAGCGGCTGTGGGCCGACCTGCGCAGCCACTACTGGCAATCGGTGCTGATCCTGCTGGTGGGCGGGCTGATCGGCGTCTTCTTCATCATCGTGCTGCGGCGGCCGTTGTGCGTGGAAAGCAACCTGCCGTTTCCGGAGAGCGTGGCCAGCGCGGAGATCGTGAAGGCGGGCCAGCAGGGCGGCGACGCGCCCAAATACGTCTTCGGGGCCATGGGCTTCGCGGGGCTGCTGCAGATCCTGAAAACGGACAAGGGCCTGCAGGTGTTCCGGGAGTACGTGGAAGGATTTCTGGCCTTTCCGAAATCGGTGGTGCACCATTTCGATTTCGCCAAGAAGCCCATCGGCGATGTAGTGCACGGGGGCGGCATTTACTGGTCCACGCCCAACCTGTCGCCGGCGCTGATCGGCATCGGGTATATCATCGGGCCGGAGCTTTCGGCGGTCAACGCGTCGGGAGGCGTGCTGGCGTGGTGGATTCTCATTCCGCTGCTGCTGTTCTTCGATCCCGATCTGCCGCGCCGGCTGGGGGCCGCACCGGGCGCGCCTGCCGGGCCGGGCTGGGACGTCCTGTCGTACACGGTGTGGTTCAACATCGTGCGGCCGATCGCGGTGGGCACCATGCTGGTGGGAGCGTGCAACACGCTGTTCTCCATGCGCCACTCGATTGCGCAATCCATCGCGGGCGCGTTCGGGGCCTCGGCCAAAGCGGCGCGCGAGGGGCAGCACCGCGAGCGCACGGACCGCGACATCCCGCTCCAGTGGGTGGCCATGGGCACGGCCGTGCTGGTGGTGGCGGTCACCATCATCTATTACATGTTCACGGGAAGCTGGATGGCCGCCATAATCGCCGCGGCCATCATGACCGTGGCGGGCTTCCTGCTTTCCGCCGTGGGCGGCTACCTGGTGGGCCTGGTGGGCAGCTCGAACCAGCCGCTTTCCGGCCTGACGCTTTCCGCCCTGGTGCTCTCGGCGCTGGTGATGCTGGCCATCGGCGCCAAGGGAATGAGCGGCGTGGCGGCGGTGCTGGGCGTAGCCAGCGTGGTGGCGTGCGCCTGCTCGGTATCGGGCTCGCTGATCCAGGACCTGAAGGCCGGCCACCTGCTGGGCGGCACGCCGTGGAAGATGCAGGTGGTGGAGATTCTGGCGGTGATTCTGCTTTCGCTGTTCCTGATGCTGCCCATCGTGGCGCTGCACGAGGCCAACCTGGCGACCGGCGGAATCGGCGGCCGCGCGCTGCCGGCGCCGCAGGCCGGGCTCATGGCGCAATTGGCCAAAGGCATCGTGGGCGGCCAGATGGCGTGGGGGCTGATCGGCATCGGCGCCGCCTTCGGCATTGCGCTGATCATGTGCGGGGCGCGCTCGCCCATGCTCATCGCGGTGGGCATGTACCTGCCCTTCGATACCGTTTCGGCGATCTTCGTGGGCGGCATCATGAAGTGGGCCGTGGACCGCCTGACGGCGCGGCACACGCCCGAGCGCCGCGCGCAGATCGAAGAAAAGGGCACGCTGCTGGCCTCCGGGCTGATTGCCGGGGAAGCGATCATGGGAATCGTACTGGCGGTGACGTTCCTTTCGGGCATCAGTTCCTTCACCAAACTGCTGACCGGGTCCGACGAGCTGGGCTTCTATCCCCGGTGGGGCGGCTGGCTGTCGCTCGCGGGGTTTGCGGCGGTGGCGTGGGTGCTGATCCGGATTCCGCTGGGCGGCAAGAGGGCATCATGAGTGGGGTAGGCCGGGGCGCCCTCTGGGCCGCCTGCCTCGCGCGCGGAGCGCGCCTTCGGCGCTGGGCAGGCCGGGAGGCCTACCCCACCGGGGCGCGGCTGCAAATTGGGGTACTTTGCTGCTGTACTATAGCGCTGGCGCAGACGCCCTCCGCGCTCGAACGGATCGCCGCCCGAATCACGGCGAACGATTTGAAGGCGGACGTCTCCTTTCTGGCCTCGGACGCGCTCGAAGGACGCGGCACTCCCTCGCGCGGCCTGGACATCGCCGCCGAATACATCGCCGCCGGGTTCCGGCGCGCGGGACTGGAGCCGGCCGGAGACGACGGCTACTTCCAGACGGCGCCCTACGCCCTGGTGACGCCGAACCTGGAGGGGCTGGAACTGACCATCGAAACCGGCGGCCAGGCCATCAAAGCCGAACGAACAGCGATTCGGATTCAGGAGCCGCGCGCGACGGATCTGACCCATGCCGAGGCGGTGAAAACGGATCTTGCGGCGCTGGACGCGCTGACCGAAGACCAGGTGAAGGGCAAAGTGCTGATCGTGGAAGTGCCCGACCCCTCCGGCTTCTCGCCAGAGCAGCGCCGCGATCTGTTTGCAAGGCTGCGACGCGTTCCCGCGCTGGCCCACAAATTCGGGGCGGCGCTGGTAATCCAGATCGGCGGCGCGGGACAGCCCACCAACGCGAGCGCCCGTTTGCGCGAAGTATCGTACGGCGCGGTGCCGTTCCTGGTGGTATCGGACAGCGCGGTGCGCGGGGCGCTGGCGGCGGCCAAGGCGGGGCCGCTCGAAGCGACCGTCTCCGCGCACCTCGCAGCGCCCGCGGCGGCGCCGGTGAAGCTGCGCAACGCGATCGGCGTGCTGCGCGGCTCCGACGCGGCGCTGAAGAATACCTATGTTGTGGTGACGGCGCATTACGATCACCTGGGTGTGCGCGGCACCGGCGAGGGCGACCACATCTACAACGGCGCCAACGACGACGCCAGCGGCACGGCATCGGTGATCGAGATCGCCGCCGCGCTGGCCGCACTGCCGGAGAGGCCGAAGCGCAGCATCGTGTTCATCGCATTGTTCGGCGAAGAACTGGGACTCGTGGGGGCGCGATACTACGTGCAGCACCCGGTTTTCCCTTTGCTGGACACGGTCGCCGACATCAACCTGGAACAAGTGGGCCGGACGGACGATTCCGAAGGTCCGCGGGTTCGGCAGTTCAACCTGACGGGATTCGACTACAGCAATATCGCCGGGATTTTCGGAAAAGCGGGCGAGGAGGCCGGAATCCGGGCCGTCAAGGACGAGAAGAAAAGCGACTCCTACTTCGGCGCGAGCGACAATGCCCCCTTCGCGGCCGCGGGCGTTCCTGCCACCACGCTTTCGGTCAGCTATGTATTCCCCGACTATCACAAAGCCGGAGACGAGTGGCCGAAACTCGACTACGACAACATGGCCAAGGTGGATTGCGCGGTGGCGCTGGGGGTTCTGCGCATGGCCGACAGCGCGGAAGCGCCCCAGTGGAACCGCGACAATCCCAAGACCGCGAGCTTCGTGCAAGCTCGCGACAAGGCAGTGGGGGCGGGCGCCACGGCGCGGTAAGGAGGTGTGGTGCGGCACATCGGGTCGATTGCAACCGCGACGTTTGCGATGTTGATTCTCGCGGTCGCCAGCCTGTCATTCGACGACCGGACGGACGCCGAGTGGCCGGCGTACGGCCGCGATCCGGGCGGGCAGCGTTTCTCGCCCCTGAAGCTGATCCATCGCCGGAACGTGGCGTCGCTCAAGGTTGCGTGGACGTATCGCACCGGCGATGCGTACCAGCCGCGGCGCAGCAGACCGACGGCCTTCGAGGCGACGCCTCTGTACGTGGATGGCACGCTCTACCTGGCGACGCCGCTCGGACGGATTCTGGCGCTCGATCCCGTCACCGGCACCGCGCGGTGGCAGTACGACTCGGGAGTCAATAAGGATGGCGGGTACGGCGATTTTGCCAACCGCGGCGTATCCACGTGGAAGTCCGCCTCGGGCGAGCGGCGCATTTTCCTGGCGACCATCGATGCGCGGCTGATCGCGGTGGATGCGGCGACAGGGAAGCCATGCGCGGGGTTCGGCGACAACGGGACGGTGAACCTGCGGGCGGGCCTGCGCATCGCTCCGTTCCGTTTCGGCGATTACGAGGAGACCTCGCCCCCGGCGATCGTGGACAGCACCATCGTGGTGGGCTCGGGCATTGCCGATAACGGATCGGTGGGCCAGCCGAGCGGCGAAGTGCGCGGTTTCGACGCGATGACGGGCAGGCTGAAGTGGACCTGGGATCCGATCCCGCAGGCTCCCAAAGCGGTGGGAGCGGACACGTGGAAAAACGGCGGCGCCCAGCGCACCGGCGCGGCCAATGCGTGGTCGGTGATCGCGGCCGACCCAGCGCGGGGGATGGTGTTCGTGCCCACCGGCAGCGCCAGCCCCGACTACTATGGCGGCGAACGGATCGGCGACAATCTCTTCGCCAATTCCGTGGTCGCGCTGCGAGCCGCGACGGGCGAGCGGGTGTGGCACTTTCAAACCGTCCACCACGACCTGTGGGACTATGACGTGGCCGCGCCGCCGGTGCTGTTCGACGTGCACCGCCACGGGCGGACCATTCCGGCGGTGGGCGTGGGCTCGAAGGACGGCAACTTCTTCATCCTGGATCGCGCCACGGGCCAGCCCGTCTTCGGCGTGGAGGAACGGCCGGTGCCCCAGAGCGACGTGGCGGGCGAAGTCTCGTCGCCCACCCAGCCCTTTCCGCTGGCTCCGCGCCCGCTGGCGCCGCAGAGCAGGAACGCGGGCGACGCCTGGGGTCCGGATGAAGCCAGCCGCCAGTGGTGCCGCGACGAGATCGGCAAACTGCGGTCGGAGGGCGTGTTTACGCCGCCCAGCGTGCGCGGGTCGTTCATGATTCCGGGCAACATCGGAGGCATGGCGTGGGGCGGCGCGGCGTACGATCCGGAGCGCCATTTGCTGGCGATTCCCACCAATAATTTCGCGGCCGAAGTGCGCCTGATCCCGCGCGCGGATTTCGCCAAGGAACGCGAAGCGGGCCGGAGTTTGAATGGCGACTGGGAATTCGCCGAGCAGCGCGGAACGCCCTACGGCATGGCCCGCCGCTTTTTGCGCAGCCCGAGCGGCTTGCCCTGCAATGCGCCGCCGTGGGGCGTCCTGCACGGGGTGGACGCCGATACCGGGGCAGTGAAGTGGACTACACCCACGGGCGCCGTCCTGGATGGACGCGGGGCGGAGCGCGTGGCCGGGGGTGGCTCCTTCGCGCTAGGCGGGCCGATCGCGACCGCGGGCGGGCTGATTTTCATGGCCGGAACGCTCGACCCGGCCATCCGCGCCTACGATAGCGACACGGGCAAGGAATTGTGGAAAGGCGCCCTGCCCACCAGCGCGCGCTCCACGCCGATGACCTTTCGCGGCCCCGACGGCAAGCAATACGTGGTGATCGCCGCGGGCGGACATGGCATTCCGGAACTGGCCCCGCTGGGAGATTACCTGGTGGCGTTCGGGTTGCCGTGATGGGGGGCGTCTTCCTGGCGGCTATGCGGCGACTTCCACGTAATCGACGGACGTGTGTGGTTCCGGAATCGGCTCGCCCACTTCACGCATGGCTTCGAAGTGCGCAATCAACGCCTCCTGAAAGTTCCGGCGCGTCTCTTCCTCCGTGTCGCCCACGGCCGCACATCCGGAAACATCGGGCGAATACGCGGAGTAGCCGGTGCCTGTTTGTTCGATGACCACCGGATAACGTCTCGCGCTCATTTCAGCCCTGCCTTCTTGAGTATAACGTTTAGCGTGCCTGGGGCGAGTTCCTTTCCATCGTTGCCAGGCACGGTGAGAATCAAGGCTTGGTTGGGATGTTTGAAGTGCCGATGGCTGCCCATCGATCGCATCTCCACCCATCCGTGCTTCTCGAGTAAACGAATCACCTCGCGCACCTTCATGGGCATCAGGCCCATAGTATACGTTGTTCTCCTTGACCCTGAAGCTGCCGATCCGTTTCCGAACGCGGCTTCGGCGCGGGTGGAGATCACCAAGCGCCCCGGCTCCAGACGGAGACGATTCGCACTGAGGTGCAAGAGAGAATGGGATGCCGGTGCGATGTGACCGCTTGGCCCAGGAAGGTCAACCGAACAACGGTGTGTTAGGGGGACATGATGACGGCAAAGTTCTTGGTGCCATCAGTTAGAATCCAGTAACGGAACGTCAGCTCATCAGCGGGATCACCTCTCGTATCATCCTTAATGTCGATAATCTGCAGAGCGGCGTAGAAACCGTTTACGTTCTGGAGCACGACAAAGCGTCCCTTTTCCGGGTTCCGCACGCGAGACGTGAAATCGAGGGCTGAAGCCTCGGCAATGTCTGCAAGCGTCGCGCCACGTTGTGCGAGAGCCAAACCCCTAATGGATGAATGGATGGTGTATCCGTGAGACAGTAGATGGAGGTATTACTTGCCTTTGACCACTGCGTCTCGAAAAGATAGAGGCCTTCTCCGATCCTGAACCGGCCGTTGAAGTTTGAATAGTTGAAGGTGGCTGTGCCAAAAGCGGACGGCGCCAACGGAGATGGCACCGCGTGGGCCTTGGACTTCAAAGGATCGCGCCCGAGCTTCTGGCAAATAAGTACACAAACCTCATGCGGGGAGTGCTTCCTCAGATCAATGTAACCGATGGTCGGCAAGAGGCCCTCAATTTCTGTGTCGTCAAAGCGTGCCGGCAGAATGTACTCGTAGCTCTCGCTCAAAGCTCGCGCTTGCGCCGCTCTACGCTCGTGATTCGTCCAAACCTTGTCTCGATAGTGTTTGGAAACAAATATCACCTTATACCTGGCCGACTTTTGATAGATCTCAATAAGATGCTCGTAAAGATTCTTTCCCCAAAGATCTGAGACCTCGAATGCGTCGCAGAATACGCTGACGTCCCTTGCCTTAAGGCCATCAGCCACCATCTCGACGTACGAGCGGTCTCACCAGCGAATGACAACGCTATGTCGTACCTTTTCGTTGTGGACATGCCATTGACGTTTGCTTGCCGAACTCATATTTAGGCTACACCTACGCCAGGTCGATGGGGAAGGGGCATAGTATTGCGGAGGTGGCTCCGCTACCTGGTGGCGTTCGGGTTGCCCTGAGAGACGGGACGTGTTCTTGAGGCAGGCGGGCAGGAGTGGAATGAGGGTGGGTCGCACGGTGTTGCCACCATGCGACCCACGTGAGGTTCGAAAGTTAGAAGATCCGCTGGTGGACGCGATCGACGGAGAATTGCTCGGTCGCGCTGTGGCAGGCGACGCAACTCTCGCCCAGGATGGTGGTGTTGGCCAAGGCGTGGGATGCGGTGGCGATGTCGTCGTGGCAGCCCTGGCAGGCGGCGGAGATAGGAGGCGTAGTCTTGGTGAAGCCGCCCGGGCTGGCTACCGGCGCTTTGGCTCCGACTTTCTCCACCATATACGTGCCCGGCAGGTGGCAGGTGCTGCAATCCCGCAGGTCGCCCGGGAACTTGACTTCCTGGTAATTGGTGGTCCCCAGCACGTACGGGTTGGCCGGGTCCAGCACCGTCGCCTCGACCGGCCGGCCGAACAGGGCCGACGGATGATGCACGAGGTAGGTGTCGAGCGGATCGTCCCGGGCGATCAGCACCGCGAGCGCCTCCCCGCCGGCCCGCCCGGCCCGGCCCGCCTGCTGCCACAGCGAGGCCCTGGTGCCCGGGTAACCGCAGATCAGCACGGCGTCGAGCCCGACCAGGTCGACCCCGAGCTCGAGCGCGTTGGTCGAG
>JADGNR010000227.1 GCA_017883415.1 Bryobacteraceae bacterium | reverse complement strand
GCCGCTCCCGTAGCGCTGGCCGACGGGAAGTTGATCGGGAATCGCACCGCCATCTCCATGGGCGTCACCGGACCGTTGGCCAGCATCTCCGGCGTGGGCCGTAACTGGCTCTCGTCCGCCGAAGGGTCGGTCATGGCCAGTTGCGCGTCCAGCACCATCGCGCCGGCTACGTAAATCGTGATTCGCTCCGGCATGCGCCGGCCGTGAAACGGTTCGCTCCGGTAGCTGTAGACCGCGTAGGTTCCGGGGGCGATGGAGTGCTCCATCAACAGGCCCGAGGCATTATCGACGCAGTATTCCTCTTCTTCCCACAGGCGGCCCGGCGTGGCCGGCGCCACCATGCCGGATACCAGCAGGCACGTCGCCGGCCCGCTCGCGAGCTGCGCCGCGGCGGTGCGAATCTGAAAGTTCGAAGGCGGCTGCTGGGACGCCCAGAAGATGGCGTTGCGCAGCATGTGCACGCGCATGGGCACCGCGGCCGCATGCTTGTCTTCGGCGGTCACTCCGTTATAGCCAAAGCGCGCCACCGAAAAGCTCCCCAGGTTCGCCGTCCATCGCCAACTCCGCCCCGAAAGCCAGGTTTCGGTGGCCTCGCCCGGCCCGACATAGGCCGCGTTGCCGCTGGCGGTGAACTTCACATCCAGTTGAAAGGGCGCCGTCCCCGCCATGTGCAGCTTGCTGTTCTGCCGGGCGCGCTCGAGCAGCGCGAGGGCCGTCGCGCGCGCGTCCGCGGTCGCCGCCGTCTGCGCCTGACCGGTGACCGGTTCATGCGGATCTGCCGGGATCGGCGCGGATGCCAGCCGCGGCTCGGCCACGCCGGCCGGCCGCCTTTGCGGCGCTTGAAACGCCAGCAGGACAGGGTCGCGCGGGTCCGCCGCGAGCGACGCTACGGCCGCCGGCGATCTTGCCGGAGCCATCGCGAGCGCGGTGGATCTCCCCGGCGCCGGCCGTCCCGTCAGCGGGAACCATCCGCAGGCGAACCATCCCGCAAACGCCAGGATGGCCGTGATCGAGCCATACGACGATAATAATCTGAGCTTCGACATAGAAACCTCATGGAGCAACGCGTGCATACGCTGCGTCAGGTGGCGCCGGCGCAGAAACAAGGGCGCCGGCGCCAGGTCCAGGGTCGGCCGCCGCCGCGCGATGGCCAGTAGCGCCTCGATGTACGGTTCCGCCGCCGCCGTCAGGCGCACCGTTTCTCCGTCCACCAGTTGTTCCCGTGCCAGACGCGTCTCCGCCAACAGCAGCCACGCCCCGGGATTGAACCACAGCACCGCGCCCGCCAATTCCTCCAGCAGCGTGGCCAGCCAGTCGTGGCGGCGCACATGCAGCAGCTCGTGGCACACGATGCCGCATTGCGCCTCCTCGCCCAGCCCAAGAAACGATTCCGGCAAAAGCACCACCGGATTGAGCCATCCCAACATCACCGGCCCCGGCGTGTCCGAGGAAACGCAGAACACCGCGCCCACATGGGTGATGGACGAAGCGGCCTCGACCGATTCCGGAACCGGGTACAGCGGCGTGGCGCCGATGCGATACTTGCGGATCTGCCACAGCCCGCCGAGCAACCACAGCATCCTGCCCGTAACGCCCGCCGCCAGGACCCACCACACCACCCTGCCTCCCGCAGCCTCCTCCGCCGGCCCCTGCCGCCAGGGCTGCAACACCGGCAACAGCAGACAAACCGCCAGCACCAGGTGGCTATAAGCCAGTTGCGTCCGCGGATGCCGCAGCCGGAAGACCGCCGGCAGCACCGCACCCACCGACGCCACCACCGCCGTCTGCGCCATCCACGCCAGCAGGTTGCCTACTTGTGGCCCCGCCATGACTGCTTCTTTCTGCGGGCCTGCACCAGCTTTTCGATCTCGTCCAGATCTTCCGCCCGGATGGTGCGGTCGCCCACCAGGTGTACCAGCAGCGGTTTCGCCGCGCCGTCGAAAACCCGGCCGACGAATTCATCCACCATGCGCTCCACCACCTGGTCGCGTGGCTGCGTAGGGACATAAACGTAGGCCCTTTCCCCCGCCGTTTTCCGCAGGTGGCCCTTATGTTCCAGCACCCCCATCATGGTCAACACGGTGGTGTAGGCGATCTTGCGCTTTTTCAGAAGATCCTGGAACACCTCCCGCACCGTGGCCTGCCCGCGCTGCCAGATCACGTTGAGAAGCTCGAGTTCCAGATCCGTGGGAACCGCTTTCGCCGTCTTCATCCCGGTGTACTGACTAATAACTTAGTCATTAGTGCACCGGATGTCAAGAGGAAAGTTTCACGCGTGCCGTCCCGCGCGCCCTACTCGTGCCGCAGCGCCTTCAGGGGGTCCACCCTCGTAGCCCGGTTGGCCGGGAAGTAGCACGCCGCCAGGCCTGCTGCCGCCAGTACCGCGGCCACGCTCGTGAACGTCAGCGGATCGTTCGCCGATACGCCGAAAAGCTGGCTGGCCAGCAGGCGCGCCAGGCCGAAGCTCGCCGCCAGGCCGGCCACGATCCCGATGGCGATCAGCCGCAGCCCGTTGCGGATCACCAGGCCCAGCACGCTCCCCCGCGGCGCGCCCAATGCCATGCGAATGCCGATCTCGTGCACTTGCCGCGACACCGTGTACGACATCACGCCGTAGACGCCAATCGCCACCAGCGCCAGCCCGATCCCGGCGAACACCGCCATCAGGATCAGCCCGAACTCGGGCCCCGCGTAGGAGAAGTCCTTCAAATAGCCCCGCAGCGTGCCGGTCAGCGTCAGCGCCACGTTGGGGTCCACGCTCCACACCTCGCCGCGCACCGCGCGCAGCAGGGTCAGCGGCTCCTGCGCCGTGCGCACCAGGATGCCGCGTTCGAAAAAGTCCGTCACCGTGTAAGGAATGAAAACCTCGGGGAGCGGCGGATCCTGCACTCCCTGGTTCTTCGCATCGCGTACCACGCCCACGATCTCGAACAGGGGGTCCTTCACCGCGTGCTGCGGCAGTTTCTCGAGCTCGCTCAGCTTGATGTGCCGCCCCAGCGGATCCTCGGCGCCGAAATATTTCTTCACCAGCGTCTGGTTCACCACCGCCACTTTGCGCGCGCTATCGACCTCCGTCTCGGTGAGCCCGCGCCCGCGCACCAACTGAATGCCCAGCGTGCGGAAGTAGCCCTCGCTGCAAAGCTGAAAGATGCCGGTCCATTTTTCCGAATGGGTCTTGCCGGGGATATCCAGTTCGCTGCCGATCCCGCCATAGGGCGGCAGCGAGCTGGTCTCGGTGGCCGCGATCACTCCCGGCAGGGCCCGCAGCCGCGGCAGCAGTCTGCGGAAGAATTGGGCCTTCTGCCCCGCCGCCTGGTAGCGGTCCCGCGGCAGCGGCAGGCGCGCCACCAGCACCTTCTCGGGATTCAAACCCAGATCCACCTGCTGCAAGGCGAAGAAGCTGCGCATCAACAGCCCCGCGCCGATCAGCAGCACCATGGAGAGCGCCACCTCGCTCGCGACCAGCGTGTTGCGCAGCCGGCCGTGACGCGACCCGCTCGATCCCCGCGCGCCGTCCTTCAGCGATTCCTGAGTATCGCTTGCCCCCGCGTGCCACGCCGGCGCCAGCCCGCAAATCACCGCCGTGAGAAACGCCAGCCCCAGGCTGAACAGCAGCACCGGAAAATTCAGGCGGATCACCGCTTCGTCGGGAATGGTCCGCGGCGGAATCAGCGCCACCAGGCTCTTCAGCCCGGCCGACGCGAACAGGCAACCCAGGGCCGCCCCGCCCAGCCCCAGCAGCAGGCTCTCCGCCAGCAGTTGCCGCACAATGCGCAACCGGCTGGCGCCCAGCGACGTGCGAATCGCCATCTCTTTTTCTCGCGCCGTGGCGCGCGCCAGCAACAGGTTGGCCACGTTGCCGCAGGCGATCAGCAGCAGCATCGACACCGCCGCCAGCAGCACGTAGAGGATCGTGCGGAAGCGTCCCACCACGCCCTCCACCACGGTCCGCGTCTCGATGGTGAACTGCTTGGGATAGTCGGCCGGATAGAGGACCGCTTCGCGCTTCGCGATAGTCAGCAGGTCCGCTTCCACCCCGCGTTGCGAAACCCCCGCCGGCATGTGCCCGATCAGGAACAGGCCGCGCACCGCCACATCCGGGTCGCCGCGGTTCAGCGAAGCCGGCAGCCACAGGTCCGCGCCCCACCAGGTGAAGCGCTGCGGCATCACGCCCACGCACACGCGCGGCTTCCCGTTCAACGTCAGCACGCGCCCGATCACCTGCGGATCGCGGGCGAACGACTTGCTCCACATCTTGTAGGCCATCACGAATACCGCCGGCGCGTCCGGCCGGTCGTCGCCGGCGCCGATGCCGCGCCCCAGCAGCGGCGCCATGCCCAGGAAGGCGAACGTGTTGGTGGTGATCTCCGCCCCGTCGAATTGTTCCGTGCCTTGCCCGTTGTCGTACAGCACGTCCACATTGCCGACCCCTACCATCCGGTCGAACGCGTGGTTCTGGTCGCGATAATCGAGGAACTCCGGAATCTTAAGGAACGGGCGGCCGCCGCTGTCCTTCTGCGCGGTGTCGTGCACCATCATCATCACCAGCCGCTGCCCGTCGGTATACGGAAATGGATCCAGCAAAACGTTCTGAATCACACTGAAGATCGCCGTGGTGGCCCCGATTCCCAGCGCCAGCGCCACCAGCGCCAGGATCACCGAGCCCCGGTCTTTCCGCAGCGTTCGCCATGCGTAGCGCAAATCCTGCCAAAAACCGCCCATGACATCTCCTACGCACCGTTAGACGCGCCGGTTCGCAGAAATGTGCCGTCGCCGGTTTGTAGGTGGGGCGGACGCCCTCGTCCGCGCGCGACCCCCCGGTCGCGCTAGTTATCCTCCCGCAGCGCCCGCACCGGGTCCACACTGCTCGCCCGCACCGCCGGAATCACCCCGGCCACCGCGGCGCACGCCCCCAACATGACCGCGGCCACCCCGAGAATCGCCGGGTCCGACGCCTTGACTCCGTAGAGTTGGCCGGCCAGCAGCCGTCCCGCCCCGAGCGCCGCCGGGATTCCCACCGCGATGCCGATCCCGGCCTGCGCCAGCGCGCCTCCCAGAATCAGCCGCACCACCTGCGCGCGCGTCGCCCCGAGCGCCGTCCGCACTCCGATCTCGCTTGTCCGCCGCGCCACCGAGTAGGCCGTAATCCCGTACAGCCCCACCGAAGCCAGAACCAGCGCCAGGCCTCCGAATACCAGCGCCAGCGTTCCGATCAACTGCTCGTGCGCCAGAAGCTGTCCCAGTTCCTCGCTCACCGGGGACACGCTCAGCATGGTCAGGTTCGGGTCGATGGCGCCGAGCGTGCTCCGCAGGCGCGGCGCCAGGCCGGGCGGCCTTCCGCTGACGCGCAGCAGAATGCCCTCGATCAGGTTCGATCGGGCCTTGGTGTTATCCTCCCACTCGCTCTTCCACATCTGCAGCAGGGGCAGGAAGAACATCGGGCGGCCCGGCCCGCGCGGGTCGCGGAAACGGATGGTGTTCACCACGCCCACGATCTGATAGTCCGCGCGATGCCGGAAGCCGCCCAGGCCGAACCGCTTGCCGAGCGCATCTTCGTTGGGGAAGTACGCGTCGGCGAACGCCTGGTTGATCACCGCCACGTGCGTCGCCTCCGGCGTGTCGCGCTCATCGAACGTGCGGCCGCGCAGCATGCGGGCGCCGATGGTCTCGAAGAAGCTGCCGCTGACGCGGTCCCACGAGGGCGACACCCCCGGCTGCTGCGGCCGATCCTCCAGCGTCGCGCCCATCTGCCAGTTATTGCCCGACATCGGGCTGTACAACGCCAGCGCCACATTCTGCACGCCGGGGATGCGGCGTAGCTGGCGGTCGATCTCGCCGTAAATCGCAGCCAGTTTCTCCGGCGCGTAGCCTCCGAAACCGGCGTTCACGTACACCACGTGGACGCCTTCCATCTGAAAGCCGAACTGCTGGCCGGCGAGGTTGTGCAGCGTCTGCACCATCAGGCCGGCGCCGGCCAGGAGAGCTAGCGACAATGCCGCCTGTAGCACCACTAGCGTCTTCTGCGGCAGCGTGGATCGCCCGCTCGCCGACCGGCCCGCCCCGTGCAGCGCCGCCGCCGGGTCCGCGCGCGAGGCCGACCACGCCGGCGCCAGCCCGAACACCACGCCGGTTGCCACCGAGAGAAGGAACGCGAATCCCAGAACCGGCAGCGACGGAGTGGGGTCGATGGGGATGTAGTTGGCGCCATGAAACGCCAGACGCAGCAGCAGTCCCGCCGTTTCGGCTGCCACGAACAGTCCGAGCGCGCCGCCCGCCACCGCCAGCACCGTGCTCTCCACCAGCACCTGGCGGATCAGCCGCGAGCGCGGCGCGCCCAGGGCCACACGGATCGACCTCTGCGCCGCCGACGCGGCCCCGCGCGCCAGTTGCAGGTTCGCCAGGTTCGCGCACGCGATCAGCAGTACCATCCCGGTGATGCCCATCAGCAGGCGCAGATCCCGCTGGTAGTTCTCCTTCATCTCCGCCAGACCCGCGCCGCCGGGCGCTAGCGCAATGTGCTGCTTCTCGAGGTTCCGCCGGTCTCTTTCATTGGCCGGCGGTTCGTTGGCCAGCAGCCACTGCCGCAGTTCGATGTTGACTTCCGCCTCCACGCGGGCGCGCTCCATTCCCGGCCGGGCGCGGCCGAAGACGTACAGCCAGTGGTTGGTTTTCTCATCCAGGAGCGCATTCTTCCCATGGGTCGCGGGCTCGGCCGCAAGCGGCATCCAGAAGTCCGGCGGGTCGGGGCGCAAGGACGCGCCGAAAAAGCCCGCGGGCGCAATGCCGACCACCGTGAACGGCGCGCCCTCGATGATGAAGGCGGCCCCCACAATCGACGGGTCCCCTCCGAAATGCTGCTGCCACGCCCGATAGCTCATCACCGCCACCGGCGCGGCGCCGCGCAGGTCGTCCGCCGGCTCGATCAGCCGGCCCGCGAACGCGCGCAGCCCGAATAGCGTGAAGTAGTTCCCCGAGACGAACTGATCCACGAACGGCTCGGAGGCGTGGGCGCCCGCCCGCCGCACTCCCGCCTTGTCGAGCCCCGCCTGAAACGCCGACATTTCCTCGAATTCCGGCGTGTGTTCCCGCAGATACCGGTACAACGCGTAGGAGTAGACCGAGAAATTGCCCTGCTGCCACCCGAGGACACAGCAGTTATCGCCATCGCCGAGGCGCACGATGCGCGCCGGGTCCGCCACCGGCAGCGACTTCATCATGATCGCGTGGATCAGCGTGAAGATCCCGGTATTGGCCCCAATCCCCAACGCCAGCGTCAGCAGGGCGGTAATCGTGAAGCCCCTGGCCGCGGCCAACTGGCGCACCGCCAACCGAACGTCGTGAAACATATTACTAATACTGGCGAGCGCGCAAAACGTTACGGTGCGGTGTGCTCGCCTGCCCTCGGCCCACCCAACCCTCCATGGACTGGGCGGAACCTTGTTTCGCGCCAAGCCGCGCCGCTGGATGTCGGCGGCAAGTCGGGTCACTTCCTCTTCAAAGCACGGACTAATGAACCGGCTGTCAAGCGCGGGTAGGCGGTCACGGCTCCCGCAAAAAAAGTTTCCCCCGCTATTTCAATATCTTCGCCCTCCCGCCGCGCCGCTCCCTCCCCACTCGTCTGCTACTCTGAAATCGTAAAGAGGCCCTGCGCACCACCTCACGGCCCCGACAAGCTTTTCTGCTGGCCAGCAAACGTCGCAACTCAGGTGGTACTGAACTCCCCGGCGGTCCTTAAAGCCTGCAAATCGCCGTGAGAGTGAACTCCATGATTGAACCTGCCGCGGTGACCCTTGCCGGCAACGAATCCGTCAGGTTTCACTCCGACGGAACCGAATGGGCGTTAAGTCCGGACAAAGGAACATTCAATTCCCGAACCAGGACTTACAAGTCTCCACCTCTCGTCTGGAACTCGCGAAAGGTCTTTCTGACCGCGTACGATCCCGCCAATCCGGGCCACGGCGGGACGGCGGAAATCAATCTGGTCTCATCCCTGTCCTGGTTGGGACTGCTGGCGGTTTACTGGCCGGTTATGTTCGTCGCTCTGTTGCTGTGGGGCTGGGCGAATTGGCCCGGCACGCCTGCTCCGCCGCTGCTCATGGTGAACCCGCCGGCCGTCACCGTCGGCAAAGGACAAACGCAACAGTTCTCGGCCAGTTTGAACGACGTACCCGAGTTGGACGTAACCTGGTCCGCGACCTCCGGCGTAATTACCCCCAACGGCTTCTTTTCGCCTCCCGCATTGGCCGACGGCCAAAAGGACCAGACCGTCACGGTCACGGCGACCCGCAATAGCGACAAGACCAGGGCCGCTTCCGCGATCGTCATTGTGTCCCCGGGCCCCGGCCTTTTCCTTTACCCGGCGCTATCCCATGCGCGCAGGAATGACACGGTTCCGTTGACCGGCGATGGAGGCAATGTCAATATCGATTGGCCCGCCACCGCGCCGAACGGCAGATATGCCGCGCCCAACCGAATCGACCGCCGCCAGTGGGTCAACATCTCGATTACCGACAAGAACAATCCTGGACACGTTGCCGGCGCACGGGTCCTTCTGCTTCCCGATAGCGAGAACTCCCGAGCGCCCGGCTCGCCTACCGGCGACAACACGCTCTTGGGCTTGGCCCTCGCCGCCGGCGCGCTGGGAGCCTGGCTCGCCTCGGTGAAGTCGTTCGTTTCTTTCACGGGAACCAGGAGTTTTGTCCCCAGTTGGGGACTCTTTTACCTGTTTCGTCCGGCCTTCGGGGCGGGGCTGGCGTTGGTCGGGCACATGGCGCACGCCTCCGGATCGATCGGATCGGCCGCCAGCGCGGCCGATCCCAAAGTGGTGGTCTTCTACTCGGCACTGATCGGGCTGTTCGCGGACGAGGCGTTGCAGAAGCTGCACGATGTATTCTGCGCGCTCTTCGGCGTTCAGGACAAGCGCACGGACAAGATGGGAGAGAAAGCGCCGCCCACCGGCCCGACGCCGGCGATTACGGTAGCGAATGCCTCCGTGGCAACGGGGCATATCGACATCGAAGGCGGGAACTTCGCTTCTCTGCCCACGGTCTTAGTAAACAACGTCGCCAAGACCGTGACCTTCATCAACGACAAGAAGCTCCGGGTGGCGCTCGATGCTGGAACCGCCGTGGGCGCCGATCTGGAGATCAAGGTCAGAAACCCCGACGGAAAAGAAAGCGCAGTCTACAAAACCAAGGTCAAGGCCTGATGGCCGCTGACGAACCCACCGGCCAAAGGCCGCTCCTTCCCCCAGCCCCCGGCCCCTAGCCC
>JADGNR010000033.1 GCA_017883415.1 Bryobacteraceae bacterium | reverse complement strand
GCACCCAGGCGGCAGCCAGGCTCATGGTCGCGGGGACCTTGAGCTGGGCAATGCGCACGGCCCAGTGCTGCACGCCGGTGATTTTCCAGATTCCCGAGCTCAGGAACAGAACGGCAAGCAGTGAGGCGGCGACCCAGTTCAGCGCGGTTTTCCATCCCGGGTGCTCAAGCGGGCGCAAGCGGAGCGAGCCCCTCCCACGGCTGTGCCATACTGTCGTTCATGGCCCTATTGTAGCCCCTCGGATCATGACCGCGTTCGCCTGGATTGTGCTGCTGGCCGCCTCCACCAGCGTCGATTTGGTGGATGAAGTCTACCAGATTCCCGCCAGTGAGTGGCGTTACGTCGAAATCGAACTGAAACAGAAGCCCGCCCTGGTCACCGCGACCTACCAGGTGGAGGCCGGCGCGCGAGAGGTGCGCCTCGCGTTGCTGCGCCGCGAAGATCTCGACCGGCTGCGCGAGGATCTTCCGCACGGCCACCTGGAGGAAACTCTTCCCGGCGCGTCCGGCCGTCTGGACTACCAGGTTCTCCAGCCGGGCGTATACGTGATCCTGGTGGACAACCGGGCCGCCAGTCCCACCGGGGTGCACCTGCGGGTGAGGCTCGATTTTGGCGCCAGCCCCGGCCCGCAAGCCGCCCTTCTTTCCCGCCCGCGGCAGCTCGCCGTGATCCTCATCAGTTTCGCCGTCTTCTTCGGAATCGTGACCTTCTCGGCGCGGCGCCTGCTGCGCGCCATCAAGCGTTGAACGCTTCGCGCGCGGCCGCCACGGTCCGGCGGATGTCCTCCGCGGAGTGCGCCGCCGAAAGGAACGCCGCCTCGAACTGCGAGGGCGCCAGATAAACCCCGCGCTCCAGCATGGCCCGGAAGAACCTTCCGAAGCGCGCCGTGTCCGAGCGTTTGGCCGACTCCCAATCGGTGACCGGCTCGCCGCTGAAGAAAAATGTGAACATGGAGCCGACGCGATTCACCGTGATCCCCGGCGGCGCCGCGCCGCACAATTCGGCGCCGAGCGCTTCCAGCCGCTGGTAGATTTCCGGATGCGCTTTCAGGTGCCGCAGCATGGCCAGCCCCGCCGCCACCGCCAGCGGATTTCCCGAGAGCGTTCCGGCCTGGTAGACGGGCCCCGCCGGCGCCACCCGGCTCATCACGTCCCGGCGCCCGCCATAGGCGCCCACCGGCAGCCCGCCCCCGATCACTTTGCCCAGCGTGGTCAGGTCGGGCCGGATCGCGAACCGCTGCTGCGCGCCGCCAAACGCCACGCGGAAGCCGGTCATCACCTCGTCGAAAATCAGCAGCGCGCCGTACCGCGCGGTGGTCTCGCGCAGCATTTCCAGGTAGCCCGGCAAGGGAGGCACGCACCCCATGTTGCCCACCACCGGCTCGACAATCACCGCGGCGATGCCGTCCCCGTGCTCACGGAACGCCCGTTCCACCGCCTCGGGCGCATTGTACGGCAGGGCGATGGTGGTATCGCAAAACGCCTTCGGCACGCCCTGCGTGTCGGCGATCCCGAGCGTGGCCACGCCCGAGCCCGCCTTCACCAGGAGGGAATCCACGTGCCCGTGATAGCAGCCTTCGAACTTGACGATGAGGTCCCGCCCGGTGAACCCGCGCGCCACCCGTATTGCCGACATGGTGGCCTCGGTGCCCGAGTTCACCAGGCGCACCATCTCGATCGAGGGCACCGCGTCCAGGATCGCTTCCGCCAGTTCGGTTTCCTGCTCCGTGGGCGCGCCGAAACTGGTTCCGATGGCAAGCGCGCGTTCGATGGCCTCCAGAATCTCGGGATGCCGGTGTCCCAGCAGCAGGGGCCCCCAGGAACCCACGTAGTCGATGTACTCGTTGCCATCCACGTCGAAGATGTGCGACCCCTCGCCGCGCGCGATGAACAGCGGGTTTCCGCCCACGCTGCGAAAGGCGCGCACCGGGGAATTGACGCCGCCGGGAATGATCTGCTGGGCCCGGGCGAAGAGCGCGTCTGATTTGGTGTGCTTCATAGTGGAACGGGGGCTTGGGGCTGGGGACTAGGGGCTGGGGACTTGGGAAAGGAAGCTCGCCTTTCCCCGGCCCCTGGCCCCTGACCCCCGGCCCCTGTTTCTATCCTCCAGCCCCCAGCCCCTGCTTTCTTGGCACCAGGCGGCTGAAGCCCAGGCTCATGCCGATGTCGTACAGGCTGCCGTTCAAGTTCCGCAGCAGCCGTTGCTTCAGCCCCAGGTAGGGCTGCCGGCCGGCAAACAGGTCCTGCATGATGGCTGAGAACCGCGGGCTGCGGCGCGAGAATTGCACCATGCGGGACGGCACCGAACCGAACAGGAAACGCCCCAGGAATACGCGCTTGGCCAGGCGCGATCCAAACTCGAGATCGGCCGCGAAATCGCGCCGCAGCAGACGCCCGTAGTCGTTTACCTTTTCCGCGAAGCCGCCCAGTTCGGAAAGCAGCGAGCGCGCCGCCAGATCGGCCGAACGGATGGCGTAGTACAGCCCTTCGCCGGTAATGGGGTCCACCAGTCCAGCCGCATCGCCCACCGCCATCCAGCCATCTCCCGCCACCCGGTTGGTCTTCCACGAGCCGGCATCGAGCGAAGGCAGCAGGTGGCTGTAGAAGCAAGCGCCTTTCCACGAGATGCCGCGCTCGGCCATGAACTGTTCCAGGCGCTTGCGCAGCGAGCTGGCCGGTTCGCCCTTGCCGCAGATGCCCACCGAGAGATGGCCGCAACGCGGAAAGATCCAGATGTACCCTTCCAGCCGCGGCAGGAACCGGATGTCGATGCGCGCCTGGTCGCCCGGCACGTAGTAGCCCAGGGCCGACATGGCATCTTCCGGCCTGAGCTCGGTGCCCACTTCCCGCAGCGGGTTGCGCGCGCCGGTGGCCACGATGCAGAAATCGGCGTCGGCCACGCCCGAGCTGGTCCGCAGGCGCCAGCCCGAGCCGCAGCGCGACATCTCCTTCACGCGCGCCTTTTCCAACTGCGCGCCGGCCCGTTCCGCCCGCTCCAGCAGCATCTGGTTGAGATCGAAGCGCGAGTAGATCAACAGCGGATCCTGGAGCTTCAGGCTGACCTCCCCGGCGTGCGGTGCGCCCAGCACGGTCTCGGTGACAATCCGTTTGGGCGTGGCATTGTCGATCAGAAATGGATACTGGCTGTAGGCTTTGTACGTGAGCCCGCCGCCGCACGGCTTTTCCCAGGCGAGCTTCTCGTCGAACAACTGGACACTCAGACCGGCCGAAGCCAGTTGTGCGGCGGCAAATGCGCCCGCCGGACCGCCGCCCAGGATGGCGACCCGCTTCATTTCTTTTGGCCGGTGGGAGGCAGGTCTTCGGGCGACGGCATCTTCCCCGCCCCGCCGTGCGGATTCTCTGCGCCGGCCGGCGGCGCCACGGGCACCGCGCCCCCACCGTGCGGCGCGCCGCCCGCATCCTGCCGCCCCTTCACGACCCACTGCTTGCCCTGCTGTTCCAGGTGATACTTCATCGCCATCCCGGCGGCGGCGTTGCCCTTGGGCTTCATGGATACGGTGGCATCCGCCTGAGTGCCGTTGAACCGCACGTCGGTGATACCGATGTCCATTCCTTCCACGTTAAAGCCGGCCTTGACCAGATGATCGAGAACGCCCTGGCGCACGGCTTCATTATCTTGCACAGCGCGGTGGCAGCCGGCCAGGCACAGAAACAGGAAGACAACAGAGAGGAATCGCACCAGACGATTATACCGTGGACAGCTTTACCGGGAGAAAGCGATGCCCGGAGAAGTATTCGTGACGGCTGCAAAGGGGGCCAGCCGCAACGAAGCCGCAATCGATGGTACCAGTACGGCCCTGACCAGAGAAAACTAAAAAAAGGTCTTAAGAGTTGATCTACTCATGAGAGCAACGTACAATTGAGGACGTTCGGAGGAAAGCAGACGATGAACAAAATCTTGATGCTGGTGTTGTGTGCTCCCCTGATGGCCGGTGCGGGCACAATCTTTACGGACGACTTTGAAGCCAATCTGAATCCGTTTGACCTTAACGTTGTTCCCATCGGCTGGACCGTGAACGCAGGTACGGTGGACGTGATCAGTTTCGGCTGTCATTCGGGTGCTCGGTGCGTAGATCTCGACGGCTCGAGTGGACAGGCCGGCACCCTAAGCCGCGACTTCGCCGTGACGGCGGGCCAAGCCGATGTTCTGACGTTTTGGCTAAACAATAGCAACCGCGGAACAGACGAAAATGTGGATGTTGTGTTTGGCACTACCTTGCTGTCTATTCCGGTGCCCTCGACCATGCCGTTGACGCAGTTTACGTTGAACTTTACTCCGTTGGCATCCGGAACAGCCACAGTATCGTTTCACAATCTCGGTGGAGACAACATCGGCGCCCTACTGGACGATGTTACGGTCGCTACCGCTGCGGCAGGCGTGCCGGAACCGGCAAGCTGGGTTTTGTTTGCATCGGCCTTCGCTGCCATTGCTTTTTTGCGCTCTCGTAGAGTTAACGGCTAGCCGCGCGCTTCAGCTTGAGCGGCCGCGATTCTGCGCCGCCGGGGACAGTGGGGTAGGCCTCCCGGCCTGCTCCCATGGCCCGAAGGGCCACCAAAAGTGATGAAAGCCCGGTGGGACAGGCTGCAGCCTGTCGACGGCAGGCTGGCCTGCCCCACCACGCAGCATCTTCAATCGCCTCGAATCGGCTTTCAGCCGTGCCCAGTGCGCGAAGCGGCGCCTTCGGCGCGGAGGCAGGCCGGGAGGCCTACCCCACGGAACCTGCCAGCGCGTGCGCCACGCGATCCTGGTCGGCCTCCGTCAGTTCGTGGAACAGGGGAAGCAGGATCGACCGGTCCTGCGCCGCCTCGGATTCGCTGAGCGGGCCCGCGCTGCGCCACGTGCCTGGCGGATACGCCGCCTCGCGATGCGCGCACATGATGCCGCGGCGCGTGGCGATGCCCTGGTCCAGCAGCGCCTGCATTACCGCCGCCTGATTGCAATGCGCGGGCAAGCGCACGCCAAAGCTCTGCCAGTTACTGCGCGCCCACTCGGGCTCGGCGGGCAGCAACAAGCCCTCGACGCCGGCCAGCAGTTCGCGGTAGCGTGCCGCCAGGCGCCGCCGGCGCGCCACCACCTCGGGCAGTTTCTTGAGCTGTTCGCGTCCCACGGCGGCTTGTATATCGGTCAGCCGGTAATTGAAGCCCACTTCCGGGTACGCTTCGAAAATGACGCGCGCGGCGGCGTGGCGGACCGTATCGGGCACGCTCATGCCGTGCTGCCGCCCGGTGCGGAATTTTGCGTCGTACGCCGCGCTGGCGGTGGTCAGCATGCCGCCATCGCCGGTGGTCAGCAGCTTGCGCGGATGAAACGAGAAGCAGGCGATCGCGCCATGCGGCCGGCCGATTCTCTGCCAGGCGCCGTCCCAAAGGATCTCGCTCCCCACGGCGCAGGCCGCGTCCTCGATCACCGGCAGGCCATGGCGCGCGGCCACCGCGAGAATCCGCTCGAAGTCGCAGGGCATCCCCACCTGGTGGACCGCCAGCACCGCCCTGGTGCGCGGGGAGATCGCTTTTTCGATGCCCGCCGGATCCATATTGAATGTGCCCGGCTCGATATCTACGAAGACCGGGGTGGCCCCGCAATACCGTATGCTGCTGGCCGTGGCGATGAAGGAATGGCTCACCGTGATGACTTCGTCGCCCGGCGAGACGCCCACCGCCAGCAGCGCCAGGTGCAGCGCGTTGGTGCAGTTGGAAACCGCACAGGCGTGCGGCGCGCCCACGTAGGCCGCGAACTCGCCCTCGAAGGCCGCCACTTCCGGCCCTTGCGTCACCCAACCGCGGGCGATCGGCCGGCGGGCCGCCTCGGCTTCCCGCTCGTCCATCCACGGCCGCGTGATCGGAATCGGCTTTAGTCCCGGCCGCGGATCAGACATGGGCGGCCTCATTGGCGCGGCGTTCGGCCTGCCACCAGGCCACCAGCCTCCGCAAGCCCTCCTCCAGCGATACCGTGGTTTCGAAGCCGAGCAGACGCTTCGCCTTCGATACGTCGGCCAGGCGGCGCGGCACCGCGTTCACCTTGCGCTCCGGCCCGTACTCGAGCGGCGCCGACGATCCCATCACCTGCAGGAGCGCGCGCGCCAGATCGTTCAGGCTGGTCTCTTCGCCGCTCGCCACGTTGAAAACCTCATCCGTCACCGCGGCATCGGCGGCCGCGATGTTGGCCCGCGCAATGTCTTCGGCAAAGACGAAATCCATGGTCTGGCTCCCGTCGCCGAAAATCAGCGGGCCCTTTCCGGCGGCGATCCGCTCCATCCACCGGATCAGCACCTCGGTATACACCCCGTGAATGTCCATGCGCGGCCCGTACACATTGAAATAGCGCAGCATCACGTAGGGCAGCCCGTACATTTCATGGAAGCTGCGGAACAGCCCCTCGTTGAACACCTTGGCCGCGCCATACAGGGTGCGGTTGTGGTAAGGATGCTGCCGCTCGCTGGTGGGAAACTCCTCCGCCAGGCCGTATACCGACGCCGACGATGCCGCCACCACTTTTGCCACCTTCGATTGCACCGCCTGCTCGGCCACGTTGAAGGTGCCCTCCACGAGCACTTCCAGCGCCAGCCGCGGCTCTTCCGCGCACTGCGTGATGCGAATGGCCGCCTGGTGGAAGACCACATCGATGCCGTCCATGACCTCCCCCAACAGCTTCCGGTCGCGGATATCTCCCTCGACAATCGTCACCAGCCCGCTCGCGAGCGCCCGGGCGAGGTTTTCCCTTCGCCCGCGGACGAAATTGTCCAGCACCACGATCTCGCGCACGGAGCGGTCGACCAGCAGGTCGGCGATGTGCGAGCCGATCAGCCCGGCGCCGCCGGTAATCAGGATGCGTTGGTTCTTCATATCGATGTGCTCCTTCCGGCCGCACGCGCCGTCCGGCCGCGCGCGCGCTTCCACCAAAAGCGAACCATGTCGCCGAGCGTATGCAGGATCACCTTGGGCTTTCCCGAGGTGGCCACCCCCGCCGTCCGCGGGTGGTATTCGATCTCCACTTCCTTCACGCGGTACCCCAGGTCGTGGGCGCGAATCAGCGCTTCCGGGGTCAGGAACGCCGTGCTGCGCGCCTCCACCTTCACCGCCCGCCAGACCGCGCGGGGGTACACCTGCACGAAATTGTAATCGCGCAAACGCAGCGGGAAGAGCAGGTGCAGCAGGGTGCGGTGCACGGCCGAGGTCAGAACGCGGTAGGGCGAATACCCGGCGCGCGATCTCCGCGACGCCACCACAATGTCGGCCTCGTTCAGAAGCGGCAGCATCACCGCCAGGTCGCGCAGATCGAACGGGTAATCCATGGCGTTGTGGGTCACCAGCTCATAGCGGGCGGCCTCGAATCCGCGTACCAGGCTGGCGCCTTGCCCCATGTTCTTCGGGTTATGGAGCACGCGGATTTCCGGGTGCGCCGCGGCCAGCCGGTCGCAGATGGCGGCGGTCGCATCGCGGCTGGCGTCTTCCACAATGAGGATCTCGAAGTTCTCGAACTGCGCGCGGAGGGCCTCCAGGGCGCGCGCGATGGTGGCCGCGGCGTTTTTCTCTTCGTTATAAGCGGCGAATACCACCGAGATTCCCATGGGGCCGGCGCTCACGGGCAGAGCGCCTGGGTCAGTTCCGCGATGACGCGCTCCTGCTGCTCCTCCGTCAAACCGGGAAAAATGGGCAGGAACATGGTGGTTTGGGCCGCCGCTTCGCTGGCCGGAAAGCGGATCCCCGCGTAGCGGTCCGCATAGAACGGCTCGAGGTGCAGGGGCTGGATGCCGGTGCGGCAGGAGATGCCGCGCCCGGCCATCCGGCCGAGCAGCGCGTCGCGGCCGATGGGCGCGTCCGGCCGCAGGCGAATCAGGTAGGACGAATACGCGTGCGTGGTCCCGGGCGGCACGTAGGGCGGCTCGAGGGCGCCGATTCCGGCCAGTGCGGCGTCGTACCGGCGCGCCTGGCGCGCGCGCTCCTCGAGCATGGCGTCGAGCTTCTTCATCTGCACGATCCCTATGGCCGCCTGGATATCGGTCATGCGGTAGTTGTAACCCACCTCGCCGTATTTCTGCACCAGCACGCCCTTGGCCTTATGCCGCTCGAGATCGGAAATCGAGGCGCCGGTCGAGCGCAGCACGCGGGCTTTTTCGGCCAATTCGTGGTCGTTGGTGGTGATCATGCCGCCCTCGCCGGTGGTGATCATCTTGCGCGGGTGAAAGCTGAAGCAGGTGGGAGCGGCGATGCCGCCGACGCGCCGGCCGCCGACGGACGCTCCCAGCGAGCAGGCCCCGTCTTCCACCAGCGCGAGCGAATGCTTGCGGGCCAGCGCCACGAAAGGCTCCATATCGGCGGGCAGGCCGATCTGGTGCACCACCAGAATGGCGCGGGTGCGGGGGGTGATGGCCGCCGCCGCGGATTCCGCCTCCAGGTTATAGGTGCGCGCGTTCACGTCCGCAAAAGCCGGCTGCGCGCCCGCGTGGTGCACCGCATTGGCCGTGGCCATGCAGGTGAACGACGGGACAATCACTTCATCGCCCGGTCCGACGCCGCTCAGATGCAGCGCCAGGTGAAGCGCCGAGGTGCAGGCATTGGTGGCCACGCCGTAGCGCGCCCCCACATAGCCGGCCACCGCGTTTTCGAACTCGATCACCTTGGGCCCCTGGCTGACCCAACCCGACAGAATCACCTCGGCCGCGGCCCGCACCTCCTCTTCGCCCGTCCACGGCCGTAACAGCGGAATCTGGTCTTGAAACAGATCGGCGGCGCTCATAGAACCCGGCTCCAATCGAAGCTCACGTCCAATTGTCCGCTCACGCGCGCCGGTATGCCCAGGGCCAGCACGCGCGGCGGCAAATCCGCGGTCACCACCGCCCCCGCGCCCACCACCGTGCGTGCGCCGACGGAGACGCGCGCCAGCACAATGGCTCCCGTGCCGAGGAACGCGCTCTCCCCCAGCGTCACGCGGCCCCCCACCTGCGCGCCGGGCGCCACCTGGACGCCTTCGGCCAACACGGAATCGTGCTCCACCACGGCGCCGGTATTGACGATGGCGTAATCGGCGATCCGCGCATTGGAGTTCACTACGGCGTTGGCGCCTACCACAATGCCGCGCCCCAGCACGGCGGTGGGCATGACCACGGCCGACGGATGGATAGCGTTGGCCAGCGCCACGCCTTGCGCGGCGATGCGGCGCCCGAGCGTCACCCGCACGTCCGGGTTGCCGAGCGCCACAATCATTTCCACGCCTTCGGGCGCGCGGCCGAGCGCCGCCTCCAGGCCGCATTCCACCGGCACGCCGTTCACCGCGAACCCCAGCAACTCCGGATCGTCGTCGACGAAGGCAAAGGAATCGTGGCGCCCTTGCGCCCGCAGGATATCCAGGGCGACCCGGCCCTGCGCCCCCGCGCCCACAATCAGCGCCTTCATGCGCCTGCCGCGGCGGCCCCGAATTGCTCCACCGCCCGGCACACCGCGTGGATCTGCGCGGTGGTCATTTCCGGGAACATAGGCAGCGACAGCACCTCGCGGGCCACCGACTCGGCCACGGGAAAATCGCCTTCCCGGTACCGCTCGTCGCGGTATGCCTTCTGCAGATGCACCGGAACGGGGTAGTGAATTCCCGCCTGCACTCCCGCCTCCGCCAGCGACCGGAACAGGGCATCGCGATTCGCCGCGCGGATGGCGTATACGTGATACACGTGGCGCGCGTAGGCCATCTCGTGCGGGGTGGCCACGCCGGCGCCGGCCAGCCCTTCGCGATAGACCGCCGCGTGCGCCCGCCGCGCTTCGGTCCAGCGCTCCAGATGCCGCAATTTCACGCGCAGGATGGCGCCCTGCATCCCTTCCATCCGGTAGTTGTATCCGCGCAGATCGTGATAATAGCGGCGGGATTCGCCCCAGTTGCGCAGCAGGCCGATATGGGAAGCATACTCCTCGTTGTTGGTCACCACCATGCCGCCCTCGCCATACGCCCCCAGGTTCTTGCCCGGATAGAAGCTGAAGCAGGCCAGATCGCCGAGCGAGCCGGCGGGCCGGCCCTTATAGCGCGCGCCGTGCGCCTGGGCGGCATCCTCGATGACGATCGTTCCGTGGCGCCGCGCGATCGCGACGATGGGGTCCATGTCGGCGGGCTGGCCGTAGAGATCCACCGGCAGGATCGCCTTGGTGCGCGGCGTGATGGCGCGTTCCACCAGCGCGGGGTCCATGGTGTACGACCGCGGATCGATATCCACGTACACCGGCGTGGCCCCCGTGTAGCAGATGGCCGCCACCGTAGCGACGAAGGTGAACGGCACGGTGAGGACTTCGTCGCCCGGCCCCACGCCGGCGGCCAATAGCGCCAGGTGCAGCGCGCTGGTCCCGGAGTTGACGCCGACGGCGTGCGCCGCTCCGCAGTACGCCGCGAACTCCCGTTCGAAGGCGGCCACCTCGGCCCCCAGCACGAACTGGCTGCTTTCGAGCACGGCGGAGATGGCCTGGTCGATCTCCGGCTTGATGGAGTGATACTGCTGCCGCAGATCGGCGAAGGGAATCACGCTACGGCTCCCGCCGGCTCGAGCTCCATCAATTGCCCTTTGGCCTTCATGGAGCGCGTGGCGGCTTCCAGAATCCGCACCGTGCGCAACCCCGCCAGGCCATCGGTGAGCGGCGTCCGGCCCTGTTCGATGCTGCCGATGAATTCCGCGGCCTCCACTTTCAACGCCTCGCTGATGTCCAGTTGGGGAATCCACACGTCTCCAGCGCGGTACCGGATTCTCATCTCGACCACGTCTTCGCCTTCCTCGCTCATGGCGATCCCTTTATCGTACACTTTGACTTTTTCGCTGGGCTCGACGTCGTCGTAGACGATCATCCGGCGGCTGCCCCCGATCATGGTGCGGCGCACTTTCACCGGCGCCAGCCAGTTCACATGCACGTGGGCGATAAAATTGTTCTCACAAAAAATGGTGAGATAGGCGACGTTCTCCCTCCGTCCGGGAACGTGGCTCATACCGGTTGCGGAGACCGCCAGCGGGCGTAGCGGGAGCACGTAATCCATGATCGAAACGTCGTGCACGGCGAGGTCCCAGATGACGTCCACGTCGTGCTGGAAGAGGCCCAGGTTCACGCGCACGGCATCGTAGTAATAGAGCTCGCCGAGCTGGCCGCCGGCGATCAGCTCGCGAATCTTGCGCACCGCGCCGGTGTAGACGAAGGTGTGGTCCACCATCAGGACCAGGTTGCACCGGTCCGCCTCTTCCATAAGACGGAGCGACGATTCCGCGCTGGCGGTCATGGGCTTCTCCACCAGCACATGTTTCCCGGCGGCCAGCGCCTTCATAGCCAGCTCGAAATGGGTGGCCACCGGCGTGGCAATGGCAATGGCATCGAGGCGCGGGTTGGAGATCAGCTCCGCGGCGTTCTGGGTAGTCTCGATCGCGGGATAGCGTTTCCGCAGAGGCGCCAGCCGGTCCGCCCGCAGGTCGCTGACCGCCGCGACCGTGACGCCGGATGCTTCCGAAAAACACCGGATCAGATTGGGGCCCCAATACCCGCACCCGTTGACGCCGACCTGAATCATGCATTCTCCCGTGGAGGCCCGCCGCCCGCTCTGCTCCTCATGTCACCGACCTGCCGCGCCGGTACGCCGGCGACGATGGCGTAATCGGGGACGTCCCTGGTGACCACGGCCCCGGCGCCCACCATCGCGCCGCGCCCCACCGTGATGCCGCCCATGATGGTCGCGTTGCTGCCCAGCGAGGCTCGACGGCCGATCCGGGTCGCGGTTCCCTGCCAATCGTCTTCGCTCTGTAGTTTTCCCGCGGCATTGACCGCGCCGGGGTAGAGGTCGTTGATGAACATCACGCCGTGTCCCACGAAAACTTCGTCTTCGATGGTCACGCCGGTGCAGATGAAGCTGTGGCTGGAGATCTTACAGCGCGCGCCAATCGCGGCGCCCTTCTGGACTTCGACGAAGGCGCCCAACCGCGTGCCCTCGCCGATGGTGCAGCCATACAGGTTGACCAGGTCGGGCTGATAGATCTTGACATCGCGGCCCAGCACTACATCCGGTGCAATCATTCCAGCGACTCAAATATACCATCAGTCGGTGGGGTAGGCCTCCCGGCCTGCCCCCATGGCCCGAAGGGCCACCAAAAGCGATGAAAGCCTCCCAGAAAGTTTCGGTGGCTTACGAGGGGCTTTCGACCGTGCCCCAATGCGCGGAGCGCGCCTTCGGCGCCGGGCAGGCCGGGCGCCTACCCTACGGCTCGTCGACGTCCTCCGGTACGGTCGAGGCTGAGTGCCGCAAGGCGCGCTCGCCGTATAGCTCTTCGGCGGCCAGGGCGCTGCCGGCGCCGCGCACGCGCGGCATGGGTTTATCGGCATTGGCGAAATCGCCCGGTTTCTCACCCGCCGCGGCGATTTGCTGGGCGCCGGCCTCCTGCAACACGTCCTTGGCCCTCCGCACCCAGTCGCGGCTGTCGCAATGGACCGAAAGCAGCACGCCGCCTTCGCGGATGCGCCCTTCGTAGCGCTTCGCTTCGTACTCGGGAATGCCCAGACCGACCAGCCCGCCGATAATGCCCCCGAGGGTGCCCACCGCACCGGCGCCGGCGAGCGCCGCCACGATCGGTCCCGCGACGATCAAAGGTCCCAGACCGGGAATGGCCAGGGCCCCAACGCCCGTCAGCCAACCCAGCACGCCGCCCGCGAGGCCGCCGGCCAGACCGCCGGTAGTGGCGCCTTCGGGCGCTTTGGTGTTCTTTTCGTGACCGAAGTCTTTGGTCCCCGGGTTGTCGGCAAAGAGTATGGAGACGTCCGCGCTGCGGAAACCGGCATTGCGCAGATGTTGCACCGACTCTTCCGCCGCAATCCGGTCGGGATAAATCCCGAATACGGCTGTGTTTTTTCCTGCCATGTTGTGCTCCTTCCGTCGGGAACCGGTCTGCCGGTTCATGCTTCAAAAACAGCAAGACGGGTGCCACGGCCATCGCCCGCCGCGCCCGAAAGTGCGCTTCCGTACGCGGACTTGGCATCGTGGGGCGGACCTCAGGTCCGCGCGGGTCCCCCCCGGGACCCGCACTCGCACGGAGGAACGAAAAGCCGGCCAGGGGGCCGGCTGCGGACCAGGGGGTCCGCCCCACGACGAGTGGAGCGTTAAAATGGGATTCACCATGAAGATCGAAACTACGCGACGCGGATTTTTGAGTGCGGCCGGACTGGCCGGTTTGGCCGCTGCCGCGAAGCCGGCATCCGCGCGCATCGAACCCGCGCCCTGGGGGATCAAACTCGGCGTGGCCAGCTACTCCCTGCGGAAATTCAGCCGTCCCGAAGCGATCGAGATGCTCAAAATCCTGCAAACGCCCTGGCTCAGCGTCAAGGACGTTCACCTGCCCTACCCATCCACGCCCGCGCAACTGAAGGAGGCGCGCAAGGAATTCGAGGCGGCGGGTTTGAAGATCATGAGCGCAGGCAACATCGACATGAATAAGGCCGAGACCGGCGCCGACCGGCCCGACGCCATCCGGCGGGCTTTCGAATATGCCCGCAATGCCGGCATCCCGATGCTGGTGTGCGCGCCCACGCACGACAATATCAAGACGGTCGAGGGCATGGTCAAGGAATACGATATCCGCATCGCCATCCACAATCATGGTCCCGAGGACAAGCACTTCCCCACGCCCCAATCGGTACTGGAGGCGGTGCGCAATCTCGACCCTCGCTGCGGGCTGTGCCTGGATGCCGGACACGCGGTACGAGCCGGCTCCGACATTCTGAAATCCATCAACGAAGCCGGCAGCCGCCTGTTCGACATGCACGTCAAGGACCTGCGCGATCTCGAAAAAAAGGACAGCCAGTGCGATGCGGGCGATGGCGAGATCCCTTTCCCGGCGATCTTCAAAGAACTGAAGACGGTCAACTATCAGGGCTGCGTCAACCTGGAGTACGAGATCTTCGAAAACGCGCCGCTGCTCGGCATGCTGCGCTCGCTGAGCTACATGCGCGGCGTGCTGGCGGGGCTGGCCGCGGCCTGAGCAGGAGCTATGGCAGAGATTCCGATCGGCGCCAAGGGCGAAATGAAGCTGCTGGTGACCAGCGAAAGCGCCACCAACTTTCTGGGGATGGAGGGAGCGCGCGTGCTCTCCACGCCGCACATGATCGGCTACATGGAGCGCACCTGCCGCGACACCGCGCTGCCGCATCTCGACGCGGGGTTCGACACCGTGGGCACGCAAGTGAACGTGTCGCATCTGGCAGCCACTCCCATCGGCATGACGGTGACCTTTCAGGCGGAGATCACGGCGGTCGACGGCCGCCGCATTCAATTCCGCGTGGAAGCCCGGGACGAGAAGGAGAAGATCGGCGAGGGCACGCACGAGCGCGCGATCGTCAACGTGGCCCGGTTCGCCACGCGCCTGGCCGGGAAAAAAGCGGAGCCGCGACCGTAGTCGTGGGGCGGCGCCGGCTGATAGCCGGCGGCAGCCAAAATTGGCTGCCCCACACTACCAAGCACGCGCATCGTTGGTCCCTTTGGCGATGGAAGTATGGTTGCGGCGGTGGCGTTGTGCGATGCCGAAACGCTACGATCTCACGATCGATGCATTCCGGAATCCGTTCAACAAGCCTTTGCGGTCGGCGCCGGTGGGCGAAGATTCCGCCGGGCCCATCTCGCGGTAGTAGATCGCCAGAATGGCGCTCTCATCGTAATCGATGGCGCGAGCGTATTGCCGGATGTAGCTGGTGTTGTAAATGCCACCGGGCAACTTGCGGAAATCCCCTCGCTCGATCGCGTCGAGGGAGCGGACGCTGATCTTGGTCGAGTCGGCGATCTGCTCCAAAGTTATACCGCGATTGCGGCGGATTGTGCTAAGCCCCAAAACACTGTTTTCGTCTTTCATCCTACGCTGCCCCCTTCCGTCCGGCCTGGGGGAGACCGGCGCGGTTATTCAAGGTTATAATAGGAAGCCCTGATGATTATCACCACGGTCCTGCTGTAAATAAAAGTACACTATAACATTAACTGCTGCCTCTGTTAAACTCTTTTTTTATGGGCATTTGCCGTCGGGAATTCGGCGCGTGTATCCTGGGCGCCCTAGCCGGTCAAGCATTTGCGTTCCCTCCTCGCCCTAAGTTATTGGTTCTAGTACTTATAGAACTTTTACGCCCAGACGCTATCGAGGCCTGCTGGAGCCAGTTGGGGACGGGCGGGCTCCGGCGACTGGTGGAAAAAGGCGCCTACTTCGCCGATTGCCGCCACCTGGCGAGCACGTTTCCAGCTACCGGCATAGCGACGCTGGCTACCGGCGCATGGCCGTCGCAACACGGCATCGTGGCCGATTCCTGGTATGACCGCGGCGCGCACGGGCCGGTGCGCGCCTCCGACGAAGACCTGCTGGCCACGACGCTGGCCGCACAGCTTGCGGCCGACGCGCGCGCGCGCATTTCCGTCGTGGCGATGAATCAGGCGCACGGCGCGCTGTTCGCCGGCTCGCCGGCGGCGCAGCTGTACTGGATGGACGAGCGCGGCCAGTTCGCGGCGCGCGGCGATGCACCCGACTGGCTGGCGGACTACAACAGCGCCAAAGGCCCGGAAAGCGCCCACGCCCAGCGATGGATGGCGATCAACGCCAAGTCCGATGCCGCCGCGCTGCGCATTCTGACCTACGACGCGGACCGCCCGCAGGAGTTTCTGGCGCTCTACAAAGCATCGCCCTACGGTCAGGGCGCGCAGTACGATTTTCTCGGGGAGCTGATCGCGCGCCAGCGCATGGGGCAAGGCAACACCTTCGATTTCGTCTGCCTGCTGGACGGTTCCACGGGACAACTCGGCTACGAAACCGGCGGCAGTTCACCCCTGATGCAGCAGATGGTGCTGTGGCTCGACCGCCGCATCGAGGCGCTGCTGGGCCAACTCACCAAGGCCCTGGGCGAGAATGGGTTCAACCTGGTGCTGGCCGCCGCCCATGGCGCGCCGCCCGAGCCCGCGGAAGAATCGCGCGCGCGCATGGCGGTGAGCGGAGAAGCGCTGGCCCAGAGCGTGGAGCGGAGCCTCACGGCCACCGGCAACGGCCGTGTGGAGAAGTACCTGTACCCGTTTCTTTATCTCGATACCAGCGGGTTCCGCGATCCGGAGCCGGTGCGCCTGGCCGCCGCGCGCGCGGCCTTCGAGCATCGCGCCGTGGCCGGCTACTACACCGCCGGCGGCGCCTGCTCGACGCACGACGAGTGGGAGCGGCGCTATCGCAACAGCTTCCACCCCAAACGCTCGGGAGACGTCATGCTCTCGTACCGCGCGGAGTACGTGGAAGATTTCGGCGCGGGCCGCGGGGTGTCCTACGGCTCGCTGTACAACTACGATGCGCGCGTCCCGCTGTGCTTCTACGGGCCGCAATTCCGCGCCGGGGTTTTCGAATCGCCCGTGTCCTCGGTGGATGTGGCGCCCACGCTGGCGCGCGCCATGGGGATCGCCGCGCCCTCCTCCGCCATCGGCCGCGTGCTGGGCGAAGCGTTCGCCGAATGAGCGTTTCCGCCGCTCCATCGCTGGCCACGAACTTGTGCGGCATCGCCTTGCGCAACCCGGTGCTGGCCGCGTCGGGCACGTTCGGATATGGCCTCGAGTTCGCGGAGCTGGTGGATCTGAACGCGCTGGGCGGCCTGGTGGTGAAGGGGCTCTCGCGCGAGCCGATCTCCGGCAACCCGCCGCCGCGCGTGTACGAAACCGAAGGCGGGATGATCAACTCCATCGGCCTGCAAAACGTCGGCGTGCGCGCCTTCGTCGCCGAAAAGCTGCCCGCGCTTTCCCGGCTTTCGACCGCGGTCTTCGCCAACGTCTTCGGGTACCAAACGGACGACTACGTGGAAGTGGTGCGCGTGCTCGAAGACCACGCGGGCGTGGCCGGCTACGAGTTGAATGTGTCGTGCCCCAACACCAGCCACGGCGGCATTTACTTCTCGAGCGACCCGGCGCTGTTGAGCGAAGTGGTGGCGGCGGTGAAGCGGGTGGCGCGCCGTCCGGTGATAGTGAAGCTCTCGCCCAACGTGAGCGCCATCGAACCGCTGGCGCGCGCCGCCGAGGAGAGCGGCGCCGACGCGCTCTCGCTGGTGAACACCTTCATCGCCCTGGCCCTCGACGCGCGCACGCGCCGCCCGCGCATCGGCGCCGGTTTCGGCGGGCTCTCCGGGCCGGCCATCAAGCCCATCGCCTTGCGCCTGGTCTACCAGGCGGCGCACGCCGTGAAGATCCCCGTCGTCGGCCTGGGTGGAATCTCGACCGGCGAGGATGCGGCTGAATTCCTGATCGCCGGCGCCCGCGCGGTGGAAGTCGGCACCGCCACCTTCTGGGACCCGCGCTCGCCGGTGCGCATCGCGGAAGAGTTGGGCGAATTTCTGAAGCGCGAGAAGATCGAGAAGGTCTCCGAGCTGGTGGACACGTTGAAGATGTAGCGCGCGCGGCAGGGCCGGGCGGCGTTAGAGCGCAAGCCGCGCTACTTCTTCTCTTCCAGCATTGCCCGCAGGCTCGAGATTTCGCGCCGCAGCCGGTTCTGGCGGCCGATCATCATCAGCACGTACACTACCAGGATGACCCACGCGGCGGTGAGGCCCCAGCTCAAATACTCGTAGTTGTGCTGCAGGAATATTTTCTCGCGCTCCAGGTCTTCGACGGTGACTTGCGCCAGCAGCATGGGGAGTTGAGTTAGTAGCATATATCCTTCCTCAGAGGGCATGCGCCATGCGGCGCAGGGAATCGAGTTCCCGTTGGGCTTCTTCCTGGCGCAGGCGGACGCTCATCATCACCGCCCCCAGCAGGGCCATGGCCAGCATGTTCCACAGGAAGTGCGTGGTCCAGTCGGGCGGGAAACTGCCGCCGGCCCAGAAGACCGGCTGCGGGTGCTGGGTACGCCACCACTTGATGGAGAAGATCACGATGGGCACGTCGATGAATGCGAAGATGGAAAACACGGCCGCGAAGGTGGCGCGCTGCGTAGGCTCTTCGATGGCCCGGCGCAGCATCAGGTAGCCGGCGTAGAGCAGCCAGCAGACCAACGCGGAAGTCAGGCGCGCGTCCCAGGCCCACCAGATGCCCCAGATCTCGCGGCCCCAGATGGAGCCGGTGATCAGGTTGCCCGCCAGGAAGGCCAGCCCCACTTCGGTCACCGCCACCGCCAGCGCGTCGAACTTGAAGTTCCTGGTGAGCAGGAACAGCACGCTGGCCACCAGCGACACGGCAGCGCAGATCATGGCGGTGATGGCCATGGGGACGTGGAAGAAGATGATCTTGAACACCTCGCCCTGCCGCGTCTCCTCGGGTAGCCGCGCGATGGTGTAAATGTTCCACACCAGGATCGCCAGCGCCGCGATGCCTAGCACGTAAAGAATCTTATTAATCATGAATCACACCCACTCTTCACACGAATATCTTCGCACCAGTGGGGTAGGCCTCCTGGCCTGCCCCTTGTTGAAAAGCGCTCGACCACGCCCAATCCTCAGGCCGTTCCACCAATCCGGCCGCGACCGGGTTGGACTCGATGTACCTCACGACTTTTTCTAATTCTCTCCCGTCTCGAACCCAATGGTCGTAAGACTCATTCTGCCAGAACGGTTCCCCGGCGCGCCCGAGAAGTTCGTTGGCGCGCCGCGAGGAGAAATTCTTGACGGCCCTGGTAATCCGCGACAGTTCGGCTTTCGGGTAAATCAGAATGTGCACGTGATTCGGCAGGATGACCCAGGCGCGCAGATCGTAAAGGTGGAGCTGCTGCTCTCCGTAGTAGAGAGCGTCCGCTACGCAGCGCGCGATGCTTGCATCTTCCAGCCACCGCGGGCCTTCGGCCTTCGCGAGTTCTCTGTCTTGCTCCGCGAATTCTTTTCCCGATGCCGGCCCGAATTTCCCTTGTGGAAGAGAACCCTGCAGCCGCCACGTGATGAAGAGCGCGGCGCCTTCCGGTTGCCAGTGCGGGAGTTTGCGTTCGTAGTAGGTCATCTTTCAAAAACAAACAACACCGGGGCAGGCCAGGAGGCCTACCCCACTAGCACCGTCTCGACCAGGACCAGGGAGACGGCGGTATAGACTACGTCGAAACCGATCAGCATCTTCAGCCACGCTTCATTGTCCGCCCCGATGGGCTTGCCTGCAACCAGCGCCGAGGTCAACTGCATGGCGCCCATCAGCGCCGGGACCAGAATGGGATAGGTCAGCATGGGCAGCATCACTTCGCGGAGCCGGATGTTGACCGTCAGCGCGCTGAAGATGGTGCCGATCACGGTGAGCCCCCAGGTGCCCAGGGCCAACACGAGCATCAACTCCCAGAATTGCGCCGTCACGCTGACATTATTAAAGATGCTGAACACGGGCAGCGAGACCAACTCCACGGCCAGCACCAGTACGTAGTTGGCCAGGGCCTTGCCCAGGAACAGCGCCGCGCCCGAAATCGGAGCCGCGATGAGGGCATCGAGACAGTCGTTGGGCAGCTCGCGCGCGAAGCTGCGGTTCAACACCAGGGTGCCGGCGAACGCGAACACGATCCACAGCAGGCCGCCGGAGATTTCGCGCGTCGTCTCCACCGGAAGGTCGAAGGCGAAGCTGAACATCAGCAGGATCACCAGCGCGAAAGCGAACGACGCGTTGATCGCCTCCTTGGTGCGAAACTCGGCGCGCAGATCTTTGGCGGCGACCACCCACACCTGGCGGAAGAAGCGCATCAACCCTCGCCGTACCGCGCGTAGACCAGCCCGGGATCGGCCGCCATTTCCGGCGTGCACGGGCCGTGGAACGCCACCTGGCCGCGCACCAGCAGCGCGACGTGCGAGGCCAGCTCGAGGGCTTCCCGCAGTTGGTGGGTCGACATGATAATGGTCTTGCCTTCGGCCAGCGCGGCGCGCAGCAGGGTTTGCAGCACGGCGATGGCGCGATCGTCGAGCGCGGTGAACGGCTCGTCGAGCAGCAGCACCGAGGGCTCGTGGAGAAAGGCGCGGGCCACCGCCAGGCGCTGCCGCATGCCGCGGGAAAACTCGCGCACCAGGCCGTTGCGCACGCGCTCGAGACCCGTCCGTTCGAGCCATTCGAGCGCCGACTTGCGCGGATTTTTCAGTCCGTAGAGTTTGCCGAACAGGATGAGGTTTTCCAGCGCGGAAAGCTCGTCGTAGACCGAGATGCCGTGTCCGATGAAGCCCACACGGCGGCGCGTTTCCGTTTCGCGCGGTTCGGTTCCGAAGATTTTGATGGCGCCCCGCTGCGCGCGCGAGAAGCCGCCGACGATGCGCAGCAGCGTGGTCTTACCCGCGCCGTTGCGCCCGATCAGCGCCAGACACGCGCCGGAGTCGGCGGTAAGCCGCACGTCGCGCAGGGCGGGATAGTCTCCGTAGAATTTCCAGATTCCCTCAACGGCGACCGCGCTCATTGCCCCCCTTGGCTGCCGCTGGGCCGGGCGCCGCCGCGGCCGGCGCGCGATAGAGCAGAACGAAGCCTAACGCCAGGATGCCGAGGGCCAGCGCCACAATGAGCGGGGCTTTGCCGTTCAAACGGGGCATGATCTGCTCGATGGGCGGTCCGGCGCTGTCCTGTTCGCCTGCGGCGTCGCCCGATTGCGCCGGAGGCGGCGCCACGGCGCCGGTGAGCTCGATCTTGTAGGAAGTGTCCTTCAGACCATAAATGTGGGCCCGGCTGCGCGGCTCCTGCCCCATGTCGCTGAGGCCGGCGCCCGTCATGGTCACCCCTTCCGGCGCGATCAGGTAGGTATTCTCATCCTTGGTGACCACCTTGCCTTGGTATGCCGCACCATCGGCGTGGGGAATGGTGTAGGCCAGGTCGAACCGCGTATCGCCCGGCTTGATTGCGAAATCCACCTTGTAGACATCCGCCTTGGAGGACTTGCTTACCGGCGCCGCAATGGGCATGCCGCCCGGTGCCGTGGCCTTCACGTCCACTTTCCCGTTGGCCTCCGCGGGCAGAAAGAAGCGGAGCGTGCCGTTGTCCGGATCGTTCCAGGCGGTCGTGCCGGTGTTGGTGACCAGGAACGTTTCGCTCACCACCATCTGTCCGCCCGACGGCTCAAACAGGAGCATGTGCTTGGCCACCTTGGTGGCGCCCGGCTGTTTGGACGCGTTGTAGACATCCAGCTGCAGATTGGCGGTCGGCGCGCCCGGCGGCAGCATGTGGTTGTACATGACGCCGTCAAAGGCGGTGCGAATCACGTGCGGGCCTTGCACGTCCTGGTTGATGGTGAACTTGCCACTGGCGTCGGACTTGGCCTGGTCGATCAGCTCGATGCCATTCTGGCCCAGCTTGTTGAGCGCCACGGTCGCGCCCGGCTGTGGCTTGTGCGTGGTTTGGTTGACCACGATGCCCGACACCGCTGCCATCGCGGGCAGGGAAAGTAGCAGAACAAAGCCAATCCGGCGCGATAGCGTGCCCATCATCGGGCCACCTTCATGGGCTTGCCGCACTCCCCGCAGAACTTCAATTCCTTCTCGAATTTTGCTCCGCAAGAAGGACATACTAAACCACTTGTCTTGGCCGGAACAGGCTTCGCAACGGGTGGCGGCACGGCCCCGTTCATGCCCAGCTCGATTTTCACCCGGTCCACTTCCGCCAACACCGAAGCCAGTTCCTTCTGCAAGTCCTTCTTGGTCGTCTGGTAATCGGCGTCGGAGAGTTTGCCGACGCGATATTCGAACTGCAAGTCGCGCAGATTCTCGTAGATGGCGACCTTACGCTCATCCAGATGTTGAAATGGCGATTCCGGCTCGGGAACGGGCAAGTCCTTCGGCCTGACGCCGAGGATGAACGCGATAACGGCGATCGCAAGAACGCAGGTTATAGCAATGATCACCAAACCACCAGATCCTTCATTCCATGTTGGCCAGATCCCGGTCGATCTGTTCCTTGTACTTGTCGAGCGCGGGGTCGTCCAGCTCGATGGGCGCGATCTCGGGTACGGGCTTGGGCTTGCGGTACTTCTTCAGGAACAGCCAGATCACCACCAGGCCGAAGCCGACCGAGGCGTAGGGCACGATCCACCCGAACGCGCTAGGGGGCGCCAGATAGATGCCCGCACCGTAATCGCGGATGAACCCCTGGACGATCTGAGCGTCGGTCATGCCCACGGCCTGCTGGCGCGCAATGCGTTCCTTGGCCGGCTTCGAGAAGCCGCACTCGAGCATACTGCACGTGGACACCGAATCCTTGCAACCGCACTGGCAGGCGAGGCGCATGCCTACGCGGCGCGCGTCGGTCGAAGGCTTTTCCGACGCGGTCTGCGCCAGCGCCGCTGCCGCCATCATCACCGCCAATAAACTACTTTTGAAGCGTCGCATGTTTCCTGGTAATCCCCACCACTTCGGTGCGGGCGTATTGCATTTTGATTTTGCTCGGGATCAGGCAGACGAAGGTGCCGCCAATCAGCACCAGCCCGCCGATCCAGATCCAGGACACCAGCGGGAATACGTACGCCTGGATCACGGCACGCTGGTTGTCGTCCGACATGCCGGCGAAATTCAGGTACAGATCTTCGTTCAGCCGCGGCCGGACGCCCACCTCGGAGGTGCCCTGCTTGCTGGCCTTGTAGAACCGCTTCTCGGGTTCGAGTACGCCCAGATCGCTGCCGCCCTTGGTCACCTGCATGGTGGCGCGGTGAAAAGCGTAGTTCTCGTTTTCGCCCTGCTCGAGGTTGATCATCTTCAGGTCGTAGGCGCCCACCCGCATGGAATCGCCGTTGTTCAGCTCTTTCACTTCTTTCTGGTTGAAGGCTTGGCCAGTGAAGCCGACGAACATGAGCACGATCCCCATGTGCACCAGGTAACCGCCGTAGCGCCGCGTATTGCGATGGGTCAGCTCGAAGATGGCACGCGGCAGGTTCATCTGGTTCTTGGCGGCGATGGAGCGCGCCCCCTTATAGAACTCGACCATGACGGTCAGTGCGACGAACAGGCAGAAGCCGAAGGAGATGAGCGCGTAGAAGTGCCGCACGCCCGCCGCCAACAGCGCCCCCACCAGCACCAGCGAGGCGATGCCCGGCCACTGGAAATTGCGCCGCAGGCTGTCCACCGAAGTTCTCCGCCACGAAAACAGCGGCCCCACGCCGGTGAGCAGCAGCAGAAACAGGCCGATGGGCACCATGAGCCGGTTGTACCAATCGGCGTCGAGCGAGATCTTGTCGCCGCTGACGGCCTCGGAGATCACCGGGAACAAGGTGCCCCACAGGACCGCGAAACAGCTCGCCAGCAGGATCAGGTTGTTGAACAGGAAGCTGGACTCGCGCGACACCACGCTCTCCAGTTGCGATTCGCTTTTCAGGTAGGGGAGGCGGTCGAGGATCAGGTAGATGGTGGCCGCGATGCCCAGCGCCAGGAAGGTCACGAAGTACTTGCCGATTTCCGAGCGGGCGAAGGCGTGCACCGATTGCACCACGCCCGAGCGCGTCAGGAAGGTGCCCAGGATGCACAGGAAGAAGGT
>JADGNR010000517.1 GCA_017883415.1 Bryobacteraceae bacterium | reverse complement strand
TCGCGTTGAACCTGATCGAGGGTGACGGTGGGCTTGAGCGCACCTGTGGAGAAACGGCTCATTCCGATTCCGATCAAAACCGCCGAAACCAGCGCAGCCGCCGCCCCTACCAATAAATAGGCGACAGGCTCGGAAACGCCGCTGCGAATCAAGGTAGCCGAAAGCGCGAACAGGAGCAGGACCAGTGCCGGAATCAGAATCACCGCTCCAGCACCGATCATTGCGGCGCCTCTGCCGGCATGGCTGGCCTTGTCCGACAGTTCGGCACGGGCCAACGCGAACTCGTTGCCGACCAGCTTGGCGAGTTGCGCGACCGCGTCGCTGACGAGTTCCGGTATCGACCGGTTACTTTGAGAATTCATCGCGATACCCCGTCTCGTTCTGTGAGCGGCTGGCGCCGGTCCCCGCATATCTCTGGGGATATGTCCCGCCGACAGGCGGTTGCGAACCGTGGCTATGGGTGTGATCTGCCGAGCTCTTCAAAAATCGCACGATACCGAAGCCGGCGAGCACGGCCATGCCGAGAAACGCCGTCGGTTGCCGGCGCGCAAACGACTGAGCGCCCTGCAAGAGATCGTTGAAGTTGCCGGCCCTGATGGAGTCGGCCACGCTGTCGACCTGCTGTGCCGCCTTCCGGATGTATTTGTTTCAACGTCAGGGGCGCTTTTAGTGTGGCCGGTGCGGTTTCAGAACTGAAATAGCGCTTGTGGTCCAAAGCGCTGTGAATGCTTGGAATCACTTTGACTGAGAATACCCCGAAATCGTAATCCTCTCCGCCGCGCACGGTAATCAGTTGCTCTTCGGGAACTCCATACGCTCGCATCACATTCTCGGTACTCTCCGTACCGATCACCAACGCATGAGTTTTCAAAGCGATATGCGGCACATCAAGGACGTGATCGTAGTGCGTGTGAGTGACCAGGACAAAATCCGCTCGTGAGATACGAGAATCGATTGCAGCGATGTCCGGAGTCGCTATGTCATCCCATCCGACTTTCGGGCGCGTGTCTCCGGCGATCCGGTTCCCCGAACCTCCCGGCGGCGGTGGTCCATTGATTCGGGACACATATGGATCAATCGTAAGCGTGAGAGCAACGCACCTGTTGCTGACTGGCTTTATGTGATGAAGTCTTGGGATGAGCGAAGAAACAGTCATTCGGGTACGACGGCCACGTCGTGGTGCAGCAGCGATCCAGCAGTTGGTAGGAGAGTTTGTTGACAGCGGTTTGAAGCAGAGCGAATTCTGCCGCAGTCGCGGGATAGCGCTGAACACACTGAAGCGTTATCTGAAGAGGCATGGCGAAGCTGGGAACACGGGCTGCAATTTCAGCGGTCTGGTTGCAGTGGAATTGGCGGCAGTGAATCCGACACGACGGCCAGCGGGGGAAAGTGGCTTGGCGGTGGTTGTCGGATCGGGTCGCAGAATCGAAGTTGACGCCGGCTTTGATGCGCCGACGCTGGCGCGACTGGTAGCAGTGCTGGAGAGGTTGTAAGCCGTGTTCGGTGTGGGGGCGGCGACGCGCATCTATCTGGCGGCGGGAACCACAGACATGCGCAAGGGCTTCAACGGGTTGTATGGGATAGTACGGGATCAATTGGAGTGCGACCCGCTGAGCGGCCATGTGTTTCTGTTCGTGAATGCGCAGCGCAACCGGCTGAAGGTTTTGTTCTGGGACGGCAGCGGTCTGTGGGTGTGCGCGAAGCGTCTGGAGAAAGGACGCTTTCACTGGCCGGAGTCGAGTGACGGGTGCGGCAAGATCGTGTTGAGTCAGGAGGAATTGGCGATGCTGCTGGGTGGGATCGATCTGGTGCAAGCGCAGCGTCGGCGATGGTATCGCAAGCCGGTTACGGAAGAACCACATAAGTTAACGAGACCCGCATAAACACTCGGCAAAACCGTTGTACTTCCACAGGCATGTCTGTTATTCAATGGCCATCGTGAGTGCGACTTCCCAACCTACGACGAAGTCCACTGCGGCGGCAACGTCTTCCCACGCCGATCTTCTGGAAGAACTGAAAAAACAACTGGCTGGGCCGCTGCTGACTGCGATCAGCGATCAGTTCAACAGTTTTCAGAAGACCGTTATCTCTTATCAAAACCAGCTGGAGTACGCGGAGTTGAAGATCCAGGTGCTGGAAGAGCGCCTGCGTCAACAGCGGATTGCGAAGTATGGTCCGGGCAGCGAAAAGCTCTCCAACGCGCAACTGGAGTTACTAGAGCTGGAGCCTGGCGTCAGCCCAGCCGAGGTCGAGGCCGAGAGCCAACGCGAGTCGCCAACCTCGGGCAAAAAACCAAGGCGGAAGCATCCTGGCCGCCAGAGTCTACCGGGGGATCTTCCGCGGGTGGAAAAGATCGTGGGGTGCACGCCGGAGCAGTGCCAGTGCGGCGGCTGCGGCGGGGCGACGACGGTGATCGGCTACGAGGAGAGCGAGCAGTTGGATGTCGACCCGGCGAAATACTTTGTGTTGGTGACCAAGCGCGAGAAGCGCGCCTGCAAGCAGTGCGAGGAGCGAGGCGTGGTAGCGGCGCCCCTGCCGGAGCGGATCATCGAGAAGTCTCTGGTTAGCGACCAGGTGGTGATCGATACGATTGTTTCCAAGTACTGCGACTCCCTGCCGCTGTATCGGCAAAGTGCCATTCTGCAGCGCGATTTGGGGATCGATATCAGCCGCGGCACCATGGTTGGCTGGGTGATGCGTGTGGGCGAGTTACTCACTCCCATCGTTGAAGTGATGCGCCGCGAGTTACTTCTTGGAACCTATATCCAGGCCGACGAGACGCCGGTGGAGGTGCAGATGCACGATGGCCGCGGCCAGAACCACCAAGCCTATCTCTGGCAGTACGGAAGCCCGGGCGGTGATGTCGTCTTCGACTTCCGCCTAGGGCGCGGACGCGAAGGGCCCAAGCAGTTTCTTCAACAATTCGAAGGCCTGCTGCAGACGGATGGCTACTCCGCTTACGACCACGTTGGCGGGCCGAAGATCGTCCATGCTGTGTGCTGGTCCCATGCGAGGAGAAAGTTCGTCGACGCGGTCAAGCTGAACCCGCAGGACCTGGCTGCAACGCACATCGTGAAGTTGATGAATGACCTGTTTGCCATCGACGCCGAAGCCCGCGAGAAGAACATGGATCACGCTGCGCGTCATGGGTTGCGACTGGAGAAGGCGCCTGTGCTGCTGGACAAAATCCGTGCGCAGGTCCTGGAGGCCCAGAAGAACACCTTGCCACAAAGCGCTACGGGCAAGGGCGCCAATTACACGCTGGCACTATGGAGCAAGCTGACGCGATTTCTCGCATACCCCGAGCTGGAGTTATCCAACAACCTCGCGGAGAACTCTATGCGCCCCATTGCGATTGGCAGAAAGAACTGGATACACATCGGGAGCCCTCACGCCGGACCCAAGGTCGCCGCGATCCAATCGGTCGTAGAGAGTTGCCGTCGAAGGAAGATTCCGGTGCGCGCATATCTGGCGGCAGTGCTGCCGGGTCTCAACAACTTCTCCATCCATCGCGTAGCGGAACTCACCCCCAAAGCCTGGGCCGCAAAACACAATCAGCCCGCCTCATAACTCCAACTCAGCCGTCAACGGTGTGTTTGCTCTCTCGCTTACCGAACAGCATTCCTTTGCTGGCGGGCGGAGCGCTTCCGGCATCGAGCTA
>JADGNR010000226.1 GCA_017883415.1 Bryobacteraceae bacterium | reverse complement strand
CCGGCCCCCAACCCGCGGCCCCAACCCGCGACCCCCAACCCGCGGCCCCAACCCGCAGCCCACCAACCCGCGGGCCCTCAACCCGCGGCCCCCGATCCACGGCCCTCAACCCCCGGCCCCCAACCCGCGGCCCCCCAACCCCCGGCCCCCGATCCACGGCCCTCCAAGCCGCGGCCCTCAACCCGCGGCCCTCAACCCCCGGCCTCCGATCCCCGGCCCCCAGCCCCCAGCCCCAGATCCGCAATGTGTGAGACGCTGTGGGGGAATGGGGACGGACCGGCGCTATGCGACCATGGGCGCGCTTCTCACGGCGGCCAGCGTGCTAGGCACCATTCCCGTGTTGGAAATGGGCATCAACGACGACTGGTCGTACGCCTACATCGCCCGCGAATTCGCCGCCCGCGGGCACTTCGTTTACACCGGTTGGGCCAACACCATGGTGGGCGCGCAGGCCGTGTGGGCGGGCCTGTTCATCAAGCTCTTCGGCTTCTCCTTTACGCTGGTGCGCCTGTCGACACTGCCGTTTGCCGTGGGCTGCGCGCTGCTGCTCTATCGGCTGGCCCGGCACGCGGGATTGAACCCTTCGTTTGCGTTGTTCGGCGCGCTCTCCATCACGCTGTCGCCGGTGTTCATTCCGATGGCGGCTTCCTTCATGACCGACGTCCCGGGTCTCTTCTTCTGGCTGGCCTGCGTGTACTGCGGCGTGAAAGCGGCGAATGCCGAGGGCCGGATGGGGGCTGCCGGATGGATGACCGCGGCGGCCGCGGCGGGCGTGGCCGGCGGCACGGTACGCCAGGTGGTCTGGGTCGTTCCGTTGCTGGTGCTTCCGATGGCGGCGTGGATGCGGAAAAAGCAAGAGCGGGAGAGCGTGGCGGCTGCGGCTGTGGTGCTGTGGTGCGCTTCGGCAATCGCCATCGCGTCGTGCTTTTTCTGGTTTCAGGCCCAGCCCTACGCGGTGCCGGGAGCCGACGCGGGCAAGTTCTCTCCTTCGATCGAACTGGTGCGCGAGGAAGTGGAATCGGCGTTGCAACTGGGCGTGGCCTGCCTGCTGTTCCTCTTGCCGGTGCTCGCGATGTACTTTTCCGGTTGGCGGGAATCGATGCGGAGGCCGCTCGCGTTGGGGCTGGGGTTGGGGATTTCGGGCGCCGTGTTGGGGGCCCTGCTGTGGGTGTTTGGCGACGACCTGCTGCTGGGCAACATCGTCACCGCCACCGGAATGCTGGATCTGGAAACGGAGGCGCTGGGCCGCAAGCCCGAGATTCTGCCGGCGGTTGTGCGCGCCCTGCTGGGAGTGGCGGTGTGGGGCGGTGCGGGCGTCACGGCGGCGGCCCTGTTCCGGGGCGCAGGCGGCGGAAAGCCATGGCGATCGCCGCGCTGGTTGGTTCTGCTCTATGGTCCGGCATCGCTCGTTTACACCCTGGCCCTTCTCTACCGCGCCGTGAACGACTGGATTCTGCTCGATCGGTACGTCCTTCCGCTGCTTCCGATCGCGGTGATTCCTCTGCTGTGGCGGTACCAACAGCGGATCGGGCGCCGGCCGCCGGCGTGGGGCTGGGTGCTCCTGGGGCTCTTCGCGTTTTACGGCATAGCCACAACGCACGACTACCTGGCGGCGGCGCGCGCCCGGTTGGAGGCTGCCTCCGCGGTGACGGCCGCGGGGGTTCCGCGCACCTCGGTCACGGCGGGCCTGGAATACGACGCCTGGACGGAACTCGAGCAGTCCGGCCATGTCAACGACGAGGGCATACGGAATCCGCCCGGCGCGTACCGGCCGCAGGAGGGGCGCCGGTATCCGGTATCGCCGCCGTATTGGTTCTGGGAAGAAACGCCCAGCGTTGAACCGCGCTACCTGGTGGTGTATTCGCGGTTGCCCGGCCTGCGCGACGCGCCGTTTCCGCCGGCTCGTTACCATGCCTGGCTGCCGCCGTTTCATCGGCAGGTGTTCACGCAGATGGCGCCGGAGTAGCCGCCCGGCGGAAAAACGGGGAGAGGCTTCGCTGTCTACGCGGCGCAAAGGGCGCGGCTTGGGACCGCGGAGCCAGCCGCCGTTGGGAGATGGCGGATGGTCTGTTAGAGTGCAATAAGGATGGACCAAGCGCCGCTCGTCAGTATTGTGACGCCTTGTTTCAATGCGGGACGCTTCATCGCCCGGACCATCGAGAGCGTCCTGGCCCAGGACTATCCGCGCATCGAATACCTCGCCATGGACGGCGGATCGACCGATGAGACGCTCGCCATCCTGCAGGGGTACGGCGACCGCGTGCAATACGTCTCGGCGCGGGACGGGGGAGCGGCCGACGCCATCAACCGCGGCTTTCTGCGATCGCGCGGCTCGATTTTCGGCTGGTTGAATGCGGACGACACCTACCTGCCGGGGGCGGTCGGCGCCGCGGTGCGCGCGCTCGCCGCGGCGCCGGAGGCCGCGGTGGTTTATGGCGAAGGCCTGTGGATCGACGAGCGGGGCGCGGTGCTGGGCCGGTACCCGACGGTGGCGCCTTACGACCGGTCGGCGTTCGAACGGGAATGCGGGCTCTGCCAGCCGGCAGCGTTCCTGCGGCGCGAGGCGTTCGCCGCGGTGGGCATGCTGGACGCGGGCCTGCAAGTAGCGTTCGATTACGACCTGTGGATCCGGTTGTCGCGCCAGCACCAGTTTGTGGCGATCGGCGGGACTCTGGCTACGTCGCGCATGCACCGGGCCAGCAAGTCACTCGGGCAAAAGCGGCTCATGTTTCAAGAGAATATGGGAATACTACGCCGTCATTACGGCTATGTGCCGGTGAATTGGGTTTACGGCTATCTGAGCTTTCTGCACGACGGCAGAGACCAGTATTTCGAGCCGCTGCGCCATTCCGCATTCGTTTACCTGGCGAGCCTCGCGGCGGGGAGTTACTATAACTGCAAACATCCGGGGCGTTACTGGCGGGAGTGGTTCTCGCGCATCGGAGCGCCGGCCTGGCGCCGCTTGCGGAGCAGCGGGGAAGGCGGCGTTGGCGCGGCAGGCGGAAAGCGGCCGGAGTGAGTGATACCATGGTTCTTCTCCATGGGCCAAAGACGCGCATTGATCACCGGAATCACGGGGCAGGACGGATCCTACCTGGCGGAGTTGTTGTTGTCCAAGGGGTACGAGGTGCATGGCATCGTGCGCCGCGTGGCGCTGGAGGATCCGGCGAACCGGCTCAGCCGCCTGGAAGCGGTGCGGCCCCGGCTGAAACTGCATGCGGCCTCTTTGGAGAGCTATGCCAGTCTGCACCAGGTGGTGGATAAAGTAAAACCGGAAGAGTGTTATCATCTTGCGGCGCAGAGCTTTGTAAGTTACTCGTTCGACGATGAGTTCTCCACGCTGCAAACCAACATCAACGGCACGCATTATCTGCTGGCCGTGCTGAAGAACCTGGCGCCCGAATGCCGGGTTTATTTTGCGGGTTCGAGCGAGATGTTCGGCAAGGCGGAGGAGGTGCCCCAGACCGAAGCCACGCGTTTCCATCCGCGTTCGACCTACGGCATCAGCAAGGTGGCCGGCTTCCACCTGTCGCGCAATTACCGCGAGGCGTACCACATCCATGCCAGCAACGGCATCCTGTTCAATCACGAATCGCCGCGCCGCGGCTTCGAATTTGTGACCCGCAAGATCACCGCCGGGGTGGCGCGCATCGTGGCCGGCAAGGCCCACGAACTGCGGCTGGGAAACCTGGACGCGAAACGCGACTGGGGACACGCGCGGGAATACGTAGAGGCCATGTGGCTGATGCTGCAGCAGCCGGCGCCGGACGATTACGTGGTGGCGACCGGGGAAACCCACTCCGTGCGGGAATTCGTGGAACTGGCGTTCCGCTACGCGGGGCTGGACTACAACAAATATGTGGCGATCGACGAAGATCTCTATCGCCCTTCGGAGGTGACCATCTTGCAGGGGGACGCCTCCAAGGCCCGCCGGGTGCTGGGCTGGACGCACAAGGTCGGGTTCGCGGAACTGGTGCGGGAGATGGTGGTGAACGATTGCCGGGCGCAAGGGATGGGGGACTTCACGATTTCGCCGGCGTAGCCCGGAGTATCCAATCGGCGGCGGCGGTAAGAGAGGCAGCGCGGAAGTCGGGGGGATTTCGAGGCGCTTGCTCCCGGTAGCCGCGATCGATCAGGACGGTGCGGCACCCGGCGGATGCGCCGGCATCGACATCGCGCCAGCGATCTCCGATGAGATAGCTACGGCGCAGGTCGATCCGGCGTCCGGCCGCAGCGTCGAGCAGCAGCCCGGGCTTCGGCTTGCGGCACGCGCATTGGTCGACGTCGTCGTGCCAACAGACGCGGAAATCGTCAATGGGAAGGGCCGCGCCGATGGCGGCATGGATGGCGTCGACGCCTTCGCGGGTTTGTTCGCCACGGGCCACATCGGGTTGATTGGTGACCACGATCAGCAGGAAGCCGGCCGCCTTCAGCCGGCCCAGAGAAGCGGCGGCATCGGGATACAGCTTCAATTCTTCGACGCCGGCGGGAGGATAAGGCCGGCCATCGCGCACGTTGGCCTGATTGAGGACGCCGTCGCGGTCCAAGAATACGGCGCGTCTCACGGCGACGGTTCTCGAAGAAACGCCTCGAGCTCCCGGATTCCTTCGAAGGACCCGATTTCGTAGAAACGGTTGGGCACCTCGTAAGCGGCCAGGTCGGCGCGCCCCAACAGATCCTGGTAGACGGCCGCGATATCGTGGGGGCGGCTGTCCGGGACCCCGTCGAAGGCGGCGCTCCGGAAGACGCCGAGACCGTAATCGATGTGCCGCATACGAGGCGTCCGGACCACCTTATTGTAAGCCAGAATGCGGCCTTGGGAATACTCCACATTACTGGCGTCCCACTGTCCCTCGTTGCGAAAGACAGTCATGAGGCCCGACTTTCCGGACTGAAGGAACGACTGACCCACGGCCCGATAGTTGCACGGCAGGTAGGAATCGCCATACAACAGAAAGAAGGACCCACCGAGTAGCGGCAGGGCCCGGCGAATGGCCCCCGCGGTGCCAAGAAGTTGCGGGCCGTCAAACGAGTAGTTCAGATGCAGGCCGAAGCGGCTGCCATCGCCGGCGTATTCCCGGATCTGTTCGCCGCGATAGCCGAGACACAGGACGGCCTCCCGCACGCCGCTGCCGCTCAAAAGGCGGAGTTGATGGGCCAGAAAGGGTTCGCCATTCACTGGGACCAGCGCCTTCGGAATCGTCTCGGTGGCAGGACGGAGGCGGGTGGCGAGTCCGCCGGCCAGGATGGCAACCGGCAGCATGCTTCAGTGTACAGCACCGGAGCCTGTGGGCGGGCCCATGTTACTATTGGTCGTTAAAGCGCCCGGCCGAGGCGTCTGGTAAGCTTCCGGATTGCACATGATCGACGTATCCATCGCGCTTCTATTCAATCTTATGGCGATGGCCGCGATCGGGGTGGGGCCCTCGTTGTATCTGCTTTCTGGTAAAGACCGTTGGGCCGCGGCGTTGGGGATTTCCCCAGCCACGGGCTTTGTGCTCACCTGCCTACTGGGCACGTACCTGACGGTGCTCGACTGTCCGGTATCGCGTGGAGCCACGCTCGTATTGGTCGCCGGAATGTTTGTCAGTATCGTCCTCACGCTGCTGGCGATCGCTCCCGGGACGATCGCGAAGCTCGCCATCGATCGAAAGTTGCTGATTGGCGTGGCGGCATTTTGTGTGGTTTGCCTGTTGAGCATGGCGCCGCAGGTTGTCGGAGGCTTGCGGTACTCGATCCTGCGGGGCAATGGAACCGACAGTTTCAACTACATCACCGCGGCGGGTTACCTCGACCATCAGCCCTATTCCTGGGCCTCTCACACCGGCCTCCAGTCACTGGTTGACCGCCACCCCTCGTACGAGCTGGCTCACCAGTTGCTGACCTCCCGGTGGAGCACCTTTATGATGCTGGCCCTGACTTCACGAATTGGCGGAGTGCCCCCCTATAAATTCGAATACTTCTTTTCCGTGCTCTGTTTCTTAATCTCGTTCGGGCCGGTATATCTGTATTGCTCAGACTTACTGGATCTTCCGCCGATTTGCTCTGCGCTGGCCGCGATCGCTATCTGCGCGGGGTTTTGGGCGCAGCTCATTTTGGACCTCCGGGCCGATTCTCAACAGTGCAGCATTCCAGCTCTCCTGTTGCTGATCTTTGTCATTGGACGCATGGAGGCGGATCGTCGTCCGGGGATCTGGAGACGCGAGGTGGCGCTAGTTGCATTGGCGGCGGCATCGTTGACGTTTTTCTATCCGGAGATTGTTCCGCTTGCAACTTTGGGCGTGGGACTGTTCCTGGCAGTCCGGCTACTCGACCGGCGCGCCGCTTTCCCGTCGGCAGTTCGCCTGGCGGCAGCGGCGTGCCTGACGTTGATTGCCGTGATTCCAGTATGGCGAACGTTGCTGGCGTTTGGCCTGTCACAGATGAAGCTGGCCGCCCATTCGAAGAATGACTGGGAAAAGGCCTACTTTCCCTGGCTGTATGCATCGCCGCTCAGCGGCTTATGGGGCTTCGGTCCCCTGCCTGAAGCCAACGCATTTCTCCATCTGATATGCGTCCTGCTCGCAGCCGTCATAAGCGCGGCGTTTGTTGCGGCGGTTGCGAGGTTCGTATCCCCCGCCGGGCGGACCCGTCCGGGCGCTGTGCTTGCGGCAACCATGGCCGCCGCGGCACTAATGCAATGGGGTTACCTCTGCTATCGGGGACAGTTATGGGCCGCAGGGAAGGGCCTGTCTTTCGGCTACCCGTTTCTCATGATGTGCGTGATCGGCTATGCTTTCCAGCGGCCGAAAGAGCGCCGGGGCTGGCGCAATTATTGGGCAAAGTGCGTCGCCGTAAGCGTATCCGCAATGCTCCTGGTACAAGGCGCCTACGCGGCAAGCCGCCCGTTTCTAGCCTGGCTCGGGCATGATTATCCCAATTACATCGCCGGGCATGGAGAGTACCGTCGCCACGATTGGAACCCGGCGCCTTTCGCCAGGGTCTTCAGGTCAGGCGATGATTTAACGGTATGGTCCAATATGTCGAATCCGTGGGTGGCCGACTATCTCGGATTGGTTTTTGGCTGGGACGTGCATCTCGTAAATATCGGGACTTCACGCGATATCGAGGAACGTCACGCTCCGCGACAAACACTGGACCGGCCGCCGCAATACCTGTTCGTGGAGGATAGTTTCTCCGACCCGGCTTTTCCCGGCGCCAATACTCCGGCAGCGAACAACGCGGAGTTGTCCCTATACAAACTCCCGGACCATGGAATTCTGCTGACGAATGTGAAGAACCCTAATGGGATGGAGGGCCCCCGGAGTTCTCCATTCTTCTGGCTCGGCGGGCCGGCTACGGTGGTGAGCGTGGTTTCGACCACGGATGGTTGCTCGCTATTATCCGGCCGTTTCTCGATAGGACCATCGAATCCGGAACTGAAGTCCGCTCATCTGACCGTCGACTCAGACGCCGGAGGGGGACCACAGCATTGTGCGGTGATAGCCGGACAGGCGCGACTTCGTCTTCGTACCAGGCGGGGGTTGAACCGGATTACCATCCAGGTGGACGAACCCCCTCTTCGCTTCCTGGCGAACGACCCGCGGCCGTTGGTGCTGCGGATGGACGACCTGCGAATACAAGAGGAAGCCTGCGAAGCGAACGGCAGGTAGCCTCAACCCGCGAGCGACTGAGGCATGTCTCAGCCCGACGGCCGGCGGTCGAAAACCCATTCATTGCTCTGTAGAAACTCGAGGGTCCGGATGATCCCCTGCTGAATACTCAACCGGGGCTCCCAACCAAGGTTGCGAATCCGCCGGCAATCCAGCAGGATGAATGGGCTGTCGCCCACCCAGCCACGTTCGCCGCCCGAGTAGCAAATCTCCGGCTGCACGCCGAGAAACTCGGAAATCCAGCCAATCGAGTCGTTCACCTGGCAATATTGGTCCAAGCCGAGGTTGAAGATGTTCACCCGCTTATCAGCCTTCGCCAGCGCCGTCATGATGGCGGCAATGCAATCCTGAACGTACAAATACGACTTCTTCTGCAAGCCGTTGCCCAGCACCTCGAGGCGTTCGGGATGCGCTCTGAGCTGCCTGCAAAAGTCGAACACATGACCGTGCGAATAGCGCTCGCCTAGAATGGACACGAAGCGAAAGATATAGCTCTCGATGCCGAACCCTTCGGAGTAAGCGGTAATCAGGGATTCGGCAGCCAGCTTGGAAGCGCCATAGAGCGAGGTCTGCACGGGGAAGGGCGCGTCCTCGGGAGTAGGGAAAACGTTGGGCTCGCCGTAGATGGAACCAGTGGACGAAAATACGATGCGGGGCACCTGGTTGGCGCGCATGGCTTCAAGCACGTTCCAGGTGGCGATGGTGTTCTGCTCCAGGTCTTTGCGCGAATGCTCGAGGCCAAAGCGCACATCGGCGTTGGCCGCGAAATGAAAGACGACCTGGCTGCCTTGCATGGCGACGGCCAGGCACTTCCGGTCCAGCAGGTCGCCGCGCTCCAGGCGGAAACCGGACACTCCGAGCGCCTCGTTCAGAAATTCGAGCTGGCCGGTAGAGAAATTATCGAATCCAACCACCGAATGGCCGGCTCGAAGAAGATGGTCGACAAGATTGCTGCCGATGAAGCCGGCAGCGCCGGTAACAAATGCCTGCAAGCGGTCCCCTTCCAGAACATCAACGCAATCGTGGGTCAGTCATCGGTGGCTGCGGCAACGGTGGTGGAGGCCAGACGCCGCTGCCGGCAGTAGCTCCGAATTCTAAAGATATCTACGGCGTTGCGAAGATTGCCACTCAGCAACTGGAGACGGCTATCGGCATCGTCGTGCCAGCGAATGGGGACTTCCACAATGCGATATCCAAGGCGATGCGCGATGGCCAGGATCTCGACGTCGAACATGTAGCCATCAATGCGCTGCAGCTCGAACAAGCGAAGGGCGGCCTCGCGCGGAAAGAATTTGAAACCGCATTGCGTATCGCGCACACCGGGCAAGCCCACCACGGCCTGCATGAAATAATAGAAGCCGGTGGAACCCACGCGGCGATACCACGGCTGCCACCGCTCGATGTGAGACTGCGCCAAGCCGCGGGAACCGGTCACTACCTGATACCCGGCGGCCAGCCACGGCTGGATTTTTTCGTACTCCTCGATGGGCACCTTATTATCCGCATCGGCGTATCCCACGATGCGGCCGCGGACGAGGAGCATGGCTTCTCTCACACCGCGACCCTTGCCGCGGCGCTCCGCCTGACCGATCACCCGCAGGTCCGGGTTGGCAAGGGCCATTTCGCGG
>JADGNR010000225.1 GCA_017883415.1 Bryobacteraceae bacterium | reverse complement strand
CCTGCTTTTATGGCGTCGATACCCCCACGCGCAGCGAGCTGATCGCCTACCATCACAGCGTCGAGGAAATCCGCCGTTTCGTCGAAGCCGATTCCCTGGGCTACCTTTCGCTGCCCTCGCTCCGCAAAGCCGTCGACGACGACCGCCACGAATACTGCTATGCCTGTTACACTGGCGACTATCCGACGGACCTGGTCAACATCGAAGAGCTGATCGCGGCCCGGCAGAAACGGCACTGAGCCCTTGGCGAACCTCGACGGCAACAGCCTGACCATAGACGATGTCCTCGCCGTCGCCCGCGGCGCCGCTCCGGCCGCTCTTTCCGGCGCCGCCCGCGAGACCATGCAGAAGTCGCGCGCGCTCATCGACGGCCTGGCCGCGGGCGACGCCGCCATCTATGCGGTCAACACCGGCGTCGGCCTGCTCGCCGACGTGCGCATCCCGCGCGAAGACCTGGACCAGTTGCAGCGCAACGTCATCCGCTCGCATGCGGCGGGGGTGGGCCCGCCGCTCGAGCGCGAAGCGGTCCGCGCCATGATGTTGATCCGCGCCAACGTCCTGGCCAAGGGTTTCTCGGGGATCCGTCCGCTGGTGGCCGAGCGCCTGTGCGACCTGCTCAACGGCGGCGTCACGCCGGTGGTCCCTTCGCAAGGCAGCGTGGGCGCCTCGGGGGATCTGGCCCCGCTGGCCCACATGGCGCTGGTCCTGATGGGAGAGGGCGAAGCCGAGATCGCGGGCGCCGTGCTCCCGGGCGCCGAGGCGATGGCGCGCGCGGGCATCGAGCCCATCGACCTGCATCCCAAGGAAGGCATCAGCCTGATCAACGGCACGCAGGCCATGCTGGCCATCGGCTGCCTGGAGCTCGACGCGGCGCGCGTGCTCGCCGAGACCGCCGATGTGGTGTGCGCCCTCACGCTCGACGCCCTGCGCGGCACGCCGCGCGCCTTCGACGAACGCATCCACGCCGCGCGCCCGCACCCGGGGCAGATGGCCAGCGCGGCGCGTCTCCGCCAGCTTCTCGAAGGCAGCGAAATCCGCCAGTCGCACATCGCCTGCCGGCGCGTGCAGGACGCCTACTCGCTGCGCTGCGCGCCGCAAGTCCACGGCGCCGTCCGCGACGCGCTGGCGGAAGCCCGCCGCGTCTTTTCCATCGAGCTGAATTCGGCCACCGACAACCCGCTGGTCTTCGGCGACGAGATCCTCTCCGGGGGGAACTTTCACGGCGAGCCGCTCGCCTTCCAGCTCGATTTTCTGGCGATCGCGCTCACCGCGCTGGCCGGCATCTCCGAACGCCGCATGGATCGCCTGGTGAATCCGGCCCTGAATGAGGACCTGCCGCCCTTCCTCGCCGGGCGCCCCGGCCTGGAATCCGGGCTCATGATGGCGCAGGTAACCGCCGCCGCCCTGGTGGGCGAAAACCGGGTGCTGGCGCATCCCGCCTCCACCGGTTCCATCACCACCAGCGGCAACAAGGAAGACTTCGTGAGCATGGGGATGACCTCCGCCACGAAGTTCCAGCGCGTGGTGAGGAACACGCGCGCCGTGTTGGCCATCGAAGCTCTGGCCGCGGCCCGCGCGCTCGATCTGTTGGCGCCGCTCAAGACCAGCGCGCCGCTCGAAGACGCGCGCACGCGCATACGCACGGTCTCGCCGCCGCTCACGGGCGACCGCGCGTACTACCGCGATATCGCTGCGCTCGACGCCCTCATCGCTTCCGGTGCGCTGGCGGGCATCTGACGCGGCGGCGTCACGCGGACAGCGCTGCGCCGTGGCCTTCGGGAGTCGCCGCCAAACTCAACTCCGCGGTCGGATTCACGCTGTAGGTGACGATCTGCGGACAGCGATGACAGGCCGCCGCGCCTTCCTGGAAGAACCAGCGGCAATCGGGCCGGATGCGGCAGGGCGGCAGCGATTGCGCCACCGCCGGCAGCAGTTGCACCAGGCGCGTGGCCAGGCGGCAGTCTTTTCCGTCGAAGTGGCAGCACGCGTCTTCCTGGCAGGGAGCGGCGATGCGCAGCACTTGCGTCGGCGGGACCGGCCCGGTGAGAGCGAGCAGGTCCGCGGTCAAGGGCACGGGCCGCTCGATCCACTCCACGCGCGGCCCTTCGGCGGTTCCGCGCACCACGCCGAACGCCATGCTGCCCGCCATGGCCGGCTGGGCGCTGGGGCACAATACCGGTCGTGCGCTTTTCGGTTCCACGATCCGGTTACTTGGCCACCTTGGGTGAATAAACCAAACCAATGATGTGGCCTGGCTTGGTGGGCAGCGCCCCTTCGGCCGCCGTGAACTGGGCGACCGAACCCTGGCCGGTAACGCCGCCTTCCTTGCCGAGCATGGCCGCCAGTTTGTCGGCATTCGCGCGTGTGGCCAGATTTTCGGGTGCGACAAATCCCACCCAGAGCTTATCGATAGGTACCGCGCCGTGTTGGGCGAGCACTCTCTGAACCGCGTCCTGCACCGCGGCGGACAGTTCGTGTAAAGGAACGGGCATTCTCTCCTCCTGAAAAAGATGTACACAGCATAGTGCCACGGCTTCTACGAATCGTTGCGGACTATTTCGCGCAACGGCGCGCGCAACTGTCCGAAACCTTACGTCGAGTAGACCGCCACTCTGGTCACGGTGCGATACCCCATCCGCTCATACAGCCGGTAGCCGGGCGGCGTGGATTGCAGGATGCTGCGCTCGATGCCGTGCTCGCGGCGCGCCGCGTCCAGGGCGTAGCGCATCACCGACTCGCCGTAGCCGCGCCGCTGGTGTCCGGGAACGGTCGCCACGTTATAGACTCCCAGGGCGCCCCCGCCCACGACGATGGCCGCGGTCGACACGGGCTCTTCCTCCACGTACCCCACGTAGGAGGCGAAGCGCTCCCAAACCGAATCGCCTTCGAACACCTCGCGAAACCACGAGATGGGCACGTGGAAGCACAGCGCGCCGATGGCGCAGAAGGCATCGCGCGTGCCCCCGTCCCTTACCCGCCGCACTTCGATGCGCGGCAGCGGCTTCAGGGGGGGCGCCACGCGCTCCGCCACCATCCCCGGCAGATCCACGGAATGCCGCATCCCGTGCCTCTCGAAGATCTGCCGCGAACGCCGCCGCGTGCGCGCATGCAGCCAGTCCTCGCACACCCAGTAGGCCCACTCGAAGCCGCGCGCGTTGAAATGGACCATGGGCAGCAGGATGCGGCGCGAGAGCTCCGCTTCCGTTTCCACCGGCGCGGACAGAAAGGCCGCGTTAAACATCTGGAACGAGCCCCCCGCGGCCGCAATGCTCACCCCGCGCAGTTCGCGGACCTCGCCGGGGCGGCGGCTGGCCGCAATGACGCGGAACGATTCGCGCAGATTATCCGCCACGTTGGAAAAGTCCACTGATTCAGTATCGCCTGCCGCGGTGGGGCGGCCAATTCTGGCCGCAGCCGGCTTTCAGCCGGCTCAGCCCGCTCGAAAGCGGGCTCGCGGGCTGGATAGCCCGCCCCACATTTGGACGCTAGCCGGGCGCCCCCACAATGCCGTCTACCGTGCTCTGCGCGATGGGGTGGTAGCCCGCGCGCGCCCGGGCGTAGATCCGGCGGGCGCGCGCTTCGCCTTCGGGCGTCTTCATCAGCGCGGAGTACAGCGGCTTGAGGAATTTCCGGCGGCCGGCGGCGCAGAGGAATTGCTCGAGGGCGGGGAATGCGGGAGCATATCCGGCCTGGACGGCCATCAACAGCCACTGGCTGAGAATCTCCGCGTTGCCCGATTCGGTCAGATGAAACTCATGGTCGAGATGGGGCATGTCCGGCCGCTTGAGCGAGCGCAGAAAGTGCAGCCACTCCTGCGTGGACCACGCGCCGGTATCGGTGGGCCATCCCCCTTCCACACGCGCAAACGCGTCGGAATGCGGCTCGGCGGCGCCCGCGGGAATTTCGGGGCGGAAGATCCACTCGTCCAGCGGCACCGGGTTGGGCAGCTCGCGGCGAATATACTCCAGGAAGTCGGCGGTGGTGATGCTGCGGAAGGCAAAGTGGTCGAAGTAGGCGCGCAGAAAGGCGTCAAACCGCTCGCGGCCCACGGCGCTCTCGAGGGTCGCCAGCAGCAGCGCGCCCTTCTCATAAGGCACCAGGGTGCAGCCGTCGTCGGGATCGCGCCCGGTCAGATCGAGGTGCAGGATGCGGTCGCGCTTCGCCAGCGCGGTCATTTCGCGGTTCAGTTCGCGGCGGCCGAGCACGGCCTCCATGCGCTCGCGTTCGCGGCCATACACCTTCTCCACAATGCGCCGCTCCACGTAGACCGTGAAGCCTTCATTCAGCCAGAAATCGCTCCATGTGGCGTTGGTCACCAGGTTGCCCGACCAGGAATGCGCCAGCTCGTGCGCCACCAGCGAGACCAGGCTGCGATCGCCCGCCAGAATGGTCGGCGTGGTGAAGGTGAGCCGCGGGTTCTCCATGCCGCCGAAGGGAAAGCTGGGCGGGAGCACCAGCAGGTCGTAGCGTCCCCAGCGGTACGGGCCGTACATCTCTTCCACGGCCCGGATCATGGCCTCGGTGTCGGCGAACTCGCGCGCCGCGGCCTCCACCAGCGCCGGTTCGGCGTACACGCCGGAGCGCGGGCCGAGCTCGCGGAATGCCAGGTCGCCGGCGGCCAGGGCAATCAGGTAGGAAGGGATGGGCTGGTCCATGCGAAAGCGGCCGCCATCCATCTGGGCGCCCATCACGGCGCGCAGGCCGGCCGGTGTGCGCACGCGCGCATCGAAGGTCACGCGCACCGCGGGGGTATCCTGCAAGGGAATCCAGCTTCGCGCGTGAATCGCCTGCGATTGCGTATAGAGAAACGGGTGGCGCCTGCCGGCGGTCTGCGGCGGATCGAGCCACTGCAGGCCCGACGCATCGGGCGAGGTGGCGTAGTGGATGCGGGCCCAAGCGGCGCCTCTGGCGAGTGGAATCGTGAGCGGAGCGCCCAGGATCGGGTCGCGCGCGCCCAGTTGGAAGCCCGCGGCATTTTCCACCGAGCGAATTTCCAGATCGCGCGTATCGAGGACCAGCTCGGGAACTTCCGCCGGCTCGAAATGAAGCGTGGCCGAGCCTTCCAGAATCCGGCGCTCGAAGCGCACATCCAGATCGAGCTCGATATGCCGCACGCGAATCCGGCCGGGCTGCGCATAGGAGTGGATGTCCATAGCCTCCCCATGGTAACCGCAACGTAACCGGGGCAGGCCGGGAGGCCTACCCCACAATTACTCGTTGCGCAAGGCAATCACGGGATCCACCCGCATGGCGCGGAACGCGGGAAGGGCGCTGGCCACTACGCCGGTGGCGAGCAGCGTGGCCGCGACCGCCGCATAGGTGGCCGGATCGGTCGGCCGGACCTCGAAAAGCTGCGCCGCCAGCAACCGGCTGGCGCCCACCGCCGCTGCCAGGCCGATGACCAGTCCCGCCACGATCAGCGTGCCGGCGTAGGCGAAGACGATGTGCAGCACGTCACTGCGCCGGGCCCCCAGCGCCATGCGGATGCCGATCTCCTGGGTCGCCTGGGTGACCGAATACGAGATCACGCCGTAGATGCCCACCATGGCCAGCACCAGCGCCAGGCCCGCGAACACCGCCATGGTCAGCATGGCCACCCGGCGCTGCGATAGCGCCGTGGCCACGAGAGCGTCCACCGTGCCCACCGCGTCCAGCGGCAGTTCGGCATCCAATTCCCGCATGGCGGCGCGCACGCCCGGAATCAGGCCCGCCGGATCGCCTTCCGTGCGCACCGCGAAATACATGGTGCCGAACGGAACCTGCGCCGCGGGCTGGTACACCGCCGCGCGGCCCTTCGATTCCAGTTCCTGATCGCGCACATCCCCGGCGATGCCCACAATCTCCGCCGGCTTCGATCCGTTGCCCATCTGGATGCGCTGCCCAAGCGGGTTCTCGCCGGCATAGAACTGCCGCGCCATGCGCTCGCTAACGATTGCCACCGGCCGGCCGGCGGCATCGTCGCGCTCCGTGAAATCGCGCCCGCTCTTGATGGGAATCCGCAGGGCGGCGAAGTAGCCGGGGGTCGCTGCGTACCAGGCGGCGCTCGGTTGATTGCCCGGGGCCAGCGGCGGCTTTCCCAACTGCACGAAGGAAAGAATGTAGTCGTCCCCCGCCAGCGGGAAAATCTGGGCCGCGCCCGCCACCGATACTCCCGGCAGCGTGCGCAGGCGGTCCAGCGCCCGCCGGTAGAAGGCGGCCTGCGGAGCGTCGTCCTGATACTTGGCGGCGGGAAGATTGGTGCGGAAAGTCAGCAGTCCGTGAGCATCGAACCCCGTGTCCACCGATTGCAACTGGTAGAAGCTGCGCATCAGCAGGCCGGCCCCCGAGAGCAGGACCAGCGCCAGCGCCACTTCGCCCACCACCAGCACGCTGCGCAAGCGGTTGCGGCGGAAGCCGATCGCATTCCCGCGTCCCCCTTCGCGCAGCGCCGCCATGAAATCCGTCTTGGCCATGTGGATCGCCGGCGCCAGCCCGAAGAGAATCCCCGTCAGCATGGCCATCGCCGCGGTGAACCCCAGCACCCGCGCGTCGAGTGAGATTTCGTTGGCGCGCGGCAGAATCGTGGGGCTCAGGTTGACCACCAACCGGGTGACCGCCCAGGCCAGGGCGAGCCCCACGGCAGCCCCCAGCGAGGACAGCAGCACGCTCTCGGTCAGAAGCTGGCGCATCAGCCGTCCTCGACCGGCGCCGAGCGAATTGCGAATGGCAATCTCCCGGCGTCTCCCCGCCGATCGCGACAGCAGCAGGTTGGCCAGGTTGACGCACGCGATCAGCAGTACGAACCCGACCGCCGCCGTGAGCGTCAGCATGACCGGCCGGATCTTCCCGATCACCGCTTCCTGCAAGCTGCCGAGGGTGGTGTCCCACCCCGCGTTGGAAGCGGGAAACTGCCGCTCGGCCCGCGCCGCGATGGCGTTGAGATCCGCCTGCGCGGCGGCCAGCGTGCCGCCCTCCCTGAGCCTGCCGATGCCGCCCAGGTAGTGCCCTCCACGCTGCTGCCAGTTCGCCAGATCCAGGGCCAGCGGAGTCCAGATCTCCGCGCGCGCCGGAAACTGAAACCCGGCGGGCATCACTCCCACCACGGTGTACATCTCCTGGTTCAGTTTCAGGGTCTGTCCCAGCGCCGCGCGGTTGCCGGCAAAGCGCCGCTGCCAGAGCCCATAGCTCAGAATGGCCACGTGGTGCGCGCCCAGTTGAGTCTCTTGTATGGTGAACGTCCGGCCCAGGAACGGCGTGCTGCCCAGCACCTCGAAGAAGTCGCCGGTGACGCGCGCGCCGCGCAGACGCTCCGGCTCGGTTCCCCCGGATAGGTTGAGCCCTTGCCCGCCGAATGCCGCGATCCCGGAGAAGCTGTGGTTGTGATCGCGAAAATCCAGGTAGTTCCCGGGAGACAGCGAGAACTGCGGAAATCCGGCCTTCAGGTTGCGCTCGCGCACCACCACAAGCTGCTCCGGCCGATGAAACCGCAAGGGCTGCAGCACCACGGAATTGACCACCGCGAAGATGGCGCTGTTCGCCCCGATGCCCAGGGCCAGCGCCAGAATCGAAACACACGCGAACCCCGGATTGCGTGCCAGGGTCCGCAAAGCGTACCGCAGGTCGCGCGACACAGATGTAGTCATGGCTACGAGTTTGACGAACCGGGAGGCCGCCGGGTTAGCCTTCCGGAGACGGCATTCCGCTCCGTATCACGCCCCGAAGCGCCGCCACCATGCGCGCATCGGCGCGCATTTTCGCCGCGGCGCGCCGGCGGTCCTCGTCGTCCTCATACCACTGCGGGTCCAGTGTGGCGCCTGCCCTGGCCAGCAGCGCCACCACTTCGTAATAGCGCCCGAGGCTTGCGTGCGTTTCCGTGCTATTCCCCCAGGCGTACAGCGCCCATCCCAGGGGCGTTCCGCCATAACTTTCATCGATCGCGCCGACCGGCGCGCCGCGCTCCAGCAGCAGCTTGACGGTGTCCGCGTGTCCGCCGCAGGCGGCCCAATGCAGTCCCGTCTGTCCGTCGTGCCTGAGCTTTGCCTCAAGATCCATACCTCTTTGCAGCAGGAAATCGACCACGCTGGTTCTTCCGAATTCACAGGCCCAGGCGAACCCGTCCCGCATTTGCTGGGGGGTCGCGGGCGGCTTGAGGCTGCCGTCGTCGGTAAAGAAGCTTTTGACGGCCTCGATCCGCCCCGTTCCCGCCGCTCCTTCCAGGTCTAACCGCGCGCCGCGGCTCGCCAGGAACTCGGCCGCCTGCCCGCGCCCGTTGTGCAGGCAGCCATTGACCGCGCCCGCTCCCTCCGCGCTGTCGATTGCCGCGCCCTGGCCGATCAGCAGTTCCATCAGCGGTAGCTGCACGCCGGCAGCTTCCGGATGGCAACTCGTCGCCGTCAATCCGAGCGTGGTCGATCGGCCGCCATACGCGTCCGACTCCGCATTGACATCGGCGCCGGCCGCGAGCAGCAGCTTCGCGATCGCGACAATATTCTTGGGCGTCTTCTGGCGGAAGTCCTCGACGCCGTTGGCCGAGACGTAATGGAGCAGGGTCGAGCGATGCTCCCGCGTGGAACGCGCCCGCGCCAGCCCCGGATTCTCGCTCAGCAGTTTCTCGAGCGCCGCCCGGTCGCCGCCGACGATGGCGTCCACCGCCGCCTCGAATTGGGAAACGGGCGAATGGGCGCGCCCCAGCGCCTCCAGATGCCTGGCAAACTTCGGCCAGCTCGCGAAGCCGTGGCCGCGCGCCACGAAGAACCGCGCGGCGGCCAGCGTCGATCGCGCGGCGTTCTGATTCGTCTCCTGCAGCTTGTGCCAGCGCCGCTCCATCCGCTCCGCTTCGAAGTCGATTCGTCTGCGGACGCCGGGCGTGATCTCCAGGCCCTGCAGCCGGGCAATCGTTTCGGCCCAGCGCGCCGCCCACGCACGGACTGCGCCGGAGCCGCCGGACTGGCAAGCCTGTTGCAAGTCTTTGGCGAGCTTCTTGTATTGTTCCAGGTTGGGGCGCGCCGCAAGGGGAAATGCGTCGGACATATTGGCCCTCACGAATCATGATAAGATTCAATCGTCCCCTCCGATAGTCTCAGAGACACAAAGGCAATTGCACTAGCACATCTCTATGCAGAAGGAACCGAAGCGGGTGCTGGCGGTAGTGAGCGACCTGTTCTTCTCGGTCAAGCTGAGCGACGCGGCCAAGCGCTCGGGCCTGGCTCTGGAGTTCGTCAAAGACCCCCTGGAAGTTGTCGAGAAGGCCAACCAGAAACCGTCGCTGATCATTTTCGATCTCAACTTTGAGGCGGCCGATCCGCTC
>JADGNR010000224.1 GCA_017883415.1 Bryobacteraceae bacterium | reverse complement strand
CAGCCCGGCCGGATTCGCCGTGACCGTAATTGCGGCCTGCGTCTGCCCCGACGCAGGGCTAGCTGTTAGCCATGTGATGCCTCCTGCAAACCCCCCGTTCGCCGTCACCGTGAACGGCACCGCCGCGCTGCCCTGGGCGCTCGATATCGTCACCGTTTGCGACTGCGCCGCGCTCCCCGTCTGGGCCGTGAAAGTCAGCGTGCTCTTGTCGGACGTAATGCCGCCGCCTCCGGCCGCGCCTACCACCAGCGTGATCGGCAGCGTTTGTGCCTGGGCGCCGCTGGCGGTGAACAGGATCGCGCCGGCGCAGGTCTGTCCCGACGCTAAACCCGACGAGTCTACCGAAATGGTCACGTTGGTAGGCGTGGTAGTGGTGTCTGCCACCGCTCCCAACCAGGTGAGGTTCTTACACGTCGTCTCGGAAACCGTCGCCGAGAAGGTGGTCTGGGTGGCCGCGGTCACCGCAATCACTTGATCGGGCGCCGTGCCGTTCACGGGGGTGTTGAACGTGAGGCCCGCCGGCGTCACCGGCTGCCCGTTCAGGGCCAGCCCCAGCACACCGGTGATGGTCCCGCTCTGGTTTACTACCAGGGTCACGAGCACCGTCGTTGTGGCCGCTCCCGCCGCCGAGTCGCTAGGAATGGAAATGTTGCCGGTGTAGGTCCCGGCCGCCAGGCCGTTCGGATTCGCCGTCAGCGTGAAAATGACCTGGCTCGCCGTGGTGGTCCCGACGTTCAGGGAAAGCCACGTCCCCGGGCTGCTCTGGCTCAGGATCGTGGGAACCCCGAGCGTGGTGCCGTTGGCCGCCGCCACCGTGAACTGCTGGATCTGCGCGGTGGTGCTCCCGGTGCTCACCGCGGTAAAGCTGAAGGAGGTGCCCGGCGATACCGAGACCCCCGCCGCCGAGCCCCCATTCACGGTGAAGGTGACGTTAATCGTCCCGGTCAACCCGTCATCGGCCGTCAGATCCACCTCCGCCGTGTAAATCCCCGTCGGCAGAGTCGTCGCCGTGGTCCCGTTCAACTCCAGGCGGACAGGACTCGCTAAGGGAAAGCCGGTAAAGGATCCGGATGAGGCGCTGAAGTTCAGCAGCAGCCAGTTCGCCGGGTTGCCCACCCCATACGTGATGGTGCCCCCATAGGTGGCGCTGTCCGGGTTGGAATCGCCAAGCGTGACCTGCTGCGGGCCCGGAATGGTGCCGCCCGCCGTGAAGGTGAAGTTCACATTGGCCGTGCTCCCGTCGCCGTTCAGGCTCAACGTGCCGGACCCCGCGGGCCCGGCCACAACCGTCAGGCTCACCGTGATGTTAAACGGCGAACCGGTCGAGGGTGTGACCGTAATGGTGCCCGAATAGGCATTGGCCGCCAGGGTTGACGGATCCCCCGTGACGGTCACCACCACCAGCCCGCCCGCCGCGATCGAGTTACTGGTGGCCGTCGCCGCCAGGAACCCCGTCGACGCCCCCAGCGAGAACGTCATCCCCGTGGCGGCGGTGTTCGTCAACGTGAACGTTCCCGTTACCGCGCTGCCGAACGCCGATGCCTGCGGCAAGGTCAGCGAGGCCGGCGTCGCCACCAGCGTCCCGTTTCCTCCGGTGCCGCCGCCGCAGTTTTGCACCTGCGAGAAGGTCACCGCGATGGCCGCGCCGCCGGGCGACAAAGTCACCGTCGCCGTGGCCAGTCCGCCGATGACGTTCGGCACCCGGACCACCGCGATGGTCAAATTCGAAGGGGTCGCTCCGGCCGCCGGCGCCGTTCCGGTGGCCGCCTGGCCGGCCGCGCCGTTGCCGATCGCCACCGTCAGCCATTGGCCCGCAATGGCTTCCCCATAGGACAGCGTTGCCGTATAAGCCACCGGCGAGGTGGAGCTGTTCACTCCCACCGCCACCGCCGTCGGATTCAGACAGTTGTTGAATGCCACGCTGGTGGCGTTGGGCGTTGGCGTCTGCGCAACCGCGACGACAGGCGCCGCAACCAGCAGCGCCATAGATAGAAAGAGGACTGTATTCTTTGTTTGTTTTTGCACGGCGTCCATAATATGCCTCGGGAGCCTTGATGATAACAGAGATACACCTCCGTTATGGCAAAGCCCGATCAATGAGGACGCGGTTGACTCTATCCTAACACCTATTTCAGGATCTGGAAAAGATTGCTGTAATCGTCGGTCCACAGGCGCACCCTGCGCGCCGGTTTGATCTCCGCCGATCCGCTCAATTCCTCCCCGTGAAACCCGCTCTCCGGCCTCGCCAGCAGCACCCACGTCGCTCCGAATACATCCTGCGCGTCGTCGTCTTCGGTATCCACCACCCGCGCCAGCTTTCCCGTCGCCCGGCTCTCGCCCCAGAGCACCGGCTCGAGGTCCAGGTAGCGGTTGGAGATGTGCACCGCCAGGATGCCGTCCGGCCGCAGGTGCCGGAAATACAGGTCCATCGCCTCCCTGGTCAACAGGTGCACCGGGATCGCGTCGCTCGAAAACGCATCCACCGCCAGCACGTCGAAATTCTCCGGCGCCTCCCGCTCCAGCGACAGCCGCGCGTCCCCCATGGCAATCTCCACCTTGGCCTTCGAGTCCGGAACAAACGAGAATTGCGTCCGCGCAATCCACGGCACCAGCGGGTTGATTTCATAGAACCGGTAGTAGTCGCCCAGCCGGCCGTAGGTAGCGATGGTCCCCGTGCCCAGCCCGATCACTCCCACCCGGATCGCCTTGTCCTTCCCCTTCTCCCGCAGCGCGATCCCGATGCCCGTGTTGGGCCCGTAATACGTCGTGGCCAGGTGCTTTTTGGTGGCGTTCAGATACTCTTCCCCGTGGTTGATGGTGCCGTGGGTCAACGTCCGCACCGAATCGAGCGCCGTGGCCGGCCCCGTATCCCGCACCCGCAGGGCGCCATAGAAATTGCGCACCATCACGCGCGCCCCTTTGCTCTGTTCCCTCGAGTGAAACCCCAGGTAGCCGGCCATGGCGATCGCCAGGGCCGCCCCCGCCACCGGCGCCGCCCCCCGCCGGCCGTGAAACCACGAGCTTAGGCCCGGATCCATCCGCAGCGCCCAAAGCACCAGCCCCGCGCACACCACCAGCCCCACCGGCATTTCGTAAAACGACCGGAAGATCCGCGGCGCAATCAGCCCCACGAAGATCCCCCCCAAGGCCCCTCCCGCCGAGATGGTCAGGTAGAACTGCGTCAGGTACCGCGGATGCGGCTTCAAGCGCACCAACTCCCCGTGGCACACCATGCAGCAGGTGTACAGCCCGAGGGTGAACAGCGGCACCATCACCTTCACCGCCACGTTGCCCGTGCTGTCCTCCGCCGTCGCGTACGCCATGCTCCCCAGCGCCACCGCCAGCAGTTGCAGATAGGGATTGCGCCGGTACCACCCGCTGCCCTCGAAGCAGAGGATGAAGGTGAGCAGGTAGATGCTCAGCGGCAGCACCCACAAGAACGGAATCGCCGCCACGTTCTGCGACAGATGGTTGGTAATCGCCAGCAGCAGCACCGAGGCGCTGGCCGGCAGCAAGAGCCATAGCGCGTACTGGCGCCACCCCGGCTTTCCCCCCTCCTCTTCCACCGACTCCGCCGCCGCCACGCCACTCCCCGAGCGAAACGCCGTGAACCCGCACAGCACCGCAAACACCCCATAGGCGAACGACCACATATTGGCCTGCTGGTGCGTGGTGAACACCGGCTCGAACAGCACCGGGTAGCTCAGCAGGGCGAACATGGAACCCGCGTTCGAGAGGGCGTACAGCCGGTACGGTATCGCCCCCTGGAACCGCCGCGCATACCACGCTTGCAACAGCGGCCCCGTGGTCGATAACAGAAAATACGGCAGCCCCACGCTTACCGCCAGCAGCCGCAGGATGGCCCACGTCGGCTCCTCCGTCCCGGTGGGCTTCCACGCCACGCTGGGAAAGATCGGCAGGGCGATGGCGCTCCCCGCCAGCAGCACCGTGTGCAGCGTCATCTGCACGCGCGGCTTCAAATAGCGCACCACCGCGTGCGCATACAGGTACCCCAGCAGCAGCACCATCTGAAAGAACAGCAGGCACACCGTCCACACCGCCGCCGACCCGCCGAACCACGGCAGAATGATCTTGGCAATCACCGGCTGCACCTGGAACAACAGGAAGGCGCTCACCAGAATCGTCACCGCATAAATCAACATGATTAAATAGCTTTCAGCAATCAGCTCTCAGCTTTCAGCCACGGCCGCCGAAAGAGCTGACCGCTGACCGCTGAACGCTTCCTACTTGTACGCCGCCACTCCCGTCACCCGCTCCCCAATCACCAGCGCGTGGATATGGTCCGTCCCCTCGTAGGTCTTCACCGTCTCCAGATTGCACATGTGCCGCATGATGGGATACTCGTCGGTGATTCCGTTGGCCCCCAGCAGATCCCGGCTCAACCGTGCGCAATCGAGCGCCATGGCCGTGTTGTTCCGCTTCAGCATGGAGATGTGCGCCGGCTCGAGCTTTCCCCGGTCCTTGAGCCGTCCCGCCTGCACCGCCAGCAGTTGCGCCTTGGTGATCTCGGTGATCATCCACGCCAGCTTTTCCTGCACCAGTTGGTGCGAGGCGATCGGCCGGTCGTCGAACTGCTTGCGCACCAGCGCGTACTGGCGCGCCGTTTCGTAACAATCCATGGCCGCCCCGACGACCCCCCACCCGATCCCGTAGCGCGCCTGCGACAGGCACGCCAGCGGCGCCTTCAGCCCTTCCGCTCCCGGCAGGCGGTCGCATTCCTCGACCCGGCATTCCGCCAGCGCCAGGCTGGAGGTCACCGACGCCCGCATGGACCATTTCCCGTGTATGTCCGAGGTGGTGTACCCCGGCGTGCCGCGCTCCACCAGGAACCCGCGCACGCCTTCCTCGCTGCGCGCCCACACCACGGCCACGTCCGCCATGCTGCCGTTGGTGATCCAGGTCTTCTCCCCGTCCAGGATCCAGCCATCGCCAGAGCGCCGCGCCCGCGCCCGCATCCCCGCCGGGTTCGATCCGAAATCCGGCTCGGTCAGCCCGAAGCACCCCACCGCCTTCCCGCTCTGCAGCCGCGGCAGCCACTTCTGCTTCTGGGCCTCGCTCCCGAACCGGTGGATGGGGTACATCACCAGCGCCCCCTGCACCGAGACGAAGCTGCGCAGCCCGGAATCGGCGCGCTCGATCTCCTGCATGATCAGCCCGTACTCCACGTTGTTCATGCCCGCGCAGCCGTAGCCTTCCAGGTTTGCGCCGTAGAACCCCAGCGCGGCCATCTCCGCGATGAGTTCCACCGGGAAGCGCGCCTCCCGGTAGCAATCGCGGATCAGGGGCACGATCCGCTCCTCGGCAAACCGCCGCGCCGTCTGCCGCACCATCAACTCCTCTTCGCTGTAGAGCGAGTCGACGCAAAAATAGTCCACGCCTCGAAATGCCATGTTGAGTGTCTTTCTGTTATTTGACCACAGTGGAGGCAGGACTCTGCTCCCTGACCAACATGGGCGGATTTAGAAGTAGGGATTCTCGCGCGGCGCCCGGGGCTTCCGGACTGGCGGCGTGGCGCGTTTCCCGGCCGCCGGCCGGGCACTCTTGACGGCGGCTTTCGGTTTGGCGGCGGCTTTCTTGCGCGACACGCCCAGACTGGTTTCCAGGACCTGCTCCAGGAGCTTCTTCTCGGCCGGCAGCATGACCTTGGCGAAATCCGGCGGACGCCCGGCGGCCAGTTCGCGCATGCGGCGGAGCCACAGCAGCGATTCCTTGGCGGGGTGGTTCTCGACGGCGCCCAGAAGTTCCAGGCTCTTGTCGAAATCGGGAATGGTGCGGTAGCAGCGCAACGCGTCGCGCGCGCTGCCCGCTTTCAGGTACTCCGCGGCGGCCGCTTCCAGTTGGCCCAGCCCTTCGCGGCACTCCGCGATGAGCTTCGGGTCGGCGCCCGGCGTTTGCTCGAGGAGGCTGAGGGCCAGCTCGTGGGACTTCGTCCGCATCAAGGCCCGTATGGCTTTCTCGCGCATGCGGGCCGCCCGCTCCGCAGCGTCCCGCGGGCTGAAAAGCGCATACATGGGGGAGAGCATTCCCAAAACCACAGTGGGGAACCGCTCCATCTGCTCCTCCAGCGTCTGTAACCACGCGCTGCCGCGTGGCTGCAGTTCCAGAAGCAGCCACGGCTCGATCTCCTTCGGGTGCATTTTCAGCGCCGAAGCCAGACGCAGCAGCGAGCCCGTCTTGTCGTTGCTGTAATCCCGCTCATGCTCCCCGATGACTTCGATGAGGCTGGCCAGCTCCGGCTTTTCCGCCAGGCCGGCGCTGCGCGCCGCTTCGCCGAACAGATCGATGCGTCCCATTTCCGACGGCAGCGCCAGTTTGCGGAATGCCAGGGTGAAGGCTACCTGGCACAAGGTCATGTACGCCGATTTGCGCGCGGCCGGATCGGCCACCGAGAACTTGCCGCCGGTCTCGCCCAGGAGCGCCACCGCCTGCCGGGCGCGCGACCAGGCCAGCGCCGGCCGCACTTCCAGAAACTGCCGCGCGTCGCTCTCGCAGAGCCGGACGCGCTCTTCGGCATCGAGGGTCTCCTCCTCCAGGGTCTTGGCCAGCACCGCGGGAACCACCGGGTACGCGCGCTCCCCGTTAAAGGCCAGCATGTTCTGCGCAAGCTGCAGGACGCGGTCGTTGGGACTGACGTCCAGCCAGTACAACCGCTCCGAGGGCCGGCTCAGGGCCACACGAAGCTGGTCGATGGCCAAACGCTTGCTGAGATCGTCCAATTCCAGGCCGCGGCCGCGGTCGCGCGCCTGGAACACGCGGTCGAGCCACAGGCCGGCATCCAGGATACAGACCGACTGGAAATCGAGCCCCTTGGCTTCGAAGGTGGTCAGCACGCGGTCCCGCAGCCGCTCCGGCACGTACGCCGGCACGGCATCTCCCATGGTGATGAGGGCCAGCCCCTCGCGTTCGGAAAACGTGTGCAGCAGCTCGTCCAGCTCGGGCCCCCGCCGGGCGGCGCACAGGATCACCTGATCGCCGGCGTTGTCGTCGATTTCGGCCGCACCGGAGCCGCTGGGGCGCTCGTGCTTGGCGAGCGCGCCGTAGAGATCCCACACGCGATTGACCAGCGTGGCAATCCGCCTGGGACTGCGCAGGTTGGTCTGCAGTTTGAACTCGATGGGCGAGGCCAGCCGGTAATGAAGCAGGTCCTGAAACCATCCCCACTCGAAATCGGTGGGCCGCACCGTCTGCGCTTCGTCACCGGCCACCAGCAGATGAGGGTCGCCGTTCTTCCCCGCCAGCTCGACGAAGGCCAGGGCCTCGATGGGCGTGAGGTCCTGGGCTTCATCGAGCGCGATGCAATCGAAATCCGCCAATTTCCCGGCGCCGTGCGCGCGAATGCGCTGGACCGCGCGCCAGGCCAGGTCCAATTCGCGAAAGAACCGCTCCTCGAGCGAGCGGGCATCCCGCCGGCGCAGCGTCTCGGCCACCTCCACCACGGCCTCGGCCGCCACCCGGCCGATGGAACGCTCGCGCAGGTCGCGATACTGGCGCGCGGAAATCCGCCGGTCCGGGAAGCCGGCAAAACGGCCCACGGGGACGGGCAGCAGCCCGCCAATGAGGTGCGCATGCATCTCGTCGTAGAGGGCCGCCTTTTCGTTCAGCCACGGACCCAGGATGGTGGCGGAGAAGCCGGACACCTCCTTGACGAAAGCCTCGCGCGCCACCCGCAGCGGCTCGAAGGGGGCATCGCTTTCCAGCACCTGGCGGAGGAACTGGGCGAAGGGGGCCACGTGGAACCGCTTGTGGGACGGCACGAACTTGTCGAAGTGGTCGCGCGCCAGGGCGGCCAGTTCCGGCGAGTAGGTGATATAAAGGATGGATTCCCGCCCGGCCTTATCGGCGGCGTGCCACAGCGCCGTGGTCTTGCCCGATCCCGGAAACCCCTTGATGATCCGCGTCTTTTGCCGCGCTTCGGCGAAGCGCTCCTGCGCCTGCGTCCAGGGCGCGGGCACGTACTCTTCCTGGCGGAGCTCCTTGACGCCGATGGGCAGGTAGTGCTCGGCCAGGGACTGCGGATGGAGCGGCCGGTGGTCGTCGTGGTGACGAATGTCGCGCAGGAAGACGGCCCCTTCGGGGGCGGCATCGAATCCCGGGCCGCCTTTCAGCGGCGCGGCGCCTTTGGGCGCCCACCAGGCGTAGAAATGATTGCCGTGGTTGCCGCCCAGCGGCGAGCGGCGCCAGCCGCGGTTCTCGCCCTGCGTCGCCTTGTAGTGCTGGCGGCGGACATCCACAAACAATCGCTGCAATAGCAGCGCCGCCCTCCTCCCCACCGTGCTGTTGCGGTTCTCCTCCATCCGCTCCAGAAACTCCTGGTGGCAGAACAGCGGGTTGCCCTCGCGGGGCGGAGCGGAGTCTTCGTACAGGGTTGGCTGACGTTCGAAGCGGCGTGCCATGGCGCGTGGGCATTACCAGTCTGGCACAGCGGGCGGGACTTTCGCGCGCCCCGCGAAGGTGAATCGCGCAGATCGCATTCCAGCCGCCGTGGGCAAGGCGGCATCGCAAAGGCTGAAAGATAATCGGACCTATATATCTGTTGGTGGTACACTGTCGCCATCATGCGACTTCTGACAGCTCTGTTATGCACGTCCGTCTTCCTCGGGACCGCTGCGGCCCAGCCTCCGAAAGCGGGCCCCAGCCCCTGCGCTCTGCTGACGAAAGCGGAGGTCCAGGCGGCCGTGGGAGCCCCGGCTTCCGAAGGCGTGATCAACACCACCAACAAGTCGGTTTGCGATTTCAAAGCCGGGGACACAGGTTCCACCGTCAGCGTCATGCTCACCTCCAAAGCCCCCGGTGACACCGCCGAAAAGACGGTCGCCGAACTGAAGAAGCGGAAAATCGACGCAGAGGTGACGCCGGGATTCGGCGACAGTGCCTACGCGTCCAGCCCCGGTTATGGGATGCAGCAGCTCGGCGTCTACAAGGGCTCCAGTCACGTGATCGTCACCGTGCTGCTGCTCGGCTCGCCCGACGCGAAGTCGAAGGCGGTAGGCCAGGCAATCATGCGCAAAGCGCTCGCGAGAATCCCGTAGCACCGGGTCGCCGGGCGGCATGCGCCAGAACACCGGGCACGGCAGAACTTGCGGCCAACGGTAGGCCCGTCGAATCGCCGTCCACGTCGAATGATAGCGCGCATACGGATCGGGATCCGTCTTATCGGCCCAACTGCCGTCGGGATTTTGTGTCGACAGCAGGAAATCGAAGCCGCCCCGCATGGAGGCATCTTCGAATGCCAGCCCGAAGGATCGCAGCGAGTCCAGGAATTCCCCAAAATCTCCGG
>JADGNR010000516.1 GCA_017883415.1 Bryobacteraceae bacterium | reverse complement strand
GCCCGGGCACGGGCATCATCCGCTCGCTGGACCCGGAGGTGCTGCTCAGCACAAAGGATCTGTTGACCCTCATGATTATCGTCAGCGACAACACCGCCACCGATATCGCTTACGCCATGGTGGGCGGCACCGAGCCAGTCAACAAGTTGATGGAGAGCTGGGGGCTGCACTCGATCCGCGCCACGGGCACGGCCGAAGCGTGGTTCACGGCGTTGCGCGCCGCGCCCAACCCGGAGACCTTTCACCGGCAGGGGAAGACGCCCTTCGGCCTCAGCTCGCCGCGCGACATGGGCAAGCTGCTGGAGAAGATCGAGAAGGGCGAAGCCGTGAGCAAGAAGGCCAGCGACGCGATGCTGGAAATCCTGCGCGCGCAGGTGTACAGTTCGCGGCTGCCGCGCTACGTCACCGGCTATCGCATCGCGCACAAGACTGGCGACTTCCTGCCCTACATCGGCAACGACGTCGGCATTCTGGAGAGCCCGTCGCGGCACATCGTGATGAGCGTATTCACGGCGCAGCATTTCGGCGCGGGGGTCAATCTGGAAGATGCCATCGGCCGCATCGCGGAGTTAACGGGTAACTACTTTGCCGCCCGGCAGTAGATACGTTGTGGGGCGGGCATTCTTGCCCGCAGCCGCCTTTCAGGCGGTTTCGGGGCCGCGCGAGGGCAGGCCGGGAGGCCTACCCCACTTTGCCGAGTAAGTGCTTCTGGATTTTGCCCATGGCGTTTCGGGGCAGGCGATCGACCACGACGAACTCCCGCGGCACCTTGAAACTCGCCAGATTCGCGCGGCAGCGCTCGATGAGCTCGGCGGCGCCGACTTGCGCCTTCAGCACCACGTATGCCACCGGGACCTCGCCGCGAATCCGGTCCGGTGCCCCCGCGACGGCGGCTTCCGCCACCTCCTCCTGCTCTTCGAGGAACTCTTCGATCTCCCGCGGATAGATATTGAATCCGCCGGAGATGATCAGGTCGCTCTGGCGGCCGCAGAGGGTGTAGTAGCCGTCTGGCGAACGGACGGCCAGGTCGCCGGTTTTGAAGTAGCCGTCCACGAAAGCGCCGGGGGTGGCTTGTTCGCGCCGCCAGTAGCCGGTAAAGACCGTGGGTCCTGTGACATGGATCTCGCCCGTCTCGCCCTCTGTCACCGACCGCGCCTCCGCATCCAGCAGGCGGATGGAAATTCCCGGAAACGGAAGGCCCACCGTCCCCGGGCGGCGCTCGCCGGCGTAAGGGTTCCCCGCGATCATGAAGGTCTCGCTCATGCCGTACCGCTCCAGGATGGTATGGCCGAAGCGGGCGCGGAACTCTTCGAGCACCGGGGCGGCCAGCGGCGCCGATCCCGAGACGAACAGGCGCATGAAGCCGCCGATCTCGCGGGACTGTTCCGCTGGAACGTCGAGCAGGCGTACGTAGATCGTGGGCACGCCGAAGAACAGCGTGGGCCGGAAATCCAGAAACTCTTCGGCGGCCTTCGCCGATTCGAACCGTTCGAGCAGGCGCATACGGCAGCCGCTCGCCAGCCAGGAGTGCAGGCCATTTCCCAAACCGTGAAGATGAAACAGCGGCAGCGCCAGCAGAAACCGGTCGGCTGCGGTGATTTGCCAGCAGACGAGCACGTTGATGGCGTTCGCCTCGAAATTATTGTGCGTCAGCACCGCGCCCTTGGAAGCCCCCGTGGTGCCTGAGGTGTAGAGGATGGCGGCGGGCGCGTCCCCATCGAGCGGCACATTCGGGCGTTCGTCAGCGAGCGCGGCGGCTTCGCCGGCGAGCGTGGCCGGATGCCAGATCGGCGCCGCGGATTCGAAACTCGCCCCCGATACTACGGCCGAGGGTTCGGCATCGCCCAGTATGTGAGCGATCTCGCGATCGCGATACAGAGGGTTGATCGGCACGAAAATGATGCCGGTCTTCATGCATGCCAGGTAGAGGTCGATCATTTCGACACAGTTCGCCAAGTGAACGCAGAGCCGGTCGCCCGGCCGCAGCCCGCGGCCCCGGAGCAACTGTGCCAGACGGTTGCTTCGCCGGTCGAGATCGCCGAACGTGAATGTGGCGCCGGCGAATTCGAGCGCCACCGCATGGCGCCGGCCCTTGAGCGACAGGTCGAAAAGATCCGTCAGGTTCAAGCCGGGAGCTCCTTTCGAGCGGTCTCTTCGGCCCACGGCAGCAGCGCCAGACCCACCAGGAACGCGAGGGAAGTCAGCGCGATGGGAGTGCCAATCGTGTGCATCCGCGCCACGCCTGCACCCACCAGAAAGGTAATGCCCGCGGCGATGAAGCGGCCAAATGAGGTAGCGAACGCAAACGCGCTGCCGCGGCACTCGCTGCGATACTGCTCCGGCAGCCAAAGCGTGTACACCGCGAAATTTCCGCCGCCCACACCCAGCAGGAAGAGGCCCACGGTGAACCAGCGCAACGCGTGCCGCGGCAGGTAGAAGAGGTACCCGAAGTCCAGCCCGATTAACAAGAACATCAGCAGGAAATAGAAACCGAGCGAGACGCGGCGGCCCCACCGGTCGGCGATGAGGGGCACGAGCAGACACCCGAGAATCGTGCCGAAGGACAACAGCATGGTGGCGTAGGATGCCAGGCGGGCCGCTTCCGGCGGCGTGAATCCGTCGCGCGTCGCCAGGTACGTGATCGAAGACGGCACGTACACCGACCCGGCCCAAAGGCCCACCATCGACACCAGCACCAGCGTGGCGTTCACCAGCGTGCGGCGGCGGTATTCGGGCGAAAAGAGCATGAAAAAGGCGTCGCGCGAGGTCCACCGGCGGCCGAGCGCGCCGATGCGGCGCTGCCAGCGCTTCGGCTCGCTGACGCCGTAGCGGATGAAGGCGACCAGCAGCGCGGGCATTCCTCCCACCATGAACACGGCCCTCCAGCCGTAATGCGAGCCCACCACCCAATTCACAATCGCGGCCAGAAACGTGCCGAAGTAGTATCCGGTGTGCATGTACGCCGCGCCTTGCTTGCGCCGCGCCTCGGGCCACTCTTCGGCCACGAACACGCCCCCGAGCGTCCATTCGCCCCCAATGCCGATGCCCGCCAGCAAGCGGAAGAGTGCCAGTTGCCAGATATTCGCCGCAACCGCGCCAAGAAACGTGAATAGGGAATAGCAGAGGATGGTGAGCATCAGCGTGCGAACGCGGCCGATGCGATCCGCCACCGGCCCCCACAGAAACGCAAAACCCCAGCCCACGAGGAACACCGCGAACAGGAGGCTGCCATAGAAGCCGATATTCTCCTGCGCGGCGCGTATGCCGGAGCGCGGCAGCAGATCGCGCATGGCCGGCACCAGCACCAGTGCGTAGAGGAACGAATCCATGCCGTCGAGCGTAAATCCGCCCCACGCCGCCCAGAAGCCGCGGACCTGGTTGGGGGTGAGCGGCGCCGGGGCGAGCGGGGCGGGGGTGAGCGGCGCCGGGGCGAGGGGCGCGGATGGGGCGGGGTCCATTGGGATAGAATAGCGAAACCGATGACGCGCAATTTGCTTGCCTGTGTTCTGCTCGCGGCGGGCGTGGCCGGCGCGCAGAGCGTCCTTGCCCAGCAGGGCGGACGCGGCCAGGCTGCCGCCACGCAGCCATCGGCGGCCGACCGGATTGCCGCCGTCCGCGAGAACTACACCAAGTTCGAGTACCGCATCCCCGTCCGCGACGGCATCAAGCTGTTCGCCTCCGT
>JADGNR010000515.1 GCA_017883415.1 Bryobacteraceae bacterium | reverse complement strand
CTATCGATCGCACCGAGCCGCTTGATGAGCCGCATCCGGTCGACCGCGCGTATCTGGTTGACCAATGCAACCGAAGTCAATCTCAGACCGGTGAATTGGTCCGCGGCAAGCAAAACATGCATTGGATTGAGCGGAAACCGCACGGTGGAAGTGATCGGCGCCACGATCGTAAGATCGCTGAGGCGGTTGGAGAGATCGTTCTGAACGATGAGGGCAGGCCGGGTCTTCTGAATCTCTCGGCCTAACGCCGGGTCTAGCGAGGTGAGGTAGATTTCTCCGCGCTTCGGGTAGCTCGTTTTGGGATCTCGAGTTGTTGCCATGCTTCCTGGTCCACGGCAAACCATTCCTCGGCCACTTCACGATCCAAGTCCCGGTCGCGAACGGCCGTGTATTCCAACCGGGCACGGAGCGCTTCGGCACTGCAGTTCGCAATGTAATGGCGAACGGCGCGATCGATGAAGCGGCTGCGCTCCCCCGGTTTGGCCATCCGGTTCATGACGCGGATCGTGGTTTCCGGCAGCACGATGTTGATGCGTTTGCTCATGGGGCCTCCATCCACATCATATACACAATCAAGGAGGGGCGGGCCTGCCGGCCTGCCCCTGGACCGGCCGGGAGGCCTGTCCCACCAGGAAATCGCGGATGCGCAAATACCATTCGGCGCCGAAGATCCTGGGGTAAGACCGATAGCTGCTCCCGAAGAGGTCCGCCACGCGCCGGGCCAATGCGTCCGGACCCGCCACGGCGCCGGGCAGGGAACCGGCGAGCGCCATATCCTGGATGGCATTGCGGCGAATCAGGCCGCGCAGGGTCAGCGGCGGGGCATTGGTGGCCCTCGGCGCGCCGGCAACATACTCGCTCAGCGGATCGATGGCCGCGGCATCGGCGCCGCGGTCGACAGGAGGGAGACTCTTCCTGGGGCCCGAGGGGAGGTCCGCCAGGTCGGGCACGCGCGCCGCCATCACGCGCACCTCCATGGGCCGGATTACCCAGATCCCCACCTTCATCTGCACCTCCAGACGAAAGCCCTGGAGCGGGGTGTCGGGCGGAATCCACAGGTCCAACAGGTAGACGCGGGTGGTTTGGCCGGCAATGTCGTCGTCCGGATCGGGCATCACTCCGAAATCGGGCAAGCGCGGCGTCTCCACCAGGGTATCGGGTATCCAGCCCTGCTCCGTCTTGACGAAATGCTCGCGATACAAAGCGATTCGGCAGGCGTTGGGCGGATTGGTTCCCACAAACAGGAAGTAACTCTCCTTGGGCGGCACGGAGAGCACGATATGGAACGACGCGAACCCGTTGCGGGCCACGGCCGGCGAGAGGATTTCGCGGCGCGCCAGCCCCCGATCCGCGGGCGCCACCTCGCCAAACGGGTCCACGCGCTGGAATTCGGAATAGATGTCCAGCGTTTGCGCGCCCGCGCCGGCCGCGGCCAGGACGCTGACGGCGAGCATCGCGAAGGCCGGCCGCACGCTACTCATACCGCAAGGCTTCGGTGGGGTTCAAGTGCGCCGCGCGGTTGGCGGGCAGGATGCCGAAGATCAGGCCCACCATCGAGGAAACGCCGAACGCCACCACGATGGCGACCGGCGAAATCGGAATCTTGATGTCCGTATAGAGCCCCACGCTCAGGGGAATCGCCACGCCCACCAGAATGCCCAGGATGCCGCCCGAGAGGCTCACCATCATGGCCTCGGTCAGGAACTGGATCAGGATCTCCCGGGCCGACGCGCCCACCGCCAGGCGCACCCCGATCTCGCGCGTCCGCTCCGTCACCGTCACCAGCATGATATTCATAATGCCGATTCCGGAGATCACCAGCGTGATGGCCGACACCAGGATCAACACCAGCGAGAGGATGAGCGAAATCTGTTTGGCGGCGTTCAGAATCACGGTGAGCGTATCCACGCGGTAGCGCGCGCCCGCGCGGTGGCGGACTTCCAGGATCTCTTGCACCCGCACGGCCACGCGGTCCACCTGCTCGGGAGAGCGCACCTGCACGTACAGCGGGTCGATGCGCTCGACCGGCGTGAAGTACCGCAGCACGGTGATGGGGACCACGATGGTGTCGCGCTCCACTTCCGTCTGGCCGAAGGTCTCGACCTTCTCGCGAAACGTGCCGATCACCGTGAACTGCAGCCCGTACAACCGGATCACCTGGCTGAGCGCGGCCCCGCGGCTGCCGTACATCCGTTCCGCCAGCTTGTCGGTCAGCAGGGCCACTTTTCCGCGCAGGGCGACGTCCCCCTGGTCCAGGAAGCGGCCTGAGCTGATGATGATGTTGCGCACCGGCTGATACGCTTCGTCGGTGCCGATCACCTTCACATCCTGCTCCTTGCCCCCGATGAGAAGGCGGTCGAAGTTGGACATGACGCCGGTAGCGGCCACGATATCGGCGGTTAGGCCCTGGCGGACGGCCGCGACATCCGACATCTTGATATAGTCGGCGTCGGCGGTGGGGTTGCTCGGTCCGGCGGCGACATAATACGCAAAGATGATGTTCGATCCGACGCCCTGGACCGTTTGCAGGATGTAGTCGCGGCTGGTGAGCGAGATGGTCACCACCAGGATGACCGAAGCGGTGCCGATCACCATGCCCAGGCCGGTGAGCAGCGTGCGGACCGGATTGGCGCGCAGGGCCTGGATGCTGAAGCGGAGGGCTTCGCCAAGAAACATGCGGGCTAGCCGCCCTGCACCTGCCGGAGGAGTTTTTCCGCCTCCGACCGCGGCGGGTCGTCCGGCGTCAGATGGGAGCTCAAGTAGCGCTTGAGCAGATCCTTGGCCACCTCGAGATTCCTGCCATGCTTGATGTACAGATCGGCTTTCGCGTACATCAGCCGGGGACTGCCGGGAGCGATCTTGTCGGCGCGGGCCATGCTCTGGTCGGATTCCTGAAAGCGCCCCTGCCGGGCCAGCAGCCGCGCCAGATCGATGAGCCGCCCCACCGAGCGCGGAGCCGCTTCAATGGCGCGCCGCAGTTGTTCTTCCGCGCTGCCGAACTCCTTGCGCTTCTCGGCCAACCGGGCCTGCGCCCAATGCCCTTCCGACGGATCGACGCTGGCAATCCGCGCGGCCGTGGCTTGGGCCTTGTCCAAACCGCCACCCAGGAACCCCGGCGCCTCGATGTAGTACTCCAGAAGGTCGGTGAGCGCCTCCAGGTTGCGCGGGTTCAACTGCACGGCCTTCTCGAAATACTGGTGTGCTTTGGAGGCGTGGCCCGGAGCCGTGAAGGGGCTCGACGTCTCGGCGCGGCGGCCCCATGCCCGTCCCAGCCAGAGCGCGTAATCCGAATTATCGGGTTCCGCCGCCACGGCCTTTTCCAGGGCCTCGGTGGCCTTCTTGTAATTGCTCTGCATGTAGTAGTTCCGGCCGATCAGCTCGTACACCGCGCCGTCTTTGTCCGGAACCGCCTGCAGAATCTGGAGGGATTGATCGAAATCGGTGAGATTATAAAGCTTGCGCGCGCGTTCGATCTCCGCGCCGCCAGCCAACGCCAGCGACGCCAGCCCCAACGACAATACCGCCAAGCGCTTCACCTATCACCACCCCAATTGCCTATATTGTATGACATTTACATAGATGATTACGAGCGTTGGTGAGTTTCAGATTGGTGGCTATCCGCGCTACAAAGCAGCCTGGGCGCGCCTAGGGATCGCTACGCGTGACGCCTCCGATGGAAGCGGGGAC
>JADGNR010000223.1 GCA_017883415.1 Bryobacteraceae bacterium | reverse complement strand
GGATCGCGCAACTGGGGCCGCCACAGAAAATGGGTTGGCACGGGCTCTCCCATGGCGAGGATGGCATCCAGGAAGATCTCCACCTGACGAACCGAAAGCCCGGCCTCCACCCGGTGCTCGGGCCTCCGGCAGACGGCTTCGTACTGGTGATGTCGCCCGAAACGCCCGGCGCGCTGATGCCCCCTTGTGCCATCATCGGGTACGTGCGCGAGCGCATTCTCGATTCCGGCGACCCCTCCCTCTACGATGTCCGCTCCCGCGCCGCCGGTCCCGCAGGCGCGCTGCCCATCACCGCCGCGATGCTCCGCCAGCGGCCTTCGGGCGACCTGTTCGGCTGGAGCCAGGATGCCGGCATGGGCTGGGACCCGGCGGCGCTCGGCGGCAAGGAATTCCTGATCCTCAGCACGCATGGCGGAATTCGCGCGCCTGACGGCACGCCCGTGGCCCTGGGCTACCACACCGGACACTGGGAAGTCGGGCTGCTCATGGAGGCCGCGGCGAAGGAACTGCAATCGCTGGGCGCCATCCCCTTCGCGGCGTTCTGCACCGACCCGTGCGACGGCCGCACGCAGGGCACCACCGGCATGTTCGATTCCCTGCCCTACCGCAACGATGCTGCGTCGGTGTTCGGGCGGCTCATCCGCTCGCTGCCCACGCGCCGCGGCGTCATCGGCATCGCCACCTGCGACAAGGGCCTTCCCGCCATGATGATGGCCCTCGCCGCGGCGCGCGACCTTCCCGGGGTGCTGGTTCCGGGCGGCGTCTCGCTGCTGGCCGAAGAGGGTGAGGACGCGGGCAAGGTGCAATCGGCGGGCGCCCGCTTCGCCCATGGACAGATCACGCTCGAGCAAGCCGCGCTGGACCTCTGCCGCGCCTGCGCCTCCCCCGGCGGCGGCTGCCAGTTCCTGGGCACCGCGGCCACTTCCCAGGTGGTGGGCGAAGCGCTCGGCATGGCGCTGCCCCACGCCGCGCTCTCCCCTTCCGGACACCCCATCTGGAGCGACATGGCCCGCCGCTCGGCGCGCGCCGCGCTCGCGCTCGAAGCGCGCGGCCTCGCCATGAAGGACATCCTCAACGACGCCGCCGTGCGCAACGCCATGGTGGTGCATGCCGCGTTTGGCGGCTCCACCAACCTGATTCTGCACCTGCCGGCCATCGCCTTTTCCGCCGGATTGAAGCGGCCCGCCATGGAAGACTGGCAGCGCGTCAATCGCCAGACGCCGCGCCTGGTCGATGCCCTGCCCAACGGACCGAGAATGCATCCCACCGTGCAGGTGTTCCTGGCGGGCGGCGTGCCGGAGGCCATGCTGCACTTGCGCCGCGCGGGATTGCTCGAAACCGGCGCGCTCACGGTGAGCGGCGAAACGCTGGGCGCGAACCTCGACTGGTGGGAGCAGTCGGAACGCCGCGCGGCCCTGCGCCAGGTGCTGCGCGAGCGCGATGGCATCGACCCGGACGATGTCATCATGGACCCCGACGCCGCCCGACGCCGCGGCCTAACGTCCACCGTCACCTTCCCTACCGGCAACCTCGCCCCTGGCGGTTCGGTGATCAAGAGCACGGCCATCGACCCCAGCGTGGTGAATGCCGCCGGCGTGTTTCGCATGGAAGGTCCCGCGCGCGTCTTCCTCACCGAGAAAGCGGCCATCGAAGCCGTCAAGAGCAGCCGCATCCACGCCGGCGACGTGCTGGTGCTCATGGGCCGCGGGCCTATGGGCTCGGGCATGGAAGAGATTTTCGAGATCACCTCCGCCCTGCGCTACTTGCCGTTTGGCAAGCATGTCGCCGTGGTGACCGATGCCCGCTTCAGCGGCGTCTCCACCGGCGCCTGCATAGGCCATGTCACCCCCGAAGCGCTGGCCGGCGGCCCCATCGGAAAACTGCACGAGGGCGACTGGATCGAAATCGCGATCGACCGCGTCAATCTGGCGGGCACAGTCAACCTGGTAGGCTCGGGCGGCGTGCGGTTCGGATCGGAGGAAGGAGCGCGCGTGCTCGCGGCCCGCGCGCTACGCCCCGACTTGGCGCCCGACCCCGCCCTGCCCGCCGAAACGCGCCTCTGGGCCGCCCTGCAACAGGCCAGCGGCGGCACCTGGGGCGGATGTGTCTACGACCCCGACGCCATCCTGGCGGGATTGAAGTAGTTCTCCGTTCCCCACAACCACTCTCTTATAGGACCAAAGTACTGGATACTAAAAGTACTAGAAAAACTGCCATAAAGTACTGTGACAAAGATGGGTGTCCTAGAGTACAATTTCAGGCATGAGGTTGGCTTTAACACTTCTATTCGGTGTACTCAGTTGTTGGGCGGGGAGTCCGGTGGAATCCCGGCTCGAGCACCAGATGAAGTTCTGGCAAAAGCGCCTCGGCCTGGAGGAATGGACCCTGTCGTTGCGGGTGGTGCGGCAGGCGGAAATCGACCGTGCCTCGTGGGGAAACGCCGAGTGGGACCCGGAGGCGAAAACGGGCGTCATCAGCGTACTCGATCCGCGCGATTACAACCTCAAGGGGGGCGAGCTCAAACTCGATATGGAATGCACCATCGTGCATGAACTGGTGCACATTCAGGTCTCGCCGCTGGCGGCGCATGACGAGCAGGTGCGCGAGGACGTGGTCAACAAGATCATGCTGGCGCTGATGAACCGCCAGTGCCCCAACTGACGCGTACCCCCTGCCGCTTCACCCCCCGCCGCTTCACCCCCCGCCGCTTCAGAAGTTCGCCGTTCACGTGGCCGAGCGAAGCGAACCGCCCGGCGAATCGGGCCGTGGCCGGAACCCGCACCTGACGGCGCGGATCGAAATCCCGAGGGCGAAATAAATCCGATGCCGCGATGACCGCCGTTCCCATTGGCCGGTACTCACAGGTACCCTGCGCCCAAGCCAAACGGTCGTCCAGCCAAAGGTAGAAACCCATCCGGAGTCGGGTTACGAAGCGCCGGTGAGATCCTCGACGGCAGCGAGCAACTGGTCCGGGAGGAACGGCTTTTGCAGGACGCGGCACAACCGGAAACGAGACGCCAGATCCAGGTCCGGACACGCCGCCAGATACAGCACCGGAAGGTCGTCGGCAAATCGCGCGAAGAGGCCGGGGGTATTGGTGATCAGCAGGTCGGGCTTGATCTCTCCGCTGCGAACCAGGTCGATGCCACGCTGCGGCTCGGCGCCCACCACCCTGTATCCCTGCCGCCCCAGGATGTTTCGGAGATAGGTGCCGACGAAGGGGTCCTCCACCACCAGAACGAGGCCCGAAGTCTGATCGGGGGACATAGGGGACGGCACTTCGGGAGCGCAAGCCGCTTGGTGCACCATTGGCTACTTCTATTGTGCTCTCAACCGGGCTGTGGCTCAATCCCCCCAAATGGGAGAGCAGGCCAGCGGAGATGGGGGGACGGTCAGCCCGCGGCAGCCCCGCGGTGGAAGCGGTAGAAGCGGCGGCCGCAGGTGCGGCACCGGAAGGGCGCGAGCGAAAGCGCGCCCAGCATCGCCGCATCGAGAGCCCCTTTGCTCTTCGAGAGCCGCACATCGCTCCAACCGCATTGCGGGCAGCGCGGCACAGCCGGCGTCGGGGTGCTGTTTTCGGCCTTGGGCTGTAGCGCCTCCCCCGAACCTCCTATCGCCATCTGTAAACCCCAGTTCAGTATGGCAGACGCCCGCCCGGCGGTCGTTCAGTGGAGTCGCCGAAGTGTACGTTTCATATCAATTTACACCAGTTGCCGAAGAGCAGCCGCGACAACCGGTCCAGCCGCGGGGCGTGGCGGTGCGCATCGAGGGGCCCATCGAGGGAAGCGACGTCCGGGCCGTTCTCATCCTGGCAGCACCAGTCGGCGATCATCTCCGGGGTGATTTCCAGATGGAACTGCAGCCCGTACACGGTGCGCCCGGCGCGAAAGGCCTGGTTGGGGCAGGCCGCCGAGTACGCCAGGCGCGATGCGCCAGGCGGAAGATCGAAGGTCTCGCCATGCCAGTGGAAGACCGTTTCGGTCGGCTCCAGAACCGAGAAAAGCGGATCCCCCGCCGCCTCCGCGGTAGGGTGGATATCGAACCAGCCGATCTCCTTCGCCGGGCTCGGGTACACGGGCGCCCCCAGCGCCCGGGCGAGTAACTGCGCGCCCAAACAGATGCCCAGCACGGGCTGGCTCCGGTCCACGGCCGCGCGAATGAAGCCGATTTCGTGTTGCAGGTAAGGATACGGATCGTTGGCCGACATGGGGCCGCCCAGGAAGATCAGGGCGGCGGCTTGAGAAATGTCCGGCAGGGGCGCGTCCGGGCGATAGAGGTCGGCATACTCCACGGCCATACCGCGCTCGGCGAGCAGCGGGCCAATGCGGCCGACGCCTTCGAAGGGAACGTGGCGGAAAGCGAGAACGTGGGGCATCGGGGAAGATCGCTTAACCGCCGAGGCGCCGAGGCGCCGAGAAATCCAAATGATCTCTTGTGCTCGGCGTCTCGGCGTCTCGGCGGTGAAACATTGACTTAGCGAGTGGCGGTGGAGGCCACCTGGAAATGGCTGAGGCTCCCGGCGTATTTGGAGATGCCCCGGTACAGCGCCTCGGCCAGTTTCTGGCGGTACTCCGGCTTATTGAGCAGCGTTTCCTCGCGGGGGTTGCTGAGAAAGCCGATCTCCGCCAGCACCGAAGGCATATTGGCGCCGATCAGCACCATGAAAGGGGCGGTGCGGACGCCGCGGTTCTTCGAGCCCGGAATGTTGCGCGAGGAGAAAGCATAAAGCGACGTCTGGATATTCCCGGCGAACTCTTTGGATTCCTCCGCCTTGTCGTGCCGGGTGATCTTCTGGATCAGGTCCGCCAGCTCGAAGACGGACTTCTGGGAGACGGCGTTTTCGCGCGCCGCCAGGTCGAGCGCGTCCTTGACGCCGGAGATGTTCAGGTAATACGTCTCGATGCCGGCGATGCGCGGATAGGGCGAGGAGTTGGCGTGAATGGACAGGAACAGGTCGGCCTTCTTTTCGTTGGCCAGCGCCGTGCGGCCTTCGAGCGGAATGAAGGTATCGTCGGAGCGCGTGTAGATCACCTCCGCGCCCATGCGATCTTCGATCAGTTTGCCGACGCGTTTGGCGACGTCGAGCACCAGGTCCTTTTCCAGCAGCCCGCGGGGGCCTTCGGTGCCCTGATCGTGGCCTCCATGGCCGGGATCGACGACCACGCGTGCAATCTTCAGGCCGAGCGCGCGAACCAGCGAGTTCTCCCCGGTGCTGGTGTGGCGGGCGGCCCGGCCGACCCCTTCCAGGCCGGCGGGAGGCGCTGCGGGGGCCGGGCTTTCGACTTTCGGCGGATCGGGCAGCGCCGCGACGCGACGGGGGATATCCGGCTTTAGGGGCGGCGGCCGCACCACGGCTGTGGCGGTGGGCGGTTCCAGCTTGAGAGGCTCGCGCCGGATCGCGGCCGGTGGCAGGGAGGGCGGCGGCGCCAGCGCCGGCGCGTCCGGGAGGGCCAATGCCGCGCCATTGCGCAACTCGATGATGAGACGGTTGGGATTCGCCAGTTGCGACGTAGCGGCTTCCACCGACGCGCCCAGATCGAGCACCACGCGGGTCACTCCGGGCGCGGTCTCGGCCACGCGTATGCGGCTGACCAGCCGGTTATCGAGCGTTTCGGAGTAAAAGCGGCGGGAATCGATGCGCGGCCGCGCTTCGAGAATGTCGAAGTAGACCCGCTCGGGATTGTGCAGGCGGTCGGTGCGGAATTGGAATTCGCCCGAAACCTCGATGGCCACGCGCGTGACATCGGCCAGGGACCAATGGCGGACGGCCGTCACCGAGAGCTCCGCGCGCCCCCCTTGCGCCACCAGCATCGAGGCCGTAACGGCAAACGCCGCAATCCGTTTCATAAAAAGGGCCGGGCGCGCCCGGCCGGCGCGTCACTGCAAGACGTAGCGTACGCTGCCATCCGCCTCCACGATTTCACGCATGTGGGCGGGGCCGGCTTCGGGGGCAGCGGCCGGCGGCGCCCCCGTTCGGGGCTCCCCTTGAGCCCGGTTGGGCGCCGCCGCGAGGCGCTTGTTCACCTGGGCCACGTAGTTCCTGGTTTCCGGGTAGGGAGGCACGGCGCCATATTTCGCTACCGCCTGCTCGCCGGCGTTGTAAGCGGCCAGCGCCAGCGGGTAATCGTCGTGATACAAGTCCAGCAGATACTTGAGGTATTTCGCGCCGCCTTGAATGTTCTCTACCGGGTTGAAGACGTCGGCTACGCCAAAACGCCGCGCCGTGGAGGGCATAAGCTGCATCAATCCCAGCGCCCCTTTGGGCGACACGGCATAGCGATTGTAGTTGCTCTCGACTTTGATGACGGAATGAATGAGATCGGGCGAAACCGCTTGTTCGCTGGCGGCCTGCTCCACCGCGGCATCGATGGCGGGCCCGGCCGCGCGCTCGGCCGCTTCGGGTTTTGGAGTAACAATCACGCTTCTCACCAGCTTGCCGGTGCGCGAGTCCGGACGGACGACGGAAGTGACCCGCCGCGGCGGGCTGCTCCCCGCGTCCGGCAGGCCGGCAGCAAATAACGCCGCCGCTAGTCCCGCACCCGAAATCAGCCTGAAACAAAAACGCTTCAAAACGTTCTACTCCAGTATAGGACCTTGGGCGCGATGTTGCCAGCCCGAATTAGCCCGAAACCCAATGTTATCATTTCGCCGGTGGCAGGACCGTTGGGTCGGGCGGGACGGAAGCGGCGGGCGCGGCGGCCGGGTGCTGGCGAAGCCGCCAGCCCAGCCCGGAAGAGCCTGGCCCTGGCGGGCGGCAGGGTGGGGCGGACCCCCTGGTTCGCGCGGGTCCCCCGGAACCCGCTCCCGCCGGGCGCCGAAAGGCCGGCCAGGGATCCGGGGCGGTCCTCCTGGACCGCTGCGGGACGAGGGCGTCCCGCGCGGACCAGGGGGTCCGCCCCACCCGCACCTGTTATCATTTCCATGTGACACGGGCCGGGTATGTACTGGTGGGCGGGCGCAGTTCCCGGATGGGTCGCGATAAAGCGCTGCTGCCATTCCGCGGGGGTGTGCTGGTGGAAACCGTGGCGCGTGCCGTGAAACGGGCGGCAGGCGGCGTGGTGCTGGTAGGAAGTTCGGGGGGGTACGAAGCCCTCGGTTACGCGGTGGTGCCCGACCTTCATCCCGGCGAGGGCCCGTTGGGCGGAATCCTCACGGCGCTGGGGGATAGCGCCGCCGAATGGAACCTGATCGTGGCCTGCGATATGCCCGGAGTTTCGGCGGACTTCCTGGCCGGCCTGCTGGATGCAGCCGAGCGCTCGGGCGCCGGCGCCCTGCTCCCGGCGGGACCATCGGGACGGTTGGAACCGCTCTGCGCGGTGTACCATGGCAATTCGCGGCAGACTCTCCTCGACGCCTTCGCGCGCGGCGTCCGCAAGGTGACGGCGGCGCTCGACGGGCTCCGCGTGGTCCGCCTGGCCGTGCCGGAAGCCGCTTTGTTTCAGAATGTTAACACCCCCGAGGATTGGGCCGGATATGCCGCAGAGTGATCCCAACCCGCATTACATCGAATTCCGTCACATCTATAAGACGTTCGACAAGCCGGTTTTAGTCGACGTCAACTTTTACGTGGACCCGGGCGAGACGGTGGCCATCATCGGCCGCAGCGGAGTCGGCAAATCGGTGACGCTGTCGCACATCATGGGGTTCCTGCAGCCCGACAGCGGCCAGGTGATGGTGGCGCACGAGGATATCACCGGCATGCCGGAGCCGGAACTGCGCCGCATCCGCCGGAAAGTGACCATGGTGTTCCAGTCGGGCGCGCTGTTCGATTCGCTCACCGTGGCCGAGAATGTGCTTTTTTCGCTCGAACTGCGCCAGGACTACAACGCGCAGAACAAGGAAGATGTGGTCAACGGGCTGTTGCAGATGGTGGATATCGCGGAGATGCGGAACGCCTACCCGGCCGATCTTTCAACCGGCTACAAGCGGGCGGTGGCCATCGCCCGCGCGCTGGCGGCGCAGCCGCAGTGCATCCTGTACGACGAGCCCACCACCATGGTGGACCCCATCATGTCGGACCATACTGGCGACCTGATGCTGCGCCTCAAGAAACAACTCAAATTGACCTCGGTGGTGGTGACCCACGATCTGGACCTGATGTACAAAGTCGCCGACCGGGTGGTCTTCCTCTATGAGGGCGGCGTGATTTTCTTCGGCCCGACGGCGGAGATGGAGAAGAGCGACCATCCGCACATCCACGAGTTCCTGGAGATGGACCGGGTCACGAGAGTGTAGGAGCGCGCCGCATGTTCGAACGGTATTCCGAAAGGGCGCGGCGATCGATCTTCTGGGCACGGTACGAGGCCAGCAGCATGCCAACGGGGTTTATCGAGACCGAGCATCTGCTGCTGGGCCTGATGCGCGAAGACTTGGACCTGAAAGGGCGGCTGGCGGCGGTCGTGGAACCGATCCGGCAACAGGTGGTAGCGCGGCTCCGCCCGGCCGCCGAGACGGTATCGACCAGCGTGGACATGCCCCTCAGCCATCGGGCGAAACGCGCCCTGACGCACGCCGCGGACGAAGCCGAGAAACTGGGGCACCGGACCATCGACACCGGCCACCTGATCCTCGGCCTGCTGCGGGAAGAGGAGTGCGGCGGCGCGGTTCTGCTGCGCGAGCACGGGATCGACTACCAGGGCTACCGAAAGTTCCTCGACCGGCCTGAGGCGCCAGCGATTCCGGAAGCGGCACCGCCTCCGCGCGTTGCCTCCTGGGAGCGGATCCATGCCAAAGCGCCATCGCTGCGGCCCGTGGTAGAGAGGCTGACCGCGCTGACGGAGAGGGCGGCGACCCACCTGGAAAGCTACTCGGAAGCGGACGCGGCGCAGAGGCTAAAGCCCCGCACCTGGACGCGCAAAGAGGCGCTGGGGCATTTGATCGACTGGGCGGCGACGCATCAGCAGTGGTTCGCGCGGGCGCTTACGGAACCGAAGCTCGTGGCGGCGATGTATCCGCAGGAAGAGTGGGTGACGGCGCAAAACTACGCGAGCGTGCCGTGGGATCGCCTGGTGGAGTTGTGGGTGAGGACGAACGGCTTGCTGGCGCACGCGATCGCGCAGGTGCCGGAGGAAAAATTGAGCACGGCGTGCAAGGTGGGAATTCAAGACGCAATTCTGCTGTACGAGCTGATCGGGCGGTATGTAGGACACTGCGAGGACGTGATTGCGCAGATCCTGACAAGAAGCTAACGGGTCTTGGCACTGGTCGGCACGTTGGAATGTGCCGGGACTGGAGGAACCGGTTCCTTTCTCCTCTCAAGGAGGAGTACAAGCCACTGTGGCCGCCTGGCGAACGTTGCACCACGTTGGGTCCGAACTTGTATGCCCCCTCGAGGAAAGGCGCCGGACGTGGCTCCGAAACGAGTTGCTTCTTGGCGAGCGAGCA
>JADGNR010000032.1 GCA_017883415.1 Bryobacteraceae bacterium | reverse complement strand
GGCGTGGGGGCGGCGGCGGGCGGCGGCGCTTGCTCCACGATGGGGGCCGCCGCCTCGCACGGCTTCTCTCCGGCGGACCTGACCACATTACCCAACAACGCATAGTCGCGCCGGTAGCGCTGGCCGTCTTTCTTCTCCAGGCAGAGCGAAAAGCCCGAGTAGGGCGCCGCGGCAAGCAGAACCGGAGAGTAGCCCTGCAGATTTCGCTCGATATAAGCCGTCTCGTAGCGGTGGCGGCGCAGGCTCCAGACGAACACGCGGAAGCTGTCGAAATCGTAGGGATGCGCGCCGCCGGCGACCGTGGTCCAGAGCCAGGTATTCTTCTTCAGATCGCCGTCCCGCGTTTCGCCGAGCGAAAAATAGGAAACGATGCGCCGCCGCTCGGCATACTGCGCCACCTCATCCGGGATGGCCATGGAAAGGCGCCGGGTGAGCACCCAGCCGGACTGGCCGCCGGCGGCGCGGACCAGCGTCCAGTCGTCGGTGAGAGCGGGCTTCTCGCCCGGCGCTTCCTCGGGAGGCTCCTCCTCCTCTTCGGGAACGACGGTCTTGGAAAGCTCCAGCCAATCGGGGGGAGGGCCGGGAGGTTTGGGCAGGGGCGGCGGGGGATACTTCGGCTCCTTCTTGACCGCCTTTTTCGGAGTCGCCTTCTGCTTCTTCGGCGCGGGAGGGAGGAGCGGCGTGGTTCGCGCCTGCTCGGTTCGCGGCATCACCAGGTGGGTCAGGACATCGACCTTCTCGTTCTCCCGGATCACGAGAAAGCTGGGCGATTGCGCTGCCGGTTGGGTGTGCACGCGCAGGTCGGCGAAGGTGGTGGCCAGTCCCTGGGAGGGCATTCCGGCGGCGCGCGCGGCAAGCTCTTTCAAACGCGCCATGTCCTGGGCGGCAAGCAATTGGCGCTCTTCGGTCCAGCCTTCGGCGCCGTTGGGCGCGCGCACTTTCAGGAAACTGCGCCGGTGCTGAAGAATCTCCAGGCGGTCGCCGTGTTTGACGGTGGCCACGGTGGCGGATTGCGTGGGAAGGTCGCTTCGGATCTTGAGGGTGGCGGGACCGACGTACGCTTCGCCGAGAGAGGCCGGATGCTGGGGGCCGCCGCGGCACCCGGCCAAAAGCAGGATGACCGCCGCCGCTCCGATTTTCGTTATGGAACTCGCGTACACACTTACTTACGAGTGTATCAGCCGTTTCACGTGGAACAGGACATTTTCGCTCCCGTTCGGAGACGCCATCACCCGGCGGCGGCCATGGAGGCCTGGCCCGACGGCCGCGAACAGGCGTTGAACAGAATGCGACGCACTTCCGGTTCATAGAACGGCTGCGCCAGCAGATCGTAGGCTCCCAGGTTGAGGGCTTCGGCCCACAAGCGGGCGTCGGCCTGCGGATCGGTGACAATCAGTTCCACATCGCGGGGGTGTTCGCGGGCAAGGTGGAGTGCATCCAGCCACTGGCCATCGGGAAGGGCCGCTTCGGTGAGGATGACGTCGTACTCTTTCAGTTGCAGTTTGGCGTGCGCCTGCCGAAGTGATTCGGCGTAGTCCATCACCATGGGCAGGGAGTACAACATTTGCGAGAGGCGAGAGGCATCCTCGCGACGCGCGGAAATGAATAGTATCCTGGATCCCATTTTTGCGCACTCCTTTAGTGCGTTTTTTTCTGGTTAATCTATCTTAATCCAGTAACGTTACGGGACGATAACAAAGAATTGTAAATTTGTGAAATTTTCCACGTTCGCCGTTGCCGACTGTGGATTTCCCCTACTATGCCATTGATTCTATTAGCTGTTTTTGGATTACGGCAGGCGACTCGATATAGTTAACCCCAGGGGCAGGTGGGTCACAAATGCGCAGGAAAAACCTATATTCCCCGCTCGATTTTCATCACCGCCACGTAGCCCAGGTTGCGATAGAGCTGGTTGTGATCGAGCCCGAAGCCCACGACAAAGCGGTCGGGGATCTCAAAACAGTGGTAGTCCACCGGCACCTGGACAATGCGGCGCGAGTTGCGGTCCAGAAACGTGCAGACGGAGAGGGAATTCGGCGCGCGGCCGGCGAGCGTTTGCAGGAGGAACCGCAGGGTGAAGCCGGTATCGACGATGTCCTCGACCAGCAGAACATCCTCGCCTTCGATGCTGTCATCGAGATCCTTGGCGATGCGCACCAATCCGGGCGCGCCACTTTTGTTGGAGAAGCTGGAGATACCCAGGAAATCGATTTTGAGCGGGACGTCGATGTGGCGCGCCAGCGCGGTGAGAAAAAAGATGGATCCTTTCAGCACGCCCACGAGCTTGATCGTCTTGCCGCGGTAATCGCGGGAAATCTGCGCGCCCACTTCGCGGATGCGTTCGGCGATCTGCTCCTCGGTAAAGAGGACGCGTTCCACGCCGGGCAGCAGGTCCGCGCTCATGCCCGCACCGGCCGTTCGGCAAGGCCGTATTTGAAGACCAGGTTCTCAAAATCCTTCTGATAGAAGACCTGAATGTTGAGCTTGGGGTAAAGCTCGCGGAGCAGGCGCACTTTGCGGTTTTTCCTGGTCACATGCGACTGCTTCATGGTGGTCAGCTCGAGGTAGAGATCGAACTCGGGCAGGTAAAAATCGGGCGTGAACGATTCCAGCACGCTGCCATCGCGATCGTACTGCACGGGGAAGCTGCGCGGCTCGTATTCCCAGGCGATGCGGTAGAAATCGAGCAGGTTGGCGAACATCTCCTCGCTCTGGTGCGCGAACATTTTCCGGCGCAGGGTGATGTTGCCGGGGGGCACGATGCCGTAGCGGGCCAGCTTGAAGCGCATCTGAAACTGGAGCTGCGCTTCGGCGGCGGCGGAGAGGTAGCCGCGCTCCTTAAGCCCGGTGGAAACGACCGTGGTTTCAATCAAGCCGGCCATCTGCTCGCTGGAGAGCGTCTCGGCGTTGAGCACCACGTCGAACAGGTCGGCGGTGGCCCGCGTCTTGCCGAATTTGGCCTTGCGGTCGGCGCGGTCGGCGGCTTCCAGTTGCAGCAGGAGCTGGCGGGCGGCGGCGCGGTCGGTGCGGTTATCGAGCATCAAATTGCCGATGCGGATGTTCTCCGGAGCCACCACATGCACGCGCAGCATACCGGGAAAATGGCGCGCCTGCAGCTCGCTTCCGACGGCGCAGTAGACGATGTGGTTCACGGTGGCGAGCCGGCCCAGCAGGGAGGTCACCAGGATGGTGTACGCCTTATCGGGGATGCGGGCATCGGCGCCGAACTGCTCATCGGTGAGGGTACGGATGCGGGACTGGGTGAGCAGCTCGAAGGAGAGCCGATGCGCGGTGAGGCGCGCCACCTCCTCGTACCGGCATCCCGGATGGCCCGAAACCGCGATCAGCGCCATGTCACATGCTCCATCATAGCGCGCGGCGGGCGGCCTCCTCCAAAAACTTCAACGGTGGTGCGATCGCCGCTGGTAAGCTGAGGGTTCGCAGCATGGACGCGGTCTCTCTCTGCCTGAGTCTCACCCCGCACGGCCGGCTGGTGCTGGCTCACGATGCGGACGCAGCGCCGATTGACGGCGTGCTGGCGGAGCGCTTACGCGGAGCGTTCGAGCGCGGATCGGGGCACGGCCTGCTGCTGCTGGGCGCGGACGAAGCCGGGACCGCGCTCGCGCCGGTGTATTCCTATTGGCGGGAATTCGGCGCGCGCTACGTGGTCGCGCTCTGCACCCAGCCGGATGGCGATGCGCCGCGGAAGAGAGCGGACGTGCCGGCCCCTCCAGACGAAGAACTGGAGAGCCTGGCGCAGGCGGCGCCGCCCATGATGGGTGCGGAGTATCTGACGGCGGCGGTGCTTACGGCCTTGTGGGAGGAACTGGACGAGGCCTTCGGCGTGGAACTGGCCGAATCCAAATGCGGCGTGCAGGATTTTCTGAAGCGCCGGAACCCGGCGTGGAACCTGGTGGGGCGCGTGCACTTCCACATTGCCGAGAACCGCAAGGACGCGGACGCCCCGTTCGCCTTTCTCGCTACGTATACCACGCGGCTATCGGCGCAGGCCAAGGCGCAGCATCTGCCGCTGGGCCAGGCGCTGCGCGAGTACGCGGGGGCGGCCAACAAGCAGCGCCTGTTGTCGCTGCTGGTTCCGGTGCAGCGTGCGTCGGAGACATGTCCGTGGCTGAAGGCGATGGTCGACGCCGGGGAGATCTTTCATCCGCTGCGCTGGACGCCGCGGGAGACGCTGGAGCTGCTGCGAGACGTTCCGCAACTGGAGACGGCGGGAGTGGTGGTGCGCATGCCGGCGTCGTGGCGCGGCAATCGTCCGCCGCGGCCGCGCGTGACGGGCACCGTGGGAGCGAAGCCGCCGGGTGGACTGGGGCAGGAGGCGCTGCTCGATTTCCGCATGGACGTGACGCTCGACGGGGCGCCGCTCACAGCCGCCGAAATCCGCGATCTGCTGCTGAAGACCGATGGGTTGGCGCTGGTGCGCGGGCGCTGGATCGAGCTCGACCGCGAGCAACTGGAAAGCACGATGGAGCGCTTCCGCGGCGTGGAGCGCATGGCGCAGGAGCACGGGCTGGCGTTCGGCGAGGCCATGCGGCTGCTGGCCGGCGCGGACGTCGCGGCCGAGGAAACGGCTGCGGCGGACGGCGCCGACTGGGCGCAGGTGGTGGCCGGGCCGTGGCTGGCGGAGACCTTGCAGGGGCTGCGCAGCCCGCAGGGATTGGCGCAGGTGGACCCCGGCGATGCGCTGGCGGGCACGCTGCGGCCCTACCAGCAGGTGGGCGTGCGCTGGCTTTATTTCCTCACGAAGCTCGGCTTGGGAGCGTGTCTGGCCGACGATATGGGACTCGGCAAGACGATCCAGGTGCTTTCGCTGCTGTTGGTGCTCAGGAGAGAGGACAGGCAGCCCAGTCTGTTGGTGGCGCCGGCGTCGCTGCTGGCCAATTGGGCGGCGGAAATCGAACGCTTTGCACCGGGGCTGAAGGCTCTCATCGCCCATCCGTCGGCCATGCCGGCGGCCGAGCTGAAGGCGCTCGATGGCGCGCGGCTGCGGGACATCGACCTGGTGATCACCAGCTATGGTTCGCTGCTCCGCGTGCCGTGGATTGCGGAGACGCCCTGGCGGCTGGCCGTGCTGGACGAAGCGCAGGCGATCAAGAACCCCGGCGCCCAACAGACGCGCGCGGTCAAGAAGCTGCAGGCGCGCGCCAGGCTGGCGCTCACGGGCACGCCGGTGGAGAACCGCGCGGGCGATTTGTGGTCCATCTTCGACTTCGTCAATCCGGGACTGCTGGGAACCGCCAAGGAGTTCGCGAGCTTCGTCAAGCGCCTGGGCGAGGGGCCACACGCCTCCTACGGTCCGCTGCGCGAACTGGTGCGGCCGTACATTCTGCGCCGCCTGAAGACCGACAAAACGGTGATCGCGGACCTGCCGGACAAGACCGAAGTGAAGGTATTCTGCCCGCTCAGCCGGCAGCAGGCCGCGCTCTACGGGCAGGCGGTGGAGGAGTTGGCAGCACAACTCGCCGAAGCCACCGGCATACGCCGCAAGGGGCTGGTGCTGGCGTTTCTGATGCGCTTCAAACAGATCTGCAATCATCCCTCGCAATGGCTGGGCGACGGCGCCTGGGGCGAATCCGACAGCGGCAAATGGGCGCGGCTGCGCGACATTGCCGAGGTGATCGCCGCCAAGCAGGAGAAGATGCTGGTCTTCACCCAGTTCCGCGAGACGACCGCACCGCTGGCCGCGTTCCTCGGCTCGATTTTCGAACGGCCCGGCCTGGTGCTGCACGGAGAAACCGAAGTCAAGAAGCGCAAGGACCTGGTGCGCCGGTTCCAGGAAGACGAAGCCGTGCAGTTCTTCGTGCTCTCGCTCAAGGCTGGGGGCGCGGGTTTGAACCTGACCGCCGCGTCGCACGTGGTCCATTTCGACCGCTGGTGGAACCCGGCGGTGGAGGACCAGGCCACGGACCGCGCCTTCCGCATCGGCCAGACCAAGAACGTGCTGGTGCACAAGTTCGTCTGCCGCGGTACCGTGGAAGAAAAAATCGACCAGCTCATTACCGCCAAGCGCCACCTGTCGCAGGATTTCCTGGAAGGCGGCGCCGATGTGCTGCTGACGGAGATGAAAGACGACGAATTACTGGGGCTGGTGGCGCTCGATCTCGGCAAAGCGCTGAAGGAGACATAATCGATGGGATTTTACGGTTATGGATGGAAGCCCTATGTTACGGTGGCGGAGCGGCGGTGCAAGGCGGCGCGCGAGATGGAGAAGCGCACGAAGCAAGGGCATGCGGTCACGCCGGTCAGCGTCCAAGGCCGCATCATCGCCAAGACCTTTTGGGGGAAAGCGTGGTGCGAGAACCTGGAGCGGTACAGCGATTATGCCAACCGATTGCCGCGCGGGCGGACCTATGTGCGCAACGGGTCGGTGATCGACCTGCAAATTACGACGGGGGCGATCCATGCGTATGTCAGCGGCTCGGAGTTATACCAGGTGACGCTCGAAGTGGCGCCGGTGGGGAAGGCGAAGTGGAACTCCATCTGCGCCGACTGCGCGGGCGGGATCGATTCGCTGGTCGAGTTGCTGCAAGGGCGGTTGTCGAAGGGGGTGATGGAGCGGATCTGCCGGCAGAGCCAGGGCCTGTTTCCTTCGCCGGCGGAGATCCACCTCTCGTGCAGTTGCCCCGACTGGGCGGACATGTGCAAGCACGTTGCAGCGGTGCTCTATGGCATCGGCGCGCGATTCGATCACCAGCCCGAACTGCTCTTCCGCCTGCGGGCGGTGGACGAGACGGACCTGATCGTCCACGCGGGCAAGGGGACTCCGTTGACGAAGCGGGGACCGGCTGCCGGGAAAGTTCTGGGCGGCGAGGACCTTTCGGAGATGTTCGGGCTGGACATGGCGGAGAGCGGCGGTAGCGGGAAACCACTCAAGCCAAAGCGCGAGAAGAAAGTGGCAGTGCGGGCCGCTTCCGTGAAGCGCCAGAAGATGCCAGCGGGGGCCCGGAGGTCTGGCGGAGGCGCTGGGCGGAGTTCCAGAAGGGTGAGCTCGGCAACAGCGCAACCGCGGCCGCCAGCTCCCGGGGCGGCCTGAACCGCAACGATAGATGTGACTCTTCCCAGAAGGGAACAGGTAAGTGAGCCCAGAGCGGCCATCTTGGAATATACTGGATAGCCCGCTGGCCCGTATCGCTATCGCCAGAACGCGCTCCTCGGGCTGGGCAACCTCTTCTGTCTGGCGAATCTCAATGGGGGGTAAGGAGGTCTATATGTCTCGGATAACAGTTCTAGCGACGATGGCAGTGATCCTGGCAAGCCGCGCTTCCGCACAGTATATGCGGTTGGGTTGCGATCCGAGGGGCATCAAATATCCGTCGTGTTCCGTGTTCGATAAGTCGAGTGTAGAGGGGCAACGGCAGGCCGAGGCGTACCTGAAGAAAATGGCTGCGGCCCGGGATCAGGCGGCGCGCGACCTTACCGCGAAAATCGGGCGCGCGCGCCAGCAGTTTTTCGGCGGTGCGGGCGGCGGCGCCGGGCGCGCGCAAGCCGAGGCGGAATATCACGAACTGCTCTATAAGAAGGATCTCTGGCTTCTCGAGATCGAAGTGCCGACCGCTTTCCGGGGCGGATTCGAGTCGTATGCACTGGAACCATCCGAGGTGACGGTCGACGGGGGACTTCGTGTTTTCGCGCACGACTGGTTCGCCGCCTGGGTCGGGTGTGCCCGAACGAAGACTCCCCCGACGACGTTTGCGAACGCCGATATGGCAATGGGGGTGGGTCAGGGCAAGCCTCTTGCGGACGTGATCGACGCGTGCCGGAACACGTTCGAGCAGTACCGACTGGCACGCGACTGGGGCGAATTCGCGGGGGCAGGCCGCATTCCGACCGCCGATCCGGAGGAGTACATGCAGTTGTTATTCGCGCTCTGGAGACCGTGGGCTCGCGACGACACCACTCCTCCCGAGCCCGATTTTCGGGAGCGGGCTACCCGATATCGGGACGACATTGCGACCGTCTTCGGGCGCGATGCGCTCCTGGCCGCGGCCCGGCGGCTGATGAGTATCCCCAAAGACCGCGACGGGCGTGTGGCGCCTCCCCTGCGCGCCGACGGAATGGAGTTGTTTCACCCCTGGCTGGTTTTCCGCGCCATGCTCGGAGAGACGAGCCGTCGCAATGCCGCCCTCATGATTCTGGTTTTCCAGTACAGCAGAGTGGCGAATGTGCATGCGGCCGAAAAAGAATACCAGCGCCTGGTGGCCGCGTACGGCGAAAAGGCCGTGCAGGATGAGGCCGACGCCGTGCGCCGCGCGGCGAAAAAATCTCCCGCCGTTCTCTCCGACACGCGCACGGCCGGCGTGCGGCGCAACTACTGCCGCGAGGCTCTGGAGGATCTTCTCGAAATGCACGAGCCAAAAGGCTACGCCCGAGCGATCTTAGCGTACCACGATCAACTCGACAGCCGTGAGGCCGTGGACGCCGCGTACGACAAGTTGGCGGCTGCGTACGGGGAAAGCGCCATCATCGAAGCCGCGAAGCGAATCGCCGCGGGCGGGTGGCCGGCGGAGTATGCGGAAGCCGCGCGGCGCCATGCCCTCGGCCATGACACGCCGGCCGAGCAGTACGGAATCCTGATGGCTGGGCTCCGCGGCGCGGCGAAATTGCAGCCGGTCGCGCCGCGGGCGTCTTCGCCCGAGCCTTCGGCAATGGGAGATAACCCGCTCTATGTGGTCTGGGCGAAATTCAAACCCGGAGCCGTGGCGACCTATGCCGAGACGACCCGGGTCTCACAGGGAGGACAATTGGTTCCTGCTCCCGGCAGCGAAGTCCGAATTTACAGCCACAAGCTGCAATCGATTGACAGCCAGGGGGTCACGGTCGAGGACGCGCAGGCGACGTTGACCCGCTCCGGCCGTCACGGACAGGAGGCGCGGCCGCAATCCTACGCCGCTCGCCTGCCGAAATCCGCCCTGGAGGGTTATGCCAAGGCGGAATACGGCGCGGACACACTCGAAGTAAACGGCAAGACGTATCAATGCCGCTGGATGAAGGTCACCGGCGACAATTCCGGAACACCCTATACCTACACGACGTGGAACAGCGACGCGGTGCCCGGCGGACTGGTGGTCTCGCAGTTGAAGTCCGGCGGCACGATCACGATGAAGATCCTGCAACCCTTCGTGGTCGACAACATCTACGCGCTCGATAATTATCAGAAGGTCTATAGCGCCGTCCGCTCCGTCGCGGCCAACAGCCCATTGATCCGGCCGTAGTCGAGTAGATGTTCATGGAACGAGGCGCCAGACCACCGGCGCCAGACGGCCGGTTTCGTGCATCAGAACGGAATCCTGGTGACCAGGTTCACCCAGTCCTCGGGTCGATTGTCCGCCCACCGCTCCGAACTGGCGCATGCTGCGCAGGCTTTTCAGGGCCGTACTGCGTCCGATCAGCGGGTTCGCTGGAGGGCCGGGATGCTGCGGCGGGGGCGGTGCTTGCGCGGCGGCCTCAACCAGGAAGCGGTAGCCGCGGCGATGCACGGTGTCGATGTGCTTCGGGTCCTTCGAATTGTCGCCCAGCGCCTTGCGAATGTCCGGGACACACGTCTTCAGCACCGATTCCTGGACAAACGTGTCCGGCCAAACAGCCTGCAGCAGTTCTTCCTTGGTGACGCGCGGGCCACGGCGTTTCCGCGAAATCGATAGCTTGCCGACCGCACCCTTATGACTCTGTGAGTAGACCCATTTTACTCTGTCGCCAGGCACGATGCATCGAGCTTTGGTGGGGAAATTGGGGTGGGCGTACGCCACGCCTGGCCGCGCAGGCGCGCGGGCGCCCGCTCGGGGTGCAGCATTTCTACGAGGGCCTCGAAGGTCTCGACCACGCGGGGGCCGGGGCGGTTGAAGTACTGGTTGCCGTCGGCGAGATAGACGCGGCCGGTGCGGACGGCGCGGAGAGCGGGCCAGGCGGGGCGGCCGGTGAGCCAGTACATCTCCGCCTCGGTGCGCGCCAGATCGAAGCCGCAGGGGGCGACGACGATCACGTCGGGATCGGCTGCCTGAAGTTGTTCCCAGGTCATCCAGGGCGAATGCCTGCCGGGTTCGCCGAACAGGTTCGTGCCGCCGGCGAGCGCGATCAGCTCCGGCGTCCAGTTGCCGGCGGCCATCAGGGGCTCGATCCATTCGATGCAGGCGACGCGCAGGGGGGCGCCGGCAGGCGGCGGGAGGGGGCGCATGCGCGCCTGAAGCGCCGCCACGACCTCTTCGCCGCGCGCGGCGATCCCGAGCGCACCGGCGACGCGCCGGATATCCTGCCAGATGCCGGCGAGCGAATCGGGCTGCAGGGCGACGATCTCGGGGTGGCTCGCCATGCCGCGGGCGAGGGCGAGCTCCACGTCGCGCAGGCTCACGGCGCAGACGTCGCACTGCACTTGGGTGAGGATGTGGGTGGGCCGCAGGCGCGCGAGCACGTCGTCGAACACGTCGTAGACCGAGAGCGTGGCGCGGGCCGACTCTTTCACCAGGCGGTCGATTTCGCGGCTGCTGCCCTCCACCGCGATCCGCGGCCGCGTGCAGACGGGCAGTGACTCGACCTCCGGCGGGAAATCGCACTCATGCGAGCGGCCGACCAGGTTCTCCAGTTGGCCCAGGGCGTGGACGATTTCCGTAGCGCTGGCGATTAACGAGACGATACGGGGCATGGCAGCAGGTCCGCGTAGGTGAAGCCGTCGACGGTGCGCATTTCGCCGGGCTCGATGGCGATGGGCGCGCGGAACATGGGGCCGTCATAGACAAAGGTGTGGAACTCGCCGTTTTCGCCGCACGGATCGACGGCGCCGGGTAAATCGGCGAGCAGGGCGGCGTCGAATTCGCGTCCGGCGAAGCGGGCCTCGAGCGCTTTGGAATCGACGCAGGAGATGCGCGCGCGCAGGCCGGCGGCGATCATCTCGCGCGCCAGGGGGGCGGTGGGCATTTCCCAGAGCGGAAACAGCGGAGTGAGACCCGAGCCGGCCAACTGGCGCTCGCGATACGCGCGCACGTCGCGCAGAAACAGGTCGCCGAAGGCAATCGCGTGGAAGCCCTCGGCCACGGCCCGGCGGCAGGCTTCGGCCATGCGGGCTTCGTAATCTTCATTGGTGCAGGGCCAGGGCAGGGGGACGGCCCAGAGGGGAATGCCAATGGCCTCGGCCTGCGCTTCGAGGAGCGTCCGGCGCACGCCGTGCATGGCCACGCGGTCCGCCGCTTCGTTGATGGTGGTGAGGAGAGCGCCGACTTCGACACCCTGCTGCCGGAGCAGGCGGAGCGCCCACGCGCTATCCTTGCCCGAACTCCAGGCGAGCAGGGTCTTGGACAACTTCGGTTACGCCGCCTGCGCGGCCACGCGCTCGCGGATGGCAACCGAGCGGCTGAGCCAGGCGTGCAGACCGAACAGAGCAGCGGCATAGAGCACGTCGGAAGCGAGCGTGCGTCCGTAGAACGGAATGGCCGCCACGTAGCAGCTTGCCAGGCCGCTCCAGGTGTGGGGGTAAGTCACGGTGGATCCCAGCCAGGTCCCGAAATTGGAAATCAGGAAGAACTGGAGGGAAGCGGCCACGGCCGCGCCGCCGATGGCGAACGGGTTCTCGGTGGAGCGAAGGCGCGTGCCGATCCACACGCTGATCATGAAGCTGGCGTAGATAAACGGCGTGGCGAACGAGTAGCCGCCCACGAGCGGATCGGTCACCGCCATGAGGGCGAGGGGCAGCAGGTAGGCCTGCCAGCCGCGGAGGCGAGCTCCGGCAAACAGGCTCAAGCCGCCGACGGGTGCGAAATTGGGCGGATGCGGCATGATGCGCGCCAAAGCTCCGAGGACCGTCAGGCCCAGGGCCAACGGCCGCGCCGTATTCTTCTGCATCGATTTCTCCTTCTCCATATTATCCATCAGACCGTCCGGAAGCGGACCGGTTCGGTTCCCACAAAGTCTCGGGGACTCCCGTGACATGGCTGGCCCAGCGGCTCCAGACGAAAGCCGCGTCGCCCAGCCGGTTCAAATATCGTACCGCTTCGGCAGGAATTTCTTCCAGGCGGGCGAGAGCCACGCAAGCGCGCTCGGCGCGGCGGCAGACGGTGCGGCAGACATGCAACTCGGCATTGAGCCGGCTGCCGCCGGGCAGCACGAAGGACCGCAGCGGGGGCAAGTCCCGATTCATGCCGTCCATCTCCGTTTCGAGTTGCACGACTTCGGCTTCGGTGACGCGCGCCTGCTTGGGATGCACGTCGGCGGGGAGCGTGGCCAGAATCGACCCCAGGTTGAACAGTTCGTGCTCGACGCGCAGCAGGATGGCGGCGAGCGGCGCGAGGCGCGGCTCGGAGAGGGCGAGCTCGCCCACGGTAGCGCGGGCAGCGCCCAGGAATGCGTTCAGCTCATCCACCGTGCCATAGGCGGCGATGCGCGGTCCGTCCTTGGGGACGCGCTGGCCGCCGGCGAGCGCGGTTTCGCCCTTGTCGCCCTGGCGCGTGTACACGCGGTTGATGGCGATGCGCGGCTCGTCGAAGGGTTCTTTGGTCATTGCTTTTTCGACAGGGCCCATTTTACGCCCGCCACGAAGTTCAGACGCGGCGAAGGAAAGCCCAGCACCTCTTCATAATGCCGGTCGAGCGCGTTGCGCAGGTTGCCGTAGGCGGTCAGGCCGGCCGCGAGCGTGTAGTTGAGATTGATCCCCAGGTTGGCATAGCCGGGATTGCGGAACAGGCCGTTGGTGGCGCCCAGCGACGGCTCGACGTCGAGCACCGAACCGCGGAAGTAGCCGGTCAGGTCGACGGCGATTTTGCCGCGCGTGAAGGAAGCGGCCAGCGCGCCGGAATTCGCCGGCCGGCGGACCAGTTCCTGGCCGGGCTGGAACGGCGCGGGCGCGGCATCGGAGCCGCGCAGGGAGAGGATCTCGGACTTCAGCAAGGTATACGAGCCCGACACGAAGATCCACCGCGCGGGACGGAGACGCGCGGCAAACTCCGCGCCCTGCGCGCGCGAGTTGGCCAGGTTGTCCGACTGGAAATGGCTCAACCGGGTGAGCGAACCACCCAGGATCACGATCAGGTCGTAGAAGCGGTTATAGAAGTACGTGCCATCGAGAGCGAGCCGGCCGTGGAACAACTGCTGCTCCACGCCGGCATCGAAACTGCGGGTGCGCTCGGGCTTGAGGGCCGGGTTATCGGTGAAGGCGAGATCGAATCCGGCGGGCGGCCGAATGCCCGTGCCGAAGGAGGAATGGAAGCGGGACGGGCCGAGCACATACGCGGCGGACAGTTTGGGGTTGGCCCGTGAGATGGTTTGCGTGGGGAACAACGGCCGTGAAAACCCATCGTCCGGGATGGCCCCGGTGCGGATCCACTCGCCGCGCACGCCCGCGTTCAGGAACAGGCGCCCGCCCAGCTGGAAGCGGTTCTCGAGGTAGACGGCGGTGTCGTTGCGGCGGATGGGGAAGGTCTGGAAATCGGCATTAGTGACGAACGTGTTCCGCGCTTCCTCGAGCGCTTCGCCGGCGCCCACGGCCACCACGTAGCGCCGCGTCACGCTCACGATGGTACGGGCCTCGCCCTGCGCGCGCAGGTCCTTATTGAACGAGAATCCGAACGGGCTGGTGAAACCGTTGTTGTTTTGAAAGAAGCTGCCGGTGATTTCCTGGCGCACGCGCTGGGACAGATCGATTTCGTAATGCGCCAGGTAATCGGAGAAGTTGTTGCGGTTGCGGCTGACGGTGTCGATGCCGGTGAAGGTGTGCGCGGGATCGGAACCCCACGGTCCGGGGACGCCGTTTACGTTGGCGTTGAAATTGGCGTGCAGCGCGAGGGACTGGCGTGCGAAGCGCCGCGCCACGTTGAGCAGGAGCCCTTCGTTGCGGTAGTCGCTGTTGGCGACGGGGCCCTCGGTATCCATGCGCGATGCGGTGGCGGAAACGCCGAATCCGGCGAGCACGCCGCCCGCCGAGATGCCGAAGCGGCGCTCGCGATACGTGCCGCCTTCGGCCAGGGCATCGAGTTGGAGACCCGGTTCCGGCTGGCGCGTGACGAAGTTAATGACACCGCTGTTGGCGTAGGGCCCGTAGACGGCCGATTGCGGGCCGCGCACGATCTCCACGCGCTCCAGCTCCTGGGCGGGAATGTGGGCGAAATCGAAGCCGCCGCCGAAGGCGCTGACCGGCACGCCATCGATCTCGACCAGGTTGAAATAGGGGTAACCGCCGCGGATGAACAGGCCGGCGAGGCCCCCGGTGGCGCCGGTCTGGCTGAACGCCAGGCCGGGGATGTAGCGCAACAGGTCGATGGCCAGCGGCAGGTTGCGGCCGCGGATCTCCTGGGCGGGAATGATGCTCACGCTGCCGCCCTGCTGGCTGGCGGCCGCGTCGATGGCCGAGCCCACGACCCGCACCGAATCCACCTGCGGGGCGATGGCGAGCTTCACGGAGACCACGGGCGCGAGCGGCAGGGTTTGCGTGCGGAAGCCGGGGGCGGTGACCACCAACGCGGCCTCCTGGTTTTGGAAAGCGGGCAATTGGAACGAGCCATCGGGCCGGGTGAGCGTCTGCGCCTCCACGCCCACGCGGGTCATGACGGAAACCTGGGCGCCCGCCACCGGCGCTCCGGACGGATCGACCACCGTGCCTTTGATCGCGGCGGCGGAAAGGCAGCAGGAAAAAAGCAGCCAGCAGGCCAGCGGGCCGGAAACGTACGATCGCATTCCAGGCTCCTCCCTCGAGAGCCGAACGAGTTGTCAGACGCCGGCCGGTCTCCTGACTTGCGCATCGCCGGACCGCTCGGCCTTCCCGTTCCTTTCGAAACAGTGGCTTGATGGAACGATCCTCCACGCTTACAGTAGCGGGGCTGTGCTGGACTTTCACCAGCTTCCCGTACACCAGCGGAACTTCAACTTCCATCCGAGTGTACACTAATTTCAGAAGGCCATGGGTCAGTCAACCGAGCGTATAGTGAGGATCGTATTCTCGATCGCGATAGCGTGGCTGATGCTTCCGGCCGAAGGCGCGGACACCAAGGCCGACAAGAAAAAGTCCCAGGCCGCTTACCAGCGGGGCGTGACCGCGGACCAGGCCGGGCACCGCGAGGAAGCCATAGCCGCGTATGCGGAAGCCATACAGGCCGATGGCGGGAACGCGGCCGCATGGTGCGCGCGGGGCAAGGATTATTTCGCATCGGGCGACCGGGAGAAGGCCGCGGCGGACCTGGACGAGGCGGTCAAAGCCGCGCCCGGCGACGGACAGTTCTACGCGGCGCGGGGGGACTTCTTCAACGCCACGAATCAGCCCGAGCGCGCCATACAGGATTTCGCCACCGCCATCAACCTGAAATTCGAGCGGGTTGAGGTTTACACCGGGCGCGGCAATGCGAACCTGGCCACGCGCCAGTACGGGGCGGCCGTGGACGACTTCACGCAGGCGATGAAACTGCGGCCCGACAGCGCCGGCGCCTACCAGGGGCGCGGGATGGCGTACGCGGCGCAGGGACAATACAAGGAGGCGATTGACGATTTCGGCCGCAGCCTGGAACGCAAGGCGGATTACGAGGAGGCCTTCGCCGAGCGGGCGCTGGCCTACATCGCGCTGGGCGACTATCCCCGCTCGCTCGAGGACCTGAACCGGGCGCTCAAGTTGCGGCCGGAGGATCTGCGCGCGTGGCGGGTCCGCGGCGCGGTCCGGGAACGGCTGGGCGACGACGAGGGAGCGGCGGCGGATTACGGCGAGGGCATCCAGCGCGACGGCCGGGACGTACGTTTGTACCTGGCGCGCGGCGCGGTCTACGCGCGGCTGAAAAAGTACGAAGAATCGCTGGGCGATCGCGATCAGGCCGTGAAACTCGATCCACAGAGCGCCGAAGCCCACCTGGCGCGCGGGAGCGCTTACCATTTGCTGGGCCAGCACGACAAGGGCCTGGAGGATGAAACCGTGGCCCTCGTCAAAGAGCCCACCTCCGTGCGGGCGTGGATGGCGCGCGGCCGCGCGTTCCTAATGTTGGGGCGATACGACGAAGCGCTGGCGGATCTGAAGCAGGCCCAGCAACTGGACCCGTCCAACGCCGAGACGCAGCAGTTGGTTTTTGAAGCGCAGGAGAAGGTCAACGCGATCGTGCAGAACGCGCTGGCGAAGGAGGCAGCACCCGATACCGGCAGGGTGCGGCTGCCGGGCGCCGCGGAGAGCGCGCCGACTGAAGCGAAGCCCGAAGGCAAGCCCGAAGTAAAGCCGCCGGCGCCAGGAGCCGTACCGGATGCGCCGCCACCAGCGCCGCCCGTGGCCACGGAGCCTCCGGCGAAGCCGGCGCCCGCGCCTGCGCCACCCGCCGCGACCTCGGGCTTGCCGCCCCTGTTCCCCGCTCCCGCTGCGCCTGGGAAGCGCGCCGCGGACTATAGTTCCGCCGGCCGGATTCTAGCCTCCGAAGGCCACTTTGCGGAGGCCATCGCGCAGTTCACCGAGGCGCTGAAACTGGAACCATCGCTCTCGATGGTCTACAACGCCCGCGGCTACGCGCATTTCCGGCTGAAGCAGTATGGCGGCGCCATCGCCGATTTCGACCAGGCGATCCGGCTGAATCCGTCCTATACCAACGCGTATCTCAACCGCGCGGCCGCGCGCGCGGCGGCGGGCGACAAGGCCGGCGCCGATGCCGACAACGCCAAGGCGCGCGCGTTGACCGCCAAACAAGCGGCGAAGTAGCTGGTGTACGGCCCCTCAATCGGAGCGGGCGGACTCAGGGCTTCGTGGCGGCGGCGTTGTGGATCGGCCCCTGGAATATGGCTGATCCGATTGCCGCGTGAGAAACCGGTGGCGGTAAGCCCCAGGCCTGTTTGAGTTTTCAACTTCCGCGCTATGGGCGGTTATGCCCGCCGGTAGTCTTCGCCTTCTGAAAGTAGCCCACTACCCAGTGCTTCGGAGGGAAGTTTCGGTCTTACTTCCGATCTGACTCTTTCGGCCAGCCCCAGCGCCCGGAGAGCCTCTTCGCGTTGCGGTTCCTGCCAATCGTCCGCGTACCGGATATCCACGGCGTAGGGATTCATGGCGACCAGTTGCTCGGGAAGAACGGAGAGGCGCGCCTCGGCAGGCAATAGCATCAGTAATTCCCCGAGATGGTGCGTCCGAGGCGCTTGGATTCCGCGCAGAGTAAGCGCGGCCTTGAGGTACTTTTCTGCCGCTTGATGACAATGGAAGCAGGCCGTATCATAAGGGCAGTTCTCTGTCGCAGCCAAGATGAGCCGCGCCGCCAGTAGATCATGCTCCGCTTTCCGGACCAACCGCTGGAGAGTCTCTACGACTTCAGGCGGGACGTTCATATAGAATTCGTCCCTCGCGCGCAGCCGGCCAGTACACCGTGTTGACGACATTTTTGTAGCGTTCAAACCGCGCCGCCGTTGAGACCACAATGTCCTGCGGAACACCGCACCCGATCAGAGCTACGTAGATTTCGGCGGCGCGTTCCCGGGGGTTGTCGATGTCGTCGAACAACACCAGAAGATCGACATCGCTGCCCCGTCGCGCATCGCCACGAGCATGGGACCCGAACAGAATGATCTTTTCCGGTGAGAACCTGGCGGTAATACGATTCACCATATCGGCGATGGCGGCTTGGGCGATCATCCAATTATGATGATAGCTCGCACGGGTGAGGGGGGACCCCGCTATTTCACCAGCTATTTCACCAGCGTGGCGGACTTGCCGGCGAAGTCGAGCACCCAGGATGGGAAGATGCCCAGGAACAAGGTGCCCAGGGCGGGAAGGATGAGGGCCGCGCGCAGGCCCGGCGACAGCGGCTCCAGCGCGTCCACAGCTTCACCGGGCTCGTGCATGTACATCATCACCAGGATGCGCAAGTAGTAGTAGGCGGCGACGGCGCTGTTGAGCAGGCCCAGGACGGCCAGCCAGACCAGGCGCGACTCGAGGGCGGCTTTGAAGATATAGAACTTGCCGAAGAAGCCGCCGGTGAGCGGCACGCCGATCAGGGAGAGCAGGAAGATGGAGAGCATGGCGGCGGTGAGCGGCTGCTTCTGCGCGAGGCCGGCGAAATCGTCGATATTTTGATAGCGCTCGCCGCGTCCGGAAAGATGGCTCACCACGGCGAAGGCGCCGATGTTCATGAGGGCGTACGCGGCGAGGTAAAACATGGCGGCCGCGGTGCCGGTCTCGGAGCGGGCGGTGAGCGCCACCAGCACGTAGCCGGCGTGGGCGATGGAGCTGTAGGCGAGCATGCGCTTGACGTTGGTTTGCAGCAGGGCGGCGAAGTTGCCGATGGTCATGGAAAGCAGCGCCGAGATCCAGACCAGCGGCTCCCAGCCGCCGCCGATGGGCTCGAACGCGGTCATGAAGATACGCAGGAACACGGCGAACGCCGCCGCCTTGGGACCGGCGGAAAGAAACGCGGCGATGGGGGTGGGGGCGCCCTGGTAGACGTCGGGCGCCCAGATCTGGAAAGGCGCCGCCGAGACCTTGAAGCCGAGGCCCACAAACATCATAGCCGCCGCCACGCCGAGGAACACCGGTTCCGGCGCATTCTGCCCGGAAACGGCGGCCCGCACGGCGATCAGGTTGACGCTTCCCGTGGCGCCATAGATCAGGGCCACGCCATATAAGAAAAAGGCCGTGGCGAAGGAGCCCAGCAGGAAGTACTTCAGGGAAGATTCGTTGGCGCGCTTGTCCTCGCGGAGGTATCCGGCTAGCACATAGCTGGCGATGGAGGAGATCTCCAGGCCGATGAAGACGATAATCAGCTCGTTGGCCGCCGCCATCAGACACTGGCCGGCAATGGAGAACAGGAGCAGCGCGTGGTACTCGCTGGTCTCGGCGTCCTGGCGGCGGAGAAAACGATACGAGGGCAAAACGGTCAGAATGCCCACCACCATCACCAGCACGCGAAAGAAGGTAGCGAAGCCATCGACCATCAACATGCCGCCGAATGCGGGGCCCGCGTGCGCGTAGGCGTACACGGACCCGCCGATGCCGCCGGCGAGGGCGAGGATGCTCAAGTGGCCGAAGGCGCGGGAGGAGCGCTGGTGGAGGATGGGGTCGAGCACCATCAGGAACGTGCCCATGACGGTGAGAATGATTTCGGGCAGCAGCCGGATGAGGTCCGCGGCATTGGCGAAACTAGCGGGCACGGGACACCTCCGGAGTGGGGTAGGCCTCCTGGCCTGCCGGCAGGAAAGCCCGGACGGAGAGCGCCTTCGGCGCTGGGCAGGCCGGGAGGCCTACCCCACTATGGCAGGCGAAAGCGCCTGCCCCACCAGAACGCAGGTCGTGGGGGCGGGCCTCGACGCGGAAGGGGACGTTGATCTGGGTCTGGTCCAGGACGCGGGCTGTCGTTTTGCCGATGGGCGGGAGGAAGGACTGCGAGTACACGCCCATCCACACCATCATTACGATGAGCGGGACGGTGGCCGCCCACTCGCGCAGCCGCAGGTCGGGAACGTGCGCCCGCACCTGCTCGCCGGCCTCGCCGTAGAACACGCGCTGGTACAGCCAGAGCATGTAACAAGCCGAGAGGATCACCCCGATGGAGGCGTAGATGGTCCAGGTGTAATTGGCGATGGCGCTGCCCTGCAGCACCAGGAACTCGCCCACGAAATTGTTGAGCATGGGCAGCCCGATGCTGGCCAGGGTGGTGATCAGAAATGCCGTCGATAGCCACGGCGCGGCGGTGGCCACTCCACCGTAATCGGCGATTTCGAGCGAGTGCCGCCGCTCATAGAGCAGCCCCACGAGCAGGAACAGGGCGCCGGTGGAAACGCCGTGACTGAGCATCTGGTAGACCGCGCCATCGAGGCCCATCTGCGTGAACGAGAAGATGCCGAGGACGACAAAGCCGAGGTGGCTCACCGAAGAGTAGGCCACCAGCTTCTTCATATTGGGCTGCACCATGGCGACCAGCGCGCCATAGACGATGCCGATGATGGCCAGCACCGCGATCCACGGCGCGCAGGTGCGCGCGGCGCTGGGATAGAGCGGCAGGCAGAAATGCAGGATACCGTAGGTGCCCATCTTCAGCATGACGGAAGCCAGCATGATGGAGCCCGCCGAGGGCGCCTCCACGTGGGCGTCGGGCAGCCAGGTGTGCAGGGGGAAGAGCGGCACCTTGATGGCAAACGCCAGGAAAAACGCCAGGAACAGCAGCATCTGCTCGCCCGGGGCGAAGGCCAGCCTGCCGCTGGCCAGCATGTCGAGAATGGCGGGGTAGCTGAAGGTCTGCGTGCGGTTGTAGAGATAGATGATGGCCGCCAGCATCAGCACCGAGCCGGCCATGGTGTAGAGGAAGAACTTCACCGCGGCGTAGATGCGGCGTTCGTGGCCCCAGATGCCGATGAGGAAATACATGGGGACCAGGGAGACTTCCCAGAACACGTAAAACAGGAAGAGGTCCTGCGCCAGGAAGACGCCGATGAGCCCGAACTCGAGCAGCAACAGAAACGCGTAAAATTCCTTGCAGCGGCTCTGGATGGAGCGCCAGGAAATCAGCACGCAGAGGGGTGTGAGGAAAGTCGAAAGCAGCACCAGCCAGAGGCTCACGCCGTTGACGGAGATGGCGAAGTGGATGTCCGGAGAGGCGATCCACGGCAGGTCGAGCGCGAGTTGCTCGCCGCCCTGTCCGCGATCGAAGCGCGCCACCAGGATCAACGACTGGGCGAAGGTCGCGAGCGAAACGGCGAGCGCCCACAGCCGGCTGTTTTGCGGCAACCGGCGGGGGATGGCGAGGGCGGCCAGGAACCCCACGAGCGGGATCAGCAGAACGAGGGCCGGCAGGTTCATCGGACGCCTCCGGCGAGGCTGGCCTCGACCGCCACCATGGCTACGATGAGCACCACGGCGCCGAACAGCACCCAGGTGGCGTAGCTGCGGATGCTGCCCGATTGCATCAGCCGCAGCAGGCTGCCGAGGTTGCGGGCGCGCGCGCCCACGCCGTTGACCGAGCCATCGATCAGGCCGGCGTCCACGCCCTTCCACAGCACCACGCGCGAGCCATTGACCACCGGCTTGACGACCGCCGCATCGTAGATTTCATCCACGAAGTACTTGTTGTAGACCAGGGTGTAGAGCCCGTGGAAGCCGGCGGCGAGGGAATCGGCCATACCCGGCCGGGCCACGTACATCAGCCACGCGAGCGCGATCCCGGCGAGTCCCGCGGCCACGGAGATGACCATGAGCGAGACATCTTCGGGCGCTTCCAAGGCGGGGAAGAGCTTGCCGAGGAAGGTAGGCACTTTGAAAAGGAACCCGCCGGCGAGCGAGAGCAGCGCCAGAATCGCCAGCGGGGCGATCATCACGGGCGGCGATTCGTGCGCGTGCTCGTGGCCGCGGTAATCGCCAAAAAATGCCAGGAACATGGCGCGGAAAACGTAGAAGGCGGTCATACCCGCGGTCACTACGCCGAGCCAGTACATCCAGGGGGCGTGCTGGTGGGCGGCCAGCAGAATGGCGTCCTTGCTGTAGAAGCCGGAGAACGGCGGGATGCCGGCGATGGCCACCGCTGCGCACATCATGGTGAGGAAGGTCCAGGGAGTTTTCTTACGGAGCCCGCCCATGTGGCGCAGGTCCTGTTCGCCGGAGAGCGCGTGAATCACGCTGCCCGCTCCGAGGAAGAGCAGCGCTTTGAAAAACGCGTGGGTCACCAGGTGCCAGATGCCGGCGGAAAACGCGCCGCAGCCCACGCCCACGAACATGTAGCCGAGTTGCGAGACCGTGGAGTAGGCGAACACCTTTTTGATATCGTTCTGCGCCAAGCCGATGGTGGCGGCGAAGAACGCCGTGGCGATGCCGACGATGGCGATGGTGTCCATGGCCGCCGGCGCGTGGGTGTAGATGGGCCAGCTTCGCGCGGTTATGTAGACGCCCGCCGTGACCATGGTGGCGGCGTGGATCAGCGCGGAGACGGGCGTGGGGCCGGCCATGGCGTCGGGCAGCCAGACATACAGCGGAAGCTGCGCCGACTTGCCGCACGCGCCCAGCAGCAACAGCAGCCCGATGGTGGTAAGGACGGATTCCGAAGCGCCCGGCGCGCGCGGGAACACGTTGGCGAAATCGAGCGACCCGAAATTCTTGACCATGTAAAAGATGGCGAGCGAAAAGCCGAAATCGCCGATGCGGTTCACGATGAACGCCTTGTTGCCGGCGTCGGTGGCGAATTTCTTATCGAAGTAGAAGCCGATCAGCAGGTAGCTGCACAGGCCCACGCCTTCCCATCCCACGAAGAGCACCAGGTAATTGGCGGCCAGCACCAGCACCAGCATGAAGAACATGAACAGGTTGAGGTAGGCGAAGAAGCGGTAGTAGCCGCCCTCGTGCGCCATGTAGCCGACGGAGTAAATGTGAATCAGCGAGCCGACGCCGGTGACTACCAGGAGCATGACCACGGTGAGGCGGTCGACCGCGAAATCGCAGCCGATGTTGACGATGCCGCTCTGGATCCAGGTGAAGTAGTGCTCGGTGTAGGGCGCGTTCAGCTCGCCCAGGCCGAAGATGGTCTTCAGCACCCAGGCAAAGGACAGGAGCACGCTGCCGATGGCCACGGCGTTGACGACGCCCTTGGAGAACCGTCGCCCGGCGAGCCCGTTGATGAGGAAGCCCGCCAGCGGCAGGATGGGGATGAGCCAGAGTTGCATTAAGAGTCTCTATTCACCGCCGAGGCGCCGAGGCGCCGAGGAACAAGAGCGCGACCGGGGGGTCGCGCGCGGACGGGGGCGTCCGCCCCACATTGCAGGGCCAGATCTTTTCGTTTTTCTCGGCGCCTCTGCGCCTCGGCGGTGAACATAGTTTTCAGTTCTTCATCGAATCGACATCGTCGATATTCAAAGTTCCGCGGTTCTTGAAGATGGTCAGGATGATGGCCAGGCCGACGGCCGCCTCGGCCGCGGCCACCACCATCACGAAAAATGCGAACAGGTGTCCGTTGACCTGCTTGAGCTGATAGGAAAACGTGATGAAGGTCAGGTTCACGGCGTTGAGCATCAACTCGATGGACATGAACACGGTGATGATGTTGCGCCGGAACAGGAAGCCGGCCACGCCGAGGACGAACAGCACCGCGCTCAGCGTCAGAAACCAGGAAATCGGAACTCCCGTCATCTCAGTCCATTTCCTTTCGTGCCAGAACGATCGCGCCCAGAATGGCGATCAGGATGAGGATCGAAGTCGCCTCGAAGGGCAGCAGGTAGGTGGTGAACAGGGCGCGGCCGATATCGAGCGCGGTGCCCCCGCGGAATCCTCCGAAGCGCACCGTCACGCCGGGCGGATAGAGACGCTGGACAAAATAAGCCAGCAGGCCGAGCAGCCCGATCAACAGGGGCACGCCCAGCAACTGGACCATGAACGACCGGCCCTTCCGGGTTTCCGCGCCGGCGTTCAGCAGCATGATCACGAACACGAACAGCACCATGATGGCGCCGGCGTAGACGATCACCTGCGCGGCGGCGATGAACTCCGCGCCCAGCAACAGGTAGAGGACCGCGAGCGAGCCCATCACGCCGATCAGCGAGATGGCGCTGGAGATGGGATGCGTCTGCACCACCACGTTGATGGCGCATACCACCGCGATAAT
>JADGNR010000514.1 GCA_017883415.1 Bryobacteraceae bacterium | reverse complement strand
CAATTTCTCATTTGGTCCTGCCGTGTTGAATACTGGTTACTTGCATGGTAGAAACCATCCAATGGACCGACAACGCCGTGGTCATGATCGATCAGACGCGGCTGCCGCTCGAAGAAAAATATGTGACCTGCCGGACGTATGAGGAGGTCGCCGAGGCCATTCGCGGGATGACCATCCGCGGCGCCCCGGCGATCGGTGTGGCGGCGGCCATGGGGGTTGCCCTGGGCGTGCTCCACGCCAGCGAGCGGGACCTCGACGGCCAGTTTGCGACCATCTGCGAGACCCTCGCTCGAACGCGTCCCACCGCGGTCAATCTTTTCTGGGCGATCGATCGCATGAAGCGTCTGTACGGGACGCTCGGCGGTCATCCGCTGGCGGGGATCCGCCGCCGTCTGGTACAGGAAGCGCTGCTGATCCGCGAGGAGGACATCGCCGTGTGCCGCGCGATCGGGCGCCACGGCGCGCCGCTGGTGCCCGACCACAAAACCGTCCTCACCCACTGCAATGCGGGCGCGCTCGCTACCGCGGGTTACGGCACCGCACTCGGCGTGGTCCGCGCGGCCATCGAGTCCGGTAAGAAAATCGACGTCTTCGCCGATGAAACCCGTCCCTTCCTGCAAGGGGCGCGCCTCACCGTTTGGGAGTTGCAGCAGGACGGCATTCCCGCCACTCTGATTACCGACAGCATGGCCGGCCACTTTCTGCACTCCGGCCGCATCGGCTGCGTGGTGGTTGGGGCCGACCGGATCGCCGCCAATGGCGACGTAGCCAACAAGATCGGCACGTACCCGGTGGCCGTGCTGGCCCGGGAAAACCAGGTGCCGTTCTTCGTGGCCGCCCCCATCTCCACGCTCGACCTCACGCTCGCCTCCGGCGACCAGATCCCCATCGAGCAGCGCCCCGCCGCCGAAGTCACGAACCTGTTCGGACATCCCGTGGCCCCCGCGGGCACCGCCGTCCAGAACCCCGCGTTCGATGTCACCCCGGCGCGCTACGTCAGCGCCATCATTACGGAAAACGGCGTCGCCCGCGCACCCTACGAAGATTCTCTGAAAAAACTGGCGGGCTGATCCTTTATGATGAGGTGAATTCCCATGCGCACGATGCTAACCATACTGCTCTGCTCGGCCGCCCTTTTTGCCGCCGATCCCATTCGCCGCGCGCCCGGCTTTTCTCTGATGGATTCCAACGGGCAACTGCACGATCTCGCCGATTACCGCGGCAGGGTCGTCATCCTGGAGTTCATGCAGACCACCTGCCCGCACTGCGCCGCCTTCGCTCCCATCCTGCAGCAGATCCAGCAGAAATACGGAGATAGGATTGCGATCCTGGCGGTGACCGATCCTCCCGACAACCCCAACACCATGGCCGCCTACGTGGCCGGACACAAGGTGACCTATCCGGTGGTTCTCGATTGCGGACAGGCGGCGTACTCCTACGTGAGAAGCCGCACGCTCAGCTTCCCGCATGTCTACCTCATCGATGGCGCCGGAATGATCGTGGGCGACTACGAGTACGGTCCGCTCACGAGCGACGTCTTCGAAGGCAAGGCGCTGTTTCTCGAGATCGATCGGCTGCTGGCGGGCACGGCTTCACAAAAGACGCGGAAGTAACCGCCGTGCGGCCGGTGCTTTTCGATTTCGACGGGACGCTGTCGCTGCTCCGCTCCGGGTGGATGCGGGTGATGGTCCCGATGATGATCGAGGTGCTGGCCGAATGCCAAACCGGCGAGTCCGAAGACGAGCTGCGCCAGGTGGTGGAGGCCTTCGTCTGGCGCCTGACCGGCAAGGAGACCATTTGCCAGATGCGCGCCCTGGCGGCGGAGGTGGAGCGGCGGGGCGGTGCGTCCCTGGATCCACGGGTCTATAAGAAGCGATACCTGGAGCGCCTTTGGGCGGTGATCGGCGGCCGCGTGGAGGCGTTGCGCGAGGGGCGGGCGAAGCCCGACCAGTACCTGGTTCCTGGTGCGCGGCGGCTGCTGGAAGGTTTGCGCGCGCGCGGGCTGACGCTGTATCTGGCGAGCGGTACCGATGAGGACTCGGTCAAGGAAGAGGCCGGTTTGCTGGACATTGCGCGGTATTTCAACGGCGGAATCTTCGGCGCGCGGGACGATGACCAGGGCCTCACGAAACGCGCGCTGGTGGAGCGCATTGTTTCTCTGCGGGGTCCCGGCGGCGGAGAGTTGCTGGCCTTCGGCGACGGGTATGTGGAAATTGAAGAAGTGAAAAAAGCGGGCGGCGTAGCGGTGGGAGTGGCTACCAGCGAACCGGAATGCCGTCGTCCGGATGAGTGGAAGAGGCAGCGGCTGGCCGGCGTGGGGGCGGACTATATCATCGCCAACTACCTGGAGTACGGAATGCTGCTGGAGGCCTTGTTGGGGGATGGCTGCGGGCAGGAGTTCCGCGAGGGGTCGCGGTACGAGGTCTTCGACCGCTCGCGGCTGGCGGTCCGGCCGCTAGCGGAGCGGACGCACGATTTAGGCCTGGAACAGTGGCTTTCGCTCGACGATCCCACACCGGAATTCGCCCATCCGGACCTGGCGGCCGTGGCCGAACGCCTGGATCGGGCGCGCTCCGCGGGCGCAGCCCGCATCCTCATGATGGGGGCCCATGTGCTGCGCGCCGGCGTGAACCGGCACGCGATCGACATGCTGGCTCGCGGATGGATCGATCACGTCGCCACCAACGGCGCGGTGGCCATTCACGATTATGAGCTGGCGCGCATGGGCGCCACTACCGAGAGCGTGGATCGCTACATCCGGAACGGCCAATTCGGACTGTGGCGCGAAACCGGCGAGTTGAACGAGTGGATATGCGAGGCGGCGCGCGGCGGCCTCGGCCTGGGTGAAAACATCGGGCGGCGCATCCAGGAGAGCGATTTTCCGCATAAGGACCTCTCCATCTTCGCCGCCGCGTGGCGCTATGGAGTGCCGGCGACAACCCACGCCGGCATCGGATACGACATCATTCACGAAGTCCACGCGCGCTAGATCTTCCTCGCCGGTCTGGCCGTTGATCAGTTTCGTGTAGGTGAAGGTCCGGAAGCCCTCCGCCCGGATCAGCAAGTCGTGGCCGATGCCCCGAGCCTCCAGCGCGCGTCCGAGTTCGTACCCGAAGCCGTCGCAGCCCATCAATCCCAATACGGCTACCGGCGCGCCCAGCGCCGCCACGTTGCCGGCGACCGTGCCCCCGGCGCCCGGCGTCACCTCCGTGGCCACCACCCCGATCCGCGGAATGCCCGTCTCGCGCGATGGGTCGGCCAGGGCCGGGTCGTAGGTCGACCAGCGGTCCAGGCACACGTCGCCCACCACCAGCACGCGCAGCTTCGGAAACGCCGCCAGAATCTCCGCCGTTGTCATTGGCTCCGCTCCGTCACGCCCGCAGCAACCGCCACAGCGCCGGCAGCGTGGCGCGGTGATCGCCGCAAAAATAAAAGCTCTCGCCGCCCTCGGCGACCGTTCGCACCAGAATGGTCTTGTGCGGCCGGAAGTAGTAGCCGGGATCGGTCTTGGGCAGTTCCCGGCGCGGATCGCCGTGGATGGGGACCAGATCGAACACGGCCGTGGTAAACCGGCGGATCGAGCGGCCCTCCTGCCGGGCCACGTTGCGCGCCATGGCCAGCGCCTTCAGATACACCTCCGGCCCCATGATGGCCGATCCGAAATTCAACAAAACGCCGCCCTCGAGGCGCTCCACCGTGCGA
>JADGNR010000222.1 GCA_017883415.1 Bryobacteraceae bacterium | reverse complement strand
TGCGGCGGGAATGCGGTAGCGGCTGCGGCGAGAGTGCGGTAGCGGCTGCGGCGGGAGTGCGGTAGCGACTGCGGCGGGAGGGCGGTAGCGGCTGCGGCGGGAGTGCGGTAGCGGCTGCGGCGGGAGTGCGGTAGCGGCTGCGGGAGTGCGGTAGCTGCTGCGGGCGGGCTTACAGCGTCATGCCCCGCATCATCCTCTCGAAGGCCGACAAACCGGCGTTGGCATCTTGCGCTCCGTCGTAGTCCAGTTGAACCACTTTGGGTTGCCAGGCGTCGGTGTGATCCGTGAGCCTCTGTTGCAGCACGGTGGTGTGCGTGAATTTGGCATCCACCAGCAGCGCGCGCGTGTAAACGTCTTCCAGAGAGACCGGCCTTCCCGCGAGCGCCTCCAGAATCTCCGCGGACAAGTTGCCGAATTCCATTCGCCCGCTGCTGTCGTCCTGCTCCCGGTTCGACGTTTGCGGAAAGGCTCGCGTGGTCAGGGTCTTCCGTTCCGAAGTCAGCTTCAGGATTTCGGGGGCCTTCTTGGCGCCCCGATGCCGGGACAGAAAATCGTACACCTTGCCGATCTTGTCCCGGCGCTCCTCCGGGGTGTCGCCTCCCGTCGATGAGAAGATGGACGCCGCATGATATGCCGCGACGATCACGGCACAGCAGGTGGTGCCGCGCTCCGCGCTGAACTGCCCACCGTACCGCAAGGCCCATTTGAACGAGCGGTAGAAAGCGTCGTAGCCGAACGGCGCCGGAACGCCCAGGCTCTTCTGCTCCTTCACGCCGGTCCCCCGGTTATCCACCACCCGGTCGCTGCTGTCCGACGAATAGGCGGTTCTCCCGAAAGCCGATTGGGCCCACGATGTGGCGTAGTCTGCCGCCAGGCCCCTCAGAGTGGCGGAGCGCGACCGGTATGCCCAGGCTCCGTCCCAGATGCCATACGAGCGCCCGTCCACCATGTTGACGCGCGTCAGCCCGGTCTGCGGCATGGCGTGCACCATGTGGTTCCCCCCGACATAAATCATGGTGTGCTCGGCGCCGATCAGGATGTCGCCGGGCAGCAGGTGTTCGATGTGGTGCGCCATCTTGAAACCTTAGCAAAGTCCGCCACCGGCGCACGTCACGGACGCGGGGGAACATCGTTCCGGGGTGCGATCACGCGCACATCGCCTTTGCCCCAGACGGTCTGGCGGCCCACGCCGCACCAGCGGGCGGCATGGAGCCACGGGAGGAACTCGGTGAGCGGACCTTCATATTCCGCTTCCCCGGTGAAGCCGCCCAGGGGGTGTACCTGGCCGGTGCGGCCGCTCTTGCGCTCGACGTGCTCCCAGGTAAGCTCGGCGCGGCATAAGCGGACCCCGGCGGCGCGGTCGCCCATGGCGCGGAAGTCGATGGCGAGCGGGCCCGCGCCGTAGAGGGTTCTGAGCGCGCCGATGCGGTCGCGCAAACGGCCGAACAGGACGGGAAACTCGGGACGCGCCGCCACCACACCATCGCTCTTCAGCTCGGTGGGGGTGACAAATCGCAGGCACACGCGCCCGACCGGCGAAGGGTCCGGGTCGAGCGCGATCACGGCCGGCGGGTGCGGCTCGTCGGTAACCGGCTGGGCGCGGTCCACCAGGTCTACCTGCTCGATGCGCTCGAGCCGGACGCGCCCGCGGCGGGGGCCGATGCCGTTTTCGGCAAGCTGGGCGAATGCCTGGCGAAAGTAGGGGAGCACGGGCGCGCGGGTATCGAACACGTGGACGTCGAAATGGAAGCGGCTGTCCACCGGAAAAGTGGCGCCATTGAGGGCGGCGGCACGCAGGACGAAAGGCCGGGGCCAGTCGGCGAGGCCGCCGGGTGACTCGCCCAGGGCGGCTCCGGGGGCAAACAACCGGGCGTACACGGCCGCGGAGGCGGTGTCTCGCAGTGCCGATCCGAAGGCGCCGCGAATGGCGTTGCCGCTCTTTCCCCTTGGAAAGTGTACCGGCTCGAGGGCCCGGAAGTGGAAGCGGAATCGGAAGAACTCCAGGGTGGTCACGGGGTGGAAGGCGCACCTTTTCTTCGGATCGGCGGGCTCCTGTTGTATAATGGTATGGCATTTGACTCTAGTTTTGCGCTTCGGAACGAGATTTCGAGAGGGGGCCGCGTGAGTCCATCCGCGCCCCCTTTTTCGTTTTTGGCGCGCGCTGAGAGCGCAGGTGCATTTTAGTAAAGAAGGAATAAAGGCAGATGAAAGAAAAAGGCACAGTGAAATGGTTTAACGCAGCCAAGGGCTACGGCTTCATCCAGCGGGAGAACGGAGAGGATGTCTTCGTACACTTCTCGGCAATCCAGACAGAAGGGTACCGGACTCTGGATGAAGGGTCGAGGGTGGAATTCGAGGTGACCAAAGGTCCCAAGGGCCTGCAGGCAACCAACGTCACCGCGGCCTGATGAGACCGGGCGGACCGGCAGGGCGCCGGTCCGCCAATCCACTACGGAGGGCTATGAGCAAAGAGGACAGCATCGAAGTAACCGGCACGGTCCTGGAGAAGTTCCCGAGCGGGCTGTTCAGCGTACAGCTCGAGCACGAGCGCGTGGTCCTGGCTCATCTGGCGGGCCGGTTGCGCCGGAATCGCATCCGCGTCCTGGCGGGCGATAAGGTCACCCTGGAATTGTCGCCTTACGATTTGACTAAGGGCAGAATCACCTTCCGGCACAGATAATCCGCGCTTTCCCATCCCAATATCCAGATTTTCTCGCTCCTTGGTGCGAAAATTCACATCCGATTCGGCGTGCGGCGTGATAAGAATCAGAGTATGCATCGCGGCGGTCACCGGGGGCCGTGGATTTTTTTGCGTTTTGCCGCAGGCACCGTCAAACTACTGTAATACAAGCAAAAGGGCATTTTCATGAAAGAGCCGAACCGTCCGGAAGAGAGACGACGCGTGAGAGTGAGGACCCCCGACGCCGCTATAATCAAGGCAGAGGGCGGGGTGGATAAACCAAAAAGCACACAAAAAACGCGAAAACCGTCCGCGGATCAGATCGAGGACCTGACGGCCGTTTTGGCCCAGAAGGTGGTGGGCCAGCCGGCGGCAACGCGGGTGATCGTACCGTACATTCAGATGTACCAGGCGGGCCTGTCGCCGGAAGGCCGGCCGGTGGGGATCTTCCTGCTGCTGGGTCCCACCGGGACGGGGAAGACCAAGACCGTGGAGGCGCTGGCGGAAATCCTGCACGGGAGCGAAAAGAACGTGCTCAAGGTGGATTGCGGCGAGTTTCAGATGGAGCACGAGGTGGCCAAATTGATTGGCGCGCCTCCCGGCTACCTGGGGCATCGCGAAACGCAGCCCATGCTCACGCAACAGAAGCTGAACGCGGTGACCAGCGAGAAGTGCAACCTCTCCCTGGTGCTGTTCGATGAAATCGAGAAGGCCGCGCCCTCCATGACCCGTCTCCTGCTGGGCGTGCTCGACAAGGGTCAACTGCGCCTGGGCGACAACTCGACCGTGAATTTCGAAAAGAGCCTGGTGTTTCTGACCAGCAACCTGGGCGCCCGGGAAATGATGCGGGAGATCAATCCGGAGTTCGGCTTTCAATCGGTGAAAACCCCGGAGCGCACCGATCTCACCAGCAAGCTCCAGAACATTGCGCTGGTCGCGGTGCGCAAACGCTTTTCCCCGGAGTTCGTCAACCGCATCGATTGCATCATTACCTACCAGCCGCTGACCGTGGAATCGCTCTCGGCCATCCTGGACAAGCAGATCACCGATCTGCAAAACCACGTCAACACGCGGCTGGCCAACCGTTCCTTCACCCTGGAAGTGCCGTTTGAGGCGCGCCAGTTCCTGTTGACCAAGGGCACCAGTCCGGAGTACGGCGCGCGCGAATTGAACCGCACCATCCACCGTTTCCTGACGCAGCCGCTGGCCACCATGGTGGCCACCAACCGGGTGAATCCGGGCGCGCGGGTGCTGGTGGAAGTGGCCGAGGGAGGAGAGAAGCTGGACATACGGTCGACCGATGCCGTGGCCGGCGTGGCCCCGGCCAACCCCACGGTCCTGCTGGTGGACGACAACCGCGATCTGCTGCATTTCCTGGAGCGCCTGATGGCCGACGCCGGGTGGACGCTGCTCACCGCGGAATCGGCCACCGAAGCCAAACGCCTGGTGGCGAACAACCGGCCCAACGCCGCGCTATTGGATTACATGCTGCCCGACGGCAATGGCGTAGAGCTGGGGGTGGAGTTTCTGCAAGCCGTGCCGCAGATGCTGGTGATCGTGATGACCGGCACCATCCTCCCGCCGGAAGAGGAAGCGCTGTGCGAGGAGCACAATTTTCCCGTCCTGCGGAAGCCGTTCCTGGCGTCGGACGTAATGAACCAGATCCGCAGCCGGCTGGCCCCCGCCGGAACCGGCGCGGGGCGCTCGGCGTAAGACCACGCGAGGGCAGACCCTGGTGTTTCCGGTACGCCGTTGCACCAGAACCTGCACATCCGCGACAGTGTCGAGGCTGGCCGAACGGTGGGCTAATATCGAACGCCCTCTACCGGCGCATTCGCCTTATACGGAACTGCGACCACGGACTTGATCACCCAATCGGCGCCACCGGGATCAAGCCCGATCACGAACTGGCTTACCATGTTTTCCCGATTGGAACCGGTAACCGTCACCACCTGAGTCTCGGTACGAACGGCGCCCTTGCTATCCGCATACACCAGCGTAAACCGATACCCGTCCGCTTCCGGCGCCGCCTGCAACAGGTTAGCGAGTACATAAGGTTTAATGTTTCGTGCCGAACTTCTGGGGCTTGGGCGCTGTGGTTTGAGCCAGCGGGAGTTCGTTGCCCGGTGCGATCGTCCTGGACTACTTGCGCTTTGCCGGTAGAAACAGCCACCAGGGGGCTGATCGGCGTTGAAGCGATAGAGCCCGCGCTTTTCGAGTTCGATACGGGCGCGATGCGGGGGCGCGTGGGGGCGTTGCCGGGCACAAAAAAGGCCGCGCCCCCTGGTGCGCCTTCGGCGCCGGGACAGGCCGGGAGGCCTATCCCACAGAGAGCGCGGCTTGCGAGGTCCGCATGCCGCTTGCTTACGCGCGCGGCTCGGAATTCTTAGTAATCCATCTCACCGCCGCCGTGGCCGCCGCCGGGGCCGCCCGGAGCCGATTTCTTCTCCGGAATCTCGGCCACCATGGCTTCGGTGGTCAGCATGAGAGAGGCGATGGAGGCGGCGTTCTGGAGCGCCGTGCGAGTCACCTTGGTGGGATCGATGACGCCGGCGGCCACCAGGTCCTCATAGGTGTCGGTCATGGCGTTGAAGCCGTAGTTGTGGTTTGCGTTCTCGCGGACCTTGTCCACCACGATGGCGCCTTCGGTGCCGGAGTTGGATACGATCTGGCGCAATGGCTCTTCGCAGGCGCGGCGCACGATGGTGACGCCGATCTGCTCGTCGCCCTCGAGCTTCAGGTGGGTCAGCGCCGCGGACGCGCGCAGCAGGGCCACGCCGCCGCCGGGTACGATGCCTTCCTCGACCGCCGCGCGAGTGGCGTGCAGAGCGTCTTCCACACGAGCCTTCTTTTCCTTCATTTCGGTCTCGGTGGCCGCCCCGACTTTGATCACCGCCACGCCGCCGGCCAGCTTCGCCAGCCGCTCCTGCAGTTTCTCGCGGTCGTAGTCGGACGTGGTTTCGTCGATCTGGGCGCGGAGCTGCTTGATGCGGCCCTCGATGGCCTTCTGCGAGCCGCCGCCGTCCACGATGGTGGTATTGTCCTTGTCCACCGTGACGCGCTTGGCCTTGCCCAGGTCCTCGAGCCGCACGCCTTCCAGTTTCACGCCGATATCTTCCATGATGGCCTTGCCGCCGGTGAGGATGCCGACGTCTTCGAGCATGGCCTTGCGGCGATCGCCGAAGCCGGGGGCCTTGACCGCGCAGGCGTTCAGCGTGCCGCGCAGCTTGTTGACCACCAGCGTGGCCAGGGCTTCGCCTTCCACTTCCTCGGCGATGATCAGCAGCGGCTTACCGGAGCGTGCGATCTGCTCGAGCAGGGGCAGCAGGTCTTTCATGTTGCTGATCTTTTTTTCGTGGATCAGGATGTAAGGCTCTTCGAGCACTACCTCCATCCGCTCCGCGTCGGTGACGAAGTAGGGGGAGAGATAGCCGCGGTCGAACTGCATGCCTTCCACGGTGTCGAGCTCGGTGACCATGGTCTTGGACTCTTCGACGGTGATGACGCCGTCCTTGCCCACCTTCTTCATGGCGTCGGCGATGATGCCGCCGATGGTCTTGTCGCTGTTCGCCGAGATGGTGCCGACCTGGGCGATCATGTCGCCGGAGACGGGCTTGGAAAGCTTCTTCACCTCTTCGACGGCCACTTCCACGGCCTTTTCAATGCCGCGCTTGAGGGCCATCGGGTTGGCGCCGGCGGCCACCGCCTTCACGCCTTCGCGGAAGATCGCCTGCGCCAGGATGGTCGCCGTGGTGGTGCCGTCGCCGGCCACGTCGGAGGTCTTGGAGGCGACTTCGCGCACCATTTGCGCGCCCATGTTTTCGGCCGGGTCCTTCAGCTCGATCTCCTTGGCTACCGTCACTCCGTCCTTGGTGATGTTCGGACCGCCAAACTTTTTCTCCAGGACCACGTTGCGGCCCTTGGGGCCGAGGGTCACTTTCACGGCGTCGGCAAGCTGGTTGACTCCCCGCAAAATCGCCTGACGCGAAAGGTCTGCATAGATAATCTGTTTCGCCATTTCTTTTTCGACTCCTTAGGAAGCTTTCTTTGCCACTTGGGGCGCGGATTCGAGAATCCCCAGGACTTCGTCCTCGCGCATGATCAGGTATTCGTCGCCATCCAGCTTGATGTCGCTGCCGGAATATTTGCCGAACAGGATGTGGTCGCCCGCCTGCACGTCCAGCGCAACCACCTTGCCATCCTCCAGGCGCTTGCCGCGGCCCACAGCCACCACTTCGCCCTCCTGCGGCTTCTCTTTGGCGGTGTCGGGAATGTACAGGCCACCCTGCATTTGTTCCTTCTCCTCAATCCGTTTGACCACGATGCGGTCATAGAGCGGACGAATCTTCATAGACTATTTACCTCCACGAATGAAATTGATTGGTTAGCAACGGAACCCGATGTCGGGACTTGCCGGGGCTCCAGCTACCATTATTAGCACACGCGCCCGAAGAGTGACAAAATTTCTCTGTAATGTATTGTACCGTTTGGATTTATTAGTCTTGACAGAGGCGCACTAAAGTTGATAGAAACGCGCTAAAGAAGGTTGCAAGAGCTGGGCAGACGGACAAGTCGACGGGCACCGCCCGGCGGCTTGCTCATAGGGCGTCCGGCCCGGATGCGCCGTCCGGCGCCGGATCCACGAACTCGAAGATTCCCCGCTCGCGGTTCTTGCGCACCGAATTCCAGGGGAAACAGCGCCCGTTCATGGCGACATAGACGCCCGGACCGAGCGTTTGGGCGAAGGCCAGCGCGGTGCCCAGGTTGAACAAGCCGTCGGAGCTGCCGAACTGATAGGGGACCATGGCGCCGGTCAGGACGATGGTCTTGCCCCGGACATTCCGGCCCAGCACGGCGGCGGTCTGCTCCATGGAATCGGTCCCGTGGGTGATGACGATACGCTGCTGATCGGCGGCGGCGCATCGTTCCAGGATCAACTGCCGGTCGCGGCCGGTCATGTGCAGGCTGTCGATCATCATGAGGGTCTCGATCTCCACGGGGAGATGGCACCGGCCCAGCTTGAGCATGTCGGCGATATGGGTCTGTTGGAAGTACAACTCGCCGGTCAGCTCGTTGTATTGCTTGTCGAAGGTGCCGCCGGTGACGAAGATCTTGATGCGCACGGAGTGCCTGCCCTTGGCGAGTATAGCGCGGCAGGCTGCGGTATCTGTGGGGCGCACCCGCGAGCGTCAAGGCGAGCGTCATGGCCCTACGCTCGAAGGTCAAAAATCAGTATACTGTTACCTTCACAAATATATGACGAATCGCCGGCCGAGCTGGGGCGCGCCAGGCCGCCTTCCACGGAGCGCCCGATCCCCGGGACGGGAGGCGGTGATGATAGCAGGCTTCAAGATCGCCCTTGGCGTGATGGCGCTCACGCTGCCGGGACAAAGGGCGTGGGCCGAGGCGAACCGCGCCGCGGCGCTCACCGAAGGGCTCACCCAATATTACCGGCCGGTCGGCATCGGAGCGGCGAGCGGTGCGCGTTCCCAAATCAAGCTCTTCACGGTGCGGAAGCCCGGGATCCTGGGAATTGCCTCTTCCGACGCCGCCTCAACGTTGGAGGCCTGCCCATCGATTTTTCGATCGGGCAGGCTCTATCGGTCGCCCGGGATCTTCTGTTCGGAATCGGCGAACCAATCCCAGAAAACGCTCGCGGTTGCCGAGCGTGTTTATGTGACCAGCATCGTGGTCAATGCGGCGTTTGACAAGGTGAATTTCTATCTTGCGGCCTGCGGGGAATGCAAGCCGGACACGCGGCAGGCCGTGCTCCGTTCCCTGGTGGTGTTCGAGTTTCGCAAGGGGTATCTGGCGAAGGCGGGCGTGAATGATGTGGTCCACACCATCGGGCTGCTCTTTACCGCCGACGATGTTGCGGCGGATTCGCCGGCGCCGGCGCCGCCCGAACCCGCCGCTGGGGATCCCGCCACACCTTCGGACCCGGCGCCGGCGCCCACACCGCCATCGGCCGCTGCGCCCATCGTCAAGAAAGGCCAGTCGCCGGCCGATGTCGAGAAAGTTCTGGGAAAGCCCCTGGCGATATTCGACCTGGGGACAAAACTCGTTTATGTCTACCCGAGCATGAAGGTGTTCTATGTCGGCGGAAAGCTCGCCGATGTTCAGTAGCGGAAAGGTGAAACAAATGCAGAACATGGCAATCCCTACCCGAATCGATCGGCCCACCAGCCCGGGATGGCGCGGCCGTTGCGGCCGTGCGCATCACCGGGCGAAACGCAACATGGCGGCGGCCCTCTTCGCTCTCGCGGGCATCCTGGCGGCGACAAATTGCTGCGCGGCGGAGCCCACGTTGACCGCGGCAGCAAGACGCGCCCTCCGGCTTCAACCGGGCGTTGTGCTGATTTATGTGACCTACGAATTGAAGGCTTTCAACGATTCGTTCCCGTGCGGGGTGTCGGGAAGCGGTTTCCTTTACCGGCCTGACGGATACCTGATCACCAACGGACACGTGGTGCGGCTTGCCAATTCAAAAGATATCCAGGCACAGAAAGCATTTGTGCAGGACGTCCGAAGATGCATCGTCGACCATTTTGAGAAGAAGGGGGCCACGGAGGCTCAGATCCTGGCAGCGCTCGCCGCCCACCCGGAGACCGTGACGGGGAGCGCCCCGGAAATTATGGTGGTACTGGACAACGGGACCTCTTATAAGGGAGAGATTAAGGCCTATAGCGATCCTATCTCCGCGGCGGGAGGTAAAGATGTGGCGGT
>JADGNR010000513.1 GCA_017883415.1 Bryobacteraceae bacterium | reverse complement strand
GGCGTTTGCCGTTACCGATCCCGTTCCGGGAGCTGAGCAGCGGCTCTCTCCGAGTGGCGCGTATTTCGCCCGAAGCCAAGAGCGTCGGTAAACGCTGCGCGACTACTCGCGGGTGATCCGTCGCGGACAGGGCGGGACGGCTCGAATCCGCACTCCGCGGTAGTCGATGCAAGTGTCCGGTGGTCACTCGCATCTGAGCGCGGACATCGGATCCAGGCGGCCAGCTCGGCGCGCCGGCACAGTTCCCGCTAATGCAGCGAAAACAAACAGTACTAGAAGGGTGCACGCAAAGGCCGGGGGATCGAAGTCTCCGACTCCGTAAAGCAATGCGCCCGAGACGCGCCCCAGGAGCAATACGGCAGGAGCTCCGATAACAATGCCGCCAGCCGCCAGTGCCATTGCTTCACGAAGGATCAGCCAAACCATCTCCCACTTCGTGGCGCCAAGCGCCATCCGGATTCCAATCTCACTCGTGCGGCGCGTGACGGCGTATGCCAGGATGCCGTACAGGCCGATGCAAGCGAGCACCACCGATAATGCTCCGAAGGCGGTGGACAACGCGGTGACCAGGTGTTCGTTGCGCAACGATTGCCGGACCTGGTTCTCAATCGTGGAAACATTGTCGATCAAGACCATGGGGCGAACAACCTGAACTTCCCGCCGCACCGGCACGGCGAACGTGGCAGCGTCGCCTGTGCAGCGCACAGCTAGGGCCAGGCGGTTGATGCGATCGACCGACTGCGGTATCGGAAGATAGATGAAGCGCGATGGCTGCTCGCGCAGGCTGTCGTACTTGACGTCCTTGACCACGCCGACAATTTCGTACACTAGATCGCGCCTTGGATAATTTGTGAATCTGACCTTCTTCCCGAGGGGATCTGTGTTGCCGAAGTAGAATCGGGCGGCAGTCTGGTTGAGGATCGCCGCCTTGGGTGCGGCCGAATCGTCGCGGACCGTGAATGCGCGTCCGAGCAGCAGGGGCACACCTAACGTCTCGAAATACTCCGGAGACAGGGCGGCGAAATGTGCATGTTTGTCCGTCTCAGCGCGAGGCACGAATCCGGGGATCTCGAGTACCACTCCACGGTCGCGACCACTCATAGGGTTCATGGTGGCCCAACCGGCATTGCGCACTCCGGGTATCCGGCGGAGGCGATCAAGGGCTTCCGCTTGCTCGGCCAACCACAGGGGTGTGCCAAAGAGCTGCCGCTCCGGCGTGACCTCCATCGTAAGGATGCCTTCGCGAGTGAAGCCGAGGTCGACCGATTCGAGCTGCCACAGGCTGCGAATGAACTGTCCCGCGCCGGCCAGCAACACCGTGGAGAGCGCCACCTGTGTGATGACCAGGGCGCGGCCGAGCCGCAGCGAGAGGCGGTTTCCGGCGATGCCTCGCGACCCGCTTTGAAGTCCGGCGACGGGATCGTAGCGCGACGCCCGCAGAGCCGGGAGCATTCCGAACGCCAGACCGCTCAGCACTGCAACGGTGAGCGTGAACAGCAGCACACGTCCGTTCAACGACAGGTCGAGCACGATCCTGTTTCTGCCCTCGGCGAAAAATGCGGCCAGGGCGGCTTCGCCCTGGTGTGCGAACAGAATCCCCAGGGCGGCGCCAGACCCGACAAGCACCAGGGCTTCCGTTAAGGTTTGGCGAATCAGCCGGCCCCGTCCGGCGCCAATCGCCAGGCGGACCGCGAACTCTTTTTGACGCGCCGCAGCCCTGGCGAGCATCAGGTTGGCCACGTTCGCGCAAGCGGCCAGCAAGACCAAACCGGCCAAAATCATCATCGCGGTGAGCGGTTGCGAAAACTGGGTACGCAGGCCGCCCAGTCCCTTCGACGCGGGCGTGAGTTCCATGTGATCGAACAACATCTTGTGGATCTCCGGCGAGATCCGGACACCGGCCATATATGCTGCGAACAAGGCGTTCGCTTCCGCTCGGGCTTGTTCCGTTCGCACTTCCGGCCTTAAGCGCGCGACGATTTCCAGCCACAACGATGTCCGGTCCCGCATCATCACAGGATCGGAAAGGATCATGGGAACTGCGATGTCAACAGGGCGTCCCGGTTCCGGCGACATGACTTCCGACGGCATGACGCCTATGATCGTCACGGTATGCTCGAAGATGTGGACAGCGCGCCCCACCACGGCGGGATCGCCACCGAATCGCTGCTGCCAGTAGGCGCGGCTGATCACCGCGACGCCGCCGTCGGGCCCTCCCCTGCCGGGCGTTTGATCGTCTGTGGCGGCCAGCGTGCGGCCCAGAATCGGCGCCACGCCGAGCAGTTGGTAGAAAACTCCGGAGACCCAAACTCCGCGAGCCTGTTCGCGCCCTCCGTCAATCACGAGTTCCATATTGGACGGACTGAACGCGGCCACTGCGTCGAAGCTCCTGGCTTGATCGCGGAGCAGTTCGAAATACGGATACGGCGGACCGTCGCGTCCCGCGGTGCCGGCGGTTTGCACGAACACAAGCCGGCCAGCGTCGCGTACGGGCAACACCCGTAGCATGACAGCATCCATGAGGCCGAAGATCGCCGTGTTTGCCCCGATGCCGAGCGCGAGAGAAAGAATAGCGATCGCCGCAAAGCCCGGATTCCGGCGGAGTGTCCGAAACGTGAGGCGGAGGTCCGCCCGCAACTCGTCCATCCACTGCAGCCCCCAGGCTTGGCGGCACTCGTCCTTGGTGGCTTCAATAGCCCCGAATTCGACGCGGGCGCGGCGCTCGGCCTCGTTTCGACCGATACCGGAGCGGACTAGGTCCTCGACATAAGCGTCCACATGAAATCCAAGCTCGACATCCATATCGCTCTCGAACTTCTTGCGGCGCGAGATCTTCATGAGCCCTCCGGGATGGCGCCGAGGACACTGGCCACAACTATCGAGAAGCGATTCCAGGACTCCGCCTCCGCCTTTAGTTTCTTTCGGCCGTGGGCGGTCAACGTGTAGAACTTCGCCTTGCGCTTGTTGTCGCTCTCGCCCCACTCCGAAGCGATGAGCCCCTGGTGCTCGAGACGGTACAACGCAGGGTAGAGGGATCCCTGTTGGATTTGGAGTTGGCCGTCCGTGAGTTGTTGCAGTCGAAGCAGGACACCGTAGCCGTGCAGGCCGCCAAGTGAGACTGCCTTGAGGATCAGCATGTCCAGCGTCCCCTGTACAAGTTCGACCTGTTTTTTCATTCCTTGACCGTCTAGGAGAATCTTAGACGAATTCTCCTAGACGGTCAAGGAGAAAATACATACTCAGCTAATGGGTAATTGACACGAGGGAGCGCCTGCCTTCTCACCCGCGTTGAAAGCTTGATTGCTGCCGCCTGACGGCGTAGCGTTTACCCTCTATTAGGTGACGGCCCGGTCGGGCCGCGGAGCAACTGCCTCTGCAACTTCTTCACAGGCAATGCAGAGACGAGATGATGTTGCTATGCAGGCTAGCCACAAAGAAGACGCCTGTGTTTTCAACGTCGACCTCCCCTTTCGTCCAAATTGGCGGAAATGCGCCGCAACACGAAGACTTCCAACCGCGTACCATGTGGAGTCTGTCGAATGCCTTTATCCCCGCATTCAAGGAACTGGGGCCTATTTCCCAGCTCAAGGCCACAGCGAAGCTTGGGCCTTATTTGAAGCAGGTGTTAGGGTCCTGATAGGGGCCCCATTACAAGAGCGTCGGGAAACGCTGCGACGACCAGGGAGGATCTACTACTTCTTACCACAATGC
>JADGNR010000221.1 GCA_017883415.1 Bryobacteraceae bacterium | reverse complement strand
TGTACGCGATTCCGGCGCTTTCGTTAGTCCTGGCCGCGGTGCTGTGGGCCGGGGCGCGGGCCATGCGGACCGTGCAGCCTTCGGTATGATCATGTGTGGAGTATGAAATGGTCAGCGCAGCGCGAGGAGCTTCATCGATCGCTGCAGAACCCCCACCCCGAAAGCGCCGCATTCGTCGATGGCGGACTCGATGCATGGACGCGTAGCCTGCCTGAGGAAGATACCGGGGCACTCGTCGACAGCAGCGCTGGCCAGCCGGTTCGTTGGGTCCCAGGCGAGGGCTGGGTGGAGGAGCGGAAGTGAGGCTCGGGGGCAGCTTGCCTAACGCGGCTCCGGCACGTTCGGCACGGTGTACACCTTCTTCAGCGCCTGCTGGTATTCGCCGAACAGAGCTTTGATGCCGTCGAATTCTCTTTTCACCGCGGCGCGGTAATCCGCGTGCGTGGCGAAATCGAACAGCAGCGCGGCCATGGCCTCGGCGTCCACCACAAACCCGCGATGCCCAATTTCCGCCAGCGCGTCGGCTTCCATCTCGTAAGTGTGGTTGGCGGCGGTGGAGGTCTGCGCGTCGAAACCCAGGCCCGGAATGGCGCTCGACACGCTGCCCGTCTCTTCGTAGCCTTGCGGCTTGCCCGGCGCTTCGGCCACGCTGGCGGCGCCGAAGCGCTTCATGTACGCGAAGCCGACCTCGGCGAGCGTCGCCACCGAGATGCCATCGCGCGCTTTGCCGTAGAAATCGATTTTCACCTTGGTGCCCGTCGAAAGCGCCGCGGCGCGCGCTGCGTTATCCACGAATTCCCGCACTTGCGCCAGGTAGACCTCGTCGGGATAGCGGATGTAGAAATCGGCCGCGGTGCGGTCCGGCGTCACGTTGGGCGCGGCGCCGCCCTCGGTAATCACGCCCTGTATGCGCGCCTCCGGCCGCATGCTGCTGCGCACGCTATCGATGTTGTTGAACAGGTGGATTACGCCTTCGAGCGCGTTGCGCCCGTTCCAGGAGGTCATCTGGTGCGCCGGCGCGCCGGAGAAGGTGTACTTCACGCCATCGATATTCAGGCAGCAGGTGCCGAACCCCGGCGCCGGCCGCGACGTAGTGTTGGTCGAGTGGCTGCGCACCAGAATGTCCATGCCCTGGAAGACGCCGGCTTCGAACATGTCGGTCTTGGCGTTGGGCGGCATCATCTCCTCGCCCGGAGTGCCGAAAACGACGACGCTGCCCGGCGCGTGGGTGCGCTCCAGGTATTCGGCCATAGCTACCGCGGCGGCCATTCCGACCGGCCCCTGCGCGCTGTGCTGGTCGCCGTGAAACGCGCCCTTCGTCCCGCGCAGGGCGTCGTATTCCAGAATCACCCCGAGGTTGGGCGCGCTGCCGTTGCTCTTCCACCGCGCTACGAATGCGGTGGGCAGGTTGGCCACGCCCACGGTGACCTCGAAGCCGTGCGCCTTCAGATAGGTGGTGAGTTGTTCGACCGCGCGGTGCTCCTGGAAGCCGATTTCGGGATGCCGCGTGATCTCGTCGGCGAGCGCCAGCAGTTCGCTCTCCATCAGTTCCTTGGCCCGCCCGGTCACCTGGTCGCGCGCCGGATTAGGGGCGGTCAGGCGCGCCACCCACCCCGGCACATCGAGCGACGTTTCAAGCGCCGCCATCTTCCGGAGCACGTCGCGCGCCGCTTCCCGCTCGGTGGGCGTCTCCTGGGCCAGGGCCGCGGCGGCCATGAGTGCGGGCAAAACGACGAATCGCATGGGCACCTCCATACCCCCGGCAACGAGTTTTCCATTATAGTGCGGCATGCTAGCGCCGCTCGTCACAGCCTATCGAACAGCAAATGCAATCCGTCGCGCACGGCGCCGGCCGCCGCAACGCTTAACTTGCCGGTCGATTCCACAAGCTCTGCCTTGTCGACCGTGAGGATCTGGGATACGTTCACTACGCTTGCCTTTCGAAGGTTGGCTTCGCCTTTTTTCAGAAGCACGTTGCCGGGTGCTCTCGCCCTGCTCAGGTTCGAGGTAATCAGGCACACGACACTGGTGGCAATCGCGCTCCGGTTGAAAATATCGTTCTGGACAACCACACACGGATGCCGGTCCGCCGGCGCCGAACCGGCCGCAGGTCCAAAGTCGAGCCAGTACACCTGTCCCTGCCGAATCTCGCTCACCAGCGTTCCTTGACTGCGCGGCGGACCTTGGCCTTGATTCCCTTCAGCAGGCGTGTTTCCGCCGGCTCCACACCCTCGGAATAGACCTCGTTCAGCCGGAGCAGCATCTGCTCCCGCCGCTGTCGTTGCAGGTAATCGCCGACTGCCAGCGCGAACAGCCGGCTGCGGCTCAGCCCCATCCGCCGCGCCGTTTCGTCCGCTTCCTGCAGGAGTCCGTCCTCAATGGAAATCGCCGTCTTCATTGTTACTACCAATGATCATACCCAACTTCTCACCAGGTAGGAGTACCGCGCCTGCCGGATGAGGCCGCGCCGCTGGAGGCCGGTCATGCGACATAGGGCAATAGTTGGGCATTCAGATCCGTTAGCAAATTCCAATGACCGGCTTCGACGGAGCACGCCCGCCGAAGCCAGCGAAGTTCTGCGTCCGAGAGGGCTGATTGGCATAGAGTGTCCTCGCGGACCAGGCGTGAGCGGTCCAGGATCTCCTCAGTTTCGCGAAGCCGGGCAGTCGCCAAGGTGTCGCCCCGTCTCTCTACCACCTGCCGCGCCAGCGTGACGACGAATCCGAGCCGGTTCTGGACATCTCGCAACTTGGCTTCGCGTATCAGCCACTCCCAATCGAGATCGCTGTATTTGACCACGAGCCAAGGCAACGCCTCGATCACGCGGACCTCCACGTCCCGTGCGGCAACAGCGGCAAGAAGGACGAGAGCGGGATTCTTCCTGGCCCGCCCGCGCAACTGCCGGAAGCCGGGATATCCCAGCCTGGCGAGCGCCGACGCCAAGGACGATGAATCCCACGAATCGACACCGTCGGCCTCCAGCGGCAGAACAGTAGGGCCCAGGCCGTACAGCTTCACGAGCTTCGGTCCGAGTTGTGCAGTGACCGGGCGCCGGCCACACTCCAGAAGGGCGGGATATGCCTGGGACACGCCCAATCGGCCCGCGGCTGTTGTTGTGTCAGGCCGGCTGTCCGACGCGCCGATCGCAGAAGTTCGGGGCGCAAGGCGCAATCCAGAGGTCGCATCCTGGTTAGTCCGCGCAAAATGGCCTCCGGACCAAATTGGTCCGAGCCCGGAAAATCGGCGTTGAAAACAAGCTACTTCTTGAAACGGCCGGACCAAGTTGGTCCGGGGGCAGGCCAGGAGGCCTACCCCACCCACTTCCCCCGCGTGAAATCGGGGAAGCGCACCGGCGCGCTGCCCTGGGCCACCGATTGCTCGCTCAGCGGGCCCGGCGCGCTCCACGCCGCGGCGTCGTAGACGTCGATGTCCGGCGCCGTGCCGTGGCGCATCGCTTCCACCAGGCGGTACGCCATCACGAAATCCATGCCGCCGTGCCCGCCCAGTTGCCGCGCCAGGTCGCCCGTCTCTTTCCACCAGGGATGTTCGTATTGCGCTTTGTACGGGTCGATCGGCCCGAACTCTTCCTTGCCCGCGCCATCCACGTAAATCCGCGGCGGGTAATCGCGGAAAATGCCCTTGGTGCCGGCGATCAGGTTGATGCGGTCATAGGGCTGCGGGGTCGAGACGTTGTGCTCCAGCGTGATCACCCGCCCCTTGGCCGTATGGATCAGGCTCACATTGAGATCGCCGCAGCGGTACACCTCCTTCTGCCGCGGATCGCCGGCCGCCAGGCGATCTTTGCGATAGGCCGCGAGCGACGCCACCGGCGAGCTCATCGACACCAGGTACTCGAAGCGGTCGCCGCGGTGGATGTCCATGTAGTGCGCCATCGGTCCCAGGCCGTGGGTCGGATACAGGTTGCCGTTGCGGTTGAAGTGCTCGAAGCGCCGCCACAACCCCTCGCCTTCGTTCGAGAACAGGATGCCGCGCAAGTCGTGGTTGTACGCGCAGGCGCCGTGCGTGATCTCGCCGAAAACGCCGGCGTGCACCATGTTCAGCACCAGCAGCTCGTTGTAATCGTAACAGCAGTTTTCCAATTGGATGCAGTGGCGCGCCGTGCTCTCCGAGGTGTTGACCAGCTCCCAGCACTCGTCGATGGTGCGCGCGGCGGGCACCTCCACGGCCACGTGTTTGCCCTCCTTCATGCCGGCCACAGCCATGGGCACGTGCCAGATCCATGGCGTGGCGATCAAGACCAGGTCGATATCGTCGCGCTTCACCATCTCCTCGAACGCGCGCTCGCTCGAGTGGTACGCGGCCGGAGGCTTGCTCCCCGCCTGCTCCAGTTTGGCCTGTGCCTTGTCCACCTTCTCTTTGACGGTGTCGCACAGCGCCGTCACGCGCACCTGCGGAATCGCGGAGAAGTTCTTGATGAGCTCGGTGCCGCGCCCGCCGATTCCGATGACGCCCAGGCGCACGCTCTCTTTGGCCTCGAACTTCATGCCCGAGACGCTGCGCCCCGGCGCCGGCGCGGCCTGCGGAGGCGCGGCTTCGGAAAGCCCTATCCCGAGCGAAGCCAGCGATGCGAACCGCAACAGGTCGCGCCGCGACGCGTTCTTCGGATCTTGGTTCATCTTCACCTCCAGAGGCGGTTGACCACGCGGATGAGGAACGCCGCGCTCACCGCGAACACCGCCAGCAGCGCCCACGCATAGTTCATCCGGCCGTACAGAAAATTCCCCACCGTGAACAGCGCCGACCAGATCATGACACACCCCGACACCCAGCCGAGCAGGGCCAGCGGGAAGTTGGCGCCTTCGGCATCCATGGCCGCCTCGGTGGCGGAGATCCCCGCCTGCACGCGGACCAGCCGCCAGCCGGGACCGAAGGGGCGCACCTTTCTATAAAACGCCTCCAGCACCCGCGGATCGGTCCGCGGCCCCAGGTACGCCGTGGCTACCCAGCAGACGGTGGTGCAGATGATGGTGATCAGCAATTGCTGATGCGTCCCGGGCGCCATGCCGTTCTTCGCCAGGATCAGAAACACCAGCGACATGCCAAAAGAGCTGGCCATGGCCACGATCTCGCACCACGCCGTCACGCGCCACCAGAACCAGCGCACCAGGTAGAGCAGCCCGGTGCCCGCGCCCACCTGCAGGATCACGTTGAAACTGTCTTTGGCCGTGTCGAGCGCGAACACCATCGCCGAAGAGGCCAGGAAGAGGCCCAGCGTAGCCAAGCGGCCCGCCATCACGTAGTGCTTTTCGCTGGCGCCGCGCTTCACAAACCGGCGGTAGAAATCGTGCACCAGGTACGAGGCGCCCCAGTTGAGATGGGTGAGGATGGTGGACGAATTGGCGGCAATCAATCCGCCCAGCATGAGGCCCATCCACCCCACGGGCAGGAAGCGCAGCATGGCCGGGAAGGCGATATCGTGGCCGATGAGCTTGGGGTCCAGGTGGGGAAACGACCGCTGAATATCCGAAAGCTGCGGGTATACGATCAGCGAGGCCAGCCCCACCAGGATCCACGGCCACGGCCGCAGCACGTAGTGCGCGACATTGAAGAACAGGGTGCCGCCCAGCGCGTCTTTCTCGGATTTCGAGGCCAGCATCCGCTGCGCGATATAGCTGCCGCCGCCGGGCTCCGCGCCGGGGTACCAGACGGACCACCATTGCACCGCGATGGGCATGATGAACACGGCCACCGCCAGGTCCCAGTTGTTGGTGAAGTCGGGCAGCATGTTCAGGTAGTTCAGCCCGCCGGGCCCGCGCACGTGCGATAGTTTCTCCACCAGGCCGCTCATTCCGCCCACCTGCGGCAGGCGCACGGCGAAATAGGCGGCGGCGATCACCGCCGACATCTTGATGAAGAACTGCACCATGTCGATCACCAGCACGCCCCACAGCCCGGAGTGCGCCGCGAAGATCACGTTCAGCAGGCCCACCGCCAGCAGGGTTTGCCAGCGGTCGAACCCGAACAGCACGGCGGCGATCTTGCAGGCCGCCAGGTTCACCGTGGCCATGATGATGCAATTGAAGAACAGCCCCAGGTACACCGCACGGAAGCCGCGCACCGCGCTGGCCGCCGTGCCGGAGTAGCGCAATTCGTAAAACTCCAGATCGGTCAGCACGCCGGAACGCCGCCAAAGCCGAGAGTAGAAAAACACCGTGGCGACCCCCGTGAGCGTGAACGCCCACCACTGCCAGTTGCCCGCGACGCCTTCGGTGCGGACGAAATTCGCCACCAGGTTGGGCGTGTCGCTCGAGAAAGTGGTCGCCACCATCGAAAGCCCGGCCAGCCACCACGGCACGGAGCGGCCCGACGCGAAGAATTCGGCGGTGCTCTTCCCCGAGCGCTTGCCGAAGAACAGCGCGGGCACAAAGCAGACGAGCACCGAAACCAGGGCGATGATCCAGTCAATGGTGTGAAGCTGCATGGGAGAACCAAAAGTTTACGCCATTTCGGGACAGAGCGCTCCGGGGCCTGGCACGGCCTCGATCAGGTGCCGCTCTTCGTCGAACCGGGGACGCGCGCGGTAGTACCGCTCGATCAAACCGCGCCGCACGGCCGGCATATCCGGCTTCCGGCAGAAGACCACGGCGCATCCTCCGAATCCCGCTCCGGTCAACCGCGCACCCGCCGCGCCCGATTCCATGGCCGCCTCCACCAACCGGTCGAGCGCCGGCGAACTCACCTTCAGGCGGTCCCGCAAGCTCGCGTGCGATTCCAGAAGCAGGTGTCCGAAGCCCGCCGCGTCCTGGCGCACCATGGCGTCCACCGCCTGCTTCACCCGCGCCGCCTCGCTGGTCACGTGCAAAAAGCTGTCCCGCTCCGGGCCGGGATCGAGCGATTGCGCCGATTCCTCGGGTCGCCCCGCGATCGCCGCACGGTACGAAGCGAACCCCAGCCGCGCGAGCGCCGTGGCCCCGGCCTGGCGCCGCAGGTTGTATTCGTGGCGCGCGCCACCGGATTTCTCGGCGGTCTCCAGCGAGTGGGCCGCCAGAAAGCCCCAATCTTCCGGCACCGGAATAGGGCGCACGGAAAGCGGTTCGAACTCGATCAAAGAAGCGCAGCCTGCCCGCGACGCCAGGGAGGCGGCATGGTCCATTCCCCCGCCTCGTGTGCCCACGAACTGCTCGCCCTCGGGCAAAACCTCCATCAGTTCCTCAAACGTCGCCCGCCGCCCGTTGGCCCGCAATAAGGCCAGCGTGAATGCCACCAACAGGGCCGACGACGACGACAGGCCCGCCGCCGCCGGCAGATCGGACACCACGGCCGCATCCACTCCGCGTAGGTCACGCTCCCCGCAGAGCACACTCGCCACCCGCGCCGCCGCCCGCAAGTAGTTCTCCCAGTCGCCGGCTGCGGCGGGCGCCAGATCCGGTGTCCACGCGAATTCCCGGCGCCCGTACCCCACGCTGGCGGCGCGAATCGTGCGGTCGTCTCTCCTGTGGAACGCCACCCGGACGCGCCTGCCAATGGCCATCGGCAGCACCGCGAGACCGTGATAGTCGATGTGCTCGCCGATCAGGTTCACCCGCCCCGGAGCGTGGACGAGCCATGTCTCGCCGCCCGCTCCGAAAGTCCGGGCCAACAACTCCCGTGCATCCGGAAGTGCTTGCATTTTGTTGCGCTCCCGATCACGATACCACTATGGGTTCATTCCGAAGCTCAATTTGCTGTCTGCTTTCCGCCGGTGCGCTCGTGGCTGCCGCCGCGGAAGTGCCTTCGCCGGCACTGCTGGTATTGAATAAGGAAGGCTCGGTGGCCATCGTCGACCCCGCCTCGCGCCAAGTGGTGGGCCGCGTGCCCACCGGCGACGGCCCGCACGAGGTGGAAGCGTCGTCCGACGGCAAGCTGGCGTTTGTGAGCAACTACGGCGCGCAAACTCCCGGCAATACGCTTTCTGTCCTCGACCTCGCGGGGCGGACGGAACTGCACCGCGTCAACCTGGGACCTTTGCAGCGCCCGCACGGCCTCTCCTTCGCCAACGGAAAGCTGTATTTCACCGTGGAAACGAACAAGGCGATCGGCCGCTACGACCCCGCCAGCAACCAGGTGGATTGGCTGCTGGGCACCGGCCAGAACGGCACGCACATGGTGCTCTTCAACCAGGCCACCAATCAGATCTATACCGCCAACATCGGCTCCGACAGCATTACCATCATCGATTCGGCGAGCAATGAAACCGTGGTGCCGGTCGGCAAGGGGCCGGAGGGCTTCGACCTGTCGCCCGATGGCAAGGAGATCTGGGCGGCGCACTCGCGCGATGGCGGCGTGTCCATTATCGATATCGCCTCCAAGCGCGTCACGCACACGTTTAATGTGCAGACCAAGCGGTCCAACCGGTTGAAGTTCACGCCCGACGGCCGCCTGGTGCTCATCTCCGACCTGGATGCCGGCGATCTGGTGGTGCTGGAGCGCGCCACCCGCAAGGAGCTGAAGCGCGTGAAGCTGGGCAAGAATCCCGCCGGCATTCTGATCGAGCCGGACAGCGCGCGCGCCTACGTGGCCGTGACCGGCGACAACAACGTGGCGGTGATCGATCTAAAGACCCTGGATCTGACGGCCCGGATCTCCACCGGCACCGGCCCCGACGGCATGGCCTGGATAAAATAAAAAAGGTAAAAAAGGGGACAGACGCATTTATTTCGCTTGCGGCGCGCGAGTGAGGAGTGAGAAAATGCGTCTGTCCCCTTTTTATGGCTCTGGCTGAGAAGCATTGCGTGCCGTGCCGCGGAGGCGTTCCGCCCCTCAAGGGCGATGCGCTGACAAAAATGCAGGCGCAGTTGCACGGCTGGCAGGTGGTGGCCGAACACCACCTCACCAAGACGTATGTGTTTCCCGATTTCCGCACTGCGCTCGAGTTCGTGAACCGCGCCGGCGCCATCGCGGAAGCCGAAGGGCACCATCCCGATCTGTATCTGGCCTGGGGGAAAGTCGAAGCGAAGATCTGGACCCACAAAGTCGACGGCCTGACGGAAAGCGACTTCATCCTCGCGGCCCGGATCGACGCAGTACAGTAGAGTGGGCCTCCGGGCTAGGGGCTCAAGCCGACGCGCCGTACCAGGTCCTGAAACCGGGGGTCGCCGCGCAGCGGGCCGTAAATCGGGTCCACCTTCAGGCCGGTCAAAGCGTTGGAATGTTCCTGGTAGGCTTTTTCCAACCAGGCCATGGCCTCGCTGGTGTTGTCCACGCCGAGGTACGCCAGCGCCAGCATGGGCGGCAGGTCGAGTTGCGGATTCCCGCTTTGCGATTCCAACTGCGCCAGCGCCTGCTGCGCCTGCTGCCGCCGCCCCGCGCGGCCATTGACATAAGCCCGCAAGGGCGCCCAGTGCAAATCGGCCGGGTCCTGACTGTCGACAGCCTTGAGGGCATCCTCCCAGCGTCCCGCCTGTACGCATGCGACGATCGCGATGGCCTGCGCCCGCGAAAAGCGCGGCTCCATCTCCAGCACCCCGCGAGCCTGTTCG
>JADGNR010000512.1 GCA_017883415.1 Bryobacteraceae bacterium | reverse complement strand
GCTGTGCTCCGGGTGCGGCCGCAAGTTTCCAGATGCCTATGACAGCAACGAGAGAGCGGTGCGGGACCTGCCGTGGAGCACGCTCCAGGCCACGGTGCACATCGAAGTGTATCGGGTGAAGTGCCCGGACTGCGGCGTGAAGGTCGAGAAGGTGCCGCTGCTACCGAGCAAGGCGCCGTTCAGCAAGCGCTTCGAGGACGCAGTCGGCCAAGCCTGTGAAAGTGCGTCGGCGCGGCAGGTGGCGCGGCGATTCGGCTTGCCGGAGAGCACGGTGCGAGCCATCGACCTGCGCTATCTGGAACGATGGGCGGCAAGCAGGCGTAAGCCGGCGCTGCGGCAGATGGGAGTGGACGAGATTTACTTGGGGAAGAAGCAGAAATTCCTGACCGTGGTATGCAACCTGGAGACCGGCGAGCCCCTCTGGTTCGGGCGGGAGCGCAAGAAGGAAACATTGGACGGCTTCTTCCAGGAAGAGATGAACGCGCGGCAGCGGCGCGGCATTGAAGCGGTCTGCGTGGATATGTGGGAGCCCTACCGCTTGAGCATGGAGCAATGGGTGCCGAACTGCCGGATCGTGTATGACAAGTTCCATATCATGCAACATGCCAACGAAGCCATTGATGAAGTGCGGCGGGCGGAGTTTTTCCGCAAGGGCGGACGGATGCGGGGACTGGTGAAAGGCAAGCGATGGTTGCTGCTGAGTCGGTGGATGAACCTAACGGCAGGCAAACGTCAGGAGCTAAACCAGCTATTCGCTCTCAACCGGAAAGTGTTCAAGGCCTACCTCCTCAAAGAGAGTCTGGACCGCCTGTGGACGTACCACTACGAGGGCGCGATGCTGAACTACCTGCAACGCTGGATCGATCAGCTCCGTTGGCAGCGTCTGGAGCCCTTCCAGAAACTGGCCGTGATGCTGCTAGACCACCTCGATGGCATCCTGAACTACTGCCGGACGAAGGTGCCTCTGGGAGTAGTAGAAGCCGTGAACGGGAACATCAAGTCACTGCTACGCCGCGGACGCGGGTACAAGAATCTCCGTTACCTGCTGCTGAAGGCCCAGCGCATGGCGGCGACGCGGACAGAATTTGTGGTCTTCAAGAAAGCAGCCTAAAATGCGGGTCCTGTCGAATTCCTGCGGAGAGCCCCAAAACTGAACGCCAATTCCAGGCCTACCTCAACACCCGGCCGCAATGACCTCACCGTACAGTATGTCGGCCAGTTCTTCGCCGCCCCCGATGGGCTGCTGCGTACGGAGTGACGGGGCGCGGCGATTTTTCTCTTGACATACGCCACGTTTAGTACTAATTAATTAGTATGAGGCGGCGAAGCACGACCCTGACCGGGCAGGAACTGGAGATCATGAAGATCGTCTGGGAGCGCGAGAGCGTCACCGTCCGCGACGTGTATGAGGCGTTGCTGGAGCGGCGCAAAGTGGCCTATACGACGGTCATGACCATGATGAAGATCCTGGAACAGAAGAAGTATCTCAAAAAGACCCAGGCGGAACGCGCGCACGTCTACCGGCCGGCACAGCCCAAGGGGCAAGTGGTGGGGGCCATGGTCCGCGAGTTCGTCAACCGGGTGTTCAACGGGTCGGCCGAGCCGCTGCTGGTGCACCTGGTCCAGGAACATAACCTCTCGCGCGCAGATCTGGACGAGATCGCCCGGCTGCGGAGGAAGGTATGAGCACCGCGCTGGTATGGAACAACCTGGTGGCGTACAGCATGCAGATCGGCCTGCTGGTGGGGTTGGCGGCGTTTGTTCCGGCGGCGCTACGGCTGCGCCTGCCGGGCGCTAAGCTGGCGTACTGGCACCTTCTGCTGGCGGCGTGCCTGCTGCTTCCGGCGCTGCGGCCGTGGAAGCAAGAGGTGGCGGCGGGCACGGTGCAGTTCACCTCCACGATTACCGCCATCGCGCCTTCCAAACCGGCGGCACGGCCCATTCCGCCGCCGAGCGAGATCGCGCTGGCACTGGTGGCGGCGGGCGCACTGGCGCGTCTGGCCTGGCTCGGCGTAGGCTTGTGGCGGCTGCGGCGCTACCGGCGGAATTCGCGGCCGCTCGAGCCGGCGGTTTCGTGGGGCGTAGAGGCCGCGTTGCGCGTTTCGGGCGAAATCTCGAGTCCGGTGACCTTCGGGTTCCGGCGGCCGGTGGTGCTGTTGCCCGCGCGCTTCCCGTCGCTCGACGGCGCGACACGGGAGGCCATCCTGTGCCACGAAGTGCTCCACGTGCGGCGCCACGACTGGCTGGTCACGCTAGCCGAGGAACTGGTGCGCACGGTTTTCTGGTTCCATCCGGCCATCTGGTGGCTGCTGGGCGAGATCCAACTGGCGCGCGAGCAGACGGTGGACCGTGAAGTGGTGGAGCTGACCAAGTCGCGGGAGGAGTATGTGGACGCCCTGCTGGCCATCGCCGGCGCGCGAGCGCAACCGGACCTGGTTCCGGCCCCGCTGTTCCTGCGCAAGCGGCACCTGAAACAAAGAGTGATTTCCATTTTGAAAGAGGCTCGTATGTCCAAGACGCGTTTGATTTCCGCGCTCGCCGCGGGGCTGGGAATTCTGGCCGCGGCGTGCTGGTTGGTAACCCTGACCTTTCCGCTGATGGCCGCGCCGCAGGTGGTGATGGACGCGCCGGGCGTGGCGGTGGATATGGCCGGCGCCACCGTGCTGCACCGCGCGCCGGTGACCTATCCCGAGGCAGCGCGCCGGGCCGGTGTCGAGGGGACGGTGACGGTGGAGGTGAAGCTCGATGCCGCGGGCGAGGTGAGCGATGCGCGCGTGCTGAGCGGGCCGGAAGAGCTGCGGAAAGCGGCCATACAATCGGTTCTGCAATGGCACTTCACGCGCGATGCCGCAGGCGGAACGCGCCAGGTCAACATTGCCTTCACGATGCCTAGGGACGAACCCGCCGGTGTGGTGGGCGGGGTGTCCGGAGGCGTGGCGGGCGGTGTGGGCGGAGGTGTGGGCGGAGGTGTAGGCGGAGGTATGGGCGGGGGCGTGGGCAGAGGCGTGTCCGGCGGTGTGACGCGCGGCGTCGCCGGCGGCACATCCACCAGCGTCACGGTGAGCGCCCTGCCCCCCGGAGCCCCGCCTCCGCCTCCGCCGTTGCGGAAAGGGAGTGGACCTGCCGAGTCCGTGACCCCCAGTACGGTAAAGAGCATCGTCATCGAGGGGCTCCCCGACCAGGCGCGCAACGAACTGCTGGCCCGCCTGCCAGTGCGCGAAGGCGACACCATGACACCCGATCTGTCGATGAAGATCGCGCGGGCCGTCAGAGAGTTCGACCAGCATTTGACGATCCATATCAGCGCCGCCTCCCCCACGGAATCGATCGTGCGGATCCAGACGCCCGGGGCGATGCAGGTGGTGATGCAGCCGCTCCCGCCGCCGGAACCCGGCACCCAGCGGATGCGGGTCGGCGGCAACGTGCAGGCGGCCAACCTGATTTCCCATCCGGCTCCGATTTATCCGCCGCTGGCCAAGCAGGCGCGCATCGAAGGCACCGTCCAGTTGCGCGCCCTCATCGGCGCCGACGGCCATGTCAAAAACCTCACCGTCGTGACAGGCCATCCTTTGCTGGTTCAGGCCGCGCTCGAGGCAGTGAAGGACTGGGTATACCGCACGACGCTGTTGAACGGCAACCCGGTCGAGGTGGAGACGAGCATCGACGTGAACTTCACGCTGGCGCAGTAGCCGCGGCTTATTCGTAGCGCAGCACTTCGGC
>JADGNR010000511.1 GCA_017883415.1 Bryobacteraceae bacterium | reverse complement strand
GGCTCCGAAACGAGTTGCTTCTTGGCGAGCGAGCAACCTTTTTTCAACTTCAGGGTAGCAGGCGAGCAGGCGCGTCCAGCGGGGCGATCTCCGCAAGCGGTTGAGGAGAGGGCGAATAAAAGTCGCCAAAACCTGTCACCGGTCCCCGCTCGGGTTCGAGGGCGCTGAGCGGACCATTCGGCGGCGGCGGAGGCGCTACGGCGCGGCGGACGCGGTTTCTTGGGCGCACCGACCAGGGCGGAGGGGTCGTCGGGGTCCCCGGGGCGCTCCTTGCGGGGGAACCTCGTGGATCCTCGGCGGGGGCGCCCGACGCGCCGCGCAGGCCCGTAAGCAGGCGGCGGAGCAGAGGTAGGGGGGGCGTGTGCTCGCGGTGGTTGCGCCGCCGCGGCGGTACCGGAGCGCTGCTCCCAGGCGCGCTACTGTAAGAGTAGTGCGCATTCTCGGCATCGAATCCTCCTGCGACGAAACCGCGGCGGCGGTAGTGGAAGATGGGGAAACGGTCCTCTCCTCGGTGGTCGCTTCGCAGATGGCCACCCACGGCAAGTACGGCGGCGTGGTGCCGGAACTGGCCTCGCGGGAACACTTGCGCGCCATTGTGCCGGTGGTGCGCGAGGCCCTGGAGGGCGCGTCGACGCGTCTGGACGATCTGGCCGCCATCGCCGCCACGGTGGGTCCCGGCCTGGTGGGCTCGCTGCTGGTGGGGCTCACCTACGCCAAGTCGCTCAGCTTCGTCCGCGGCGTGCCGCTGATCGCGGTCAACCACATCGAAGGCCACATTCACGCCGTGGTTCTGGAAGCCAGGCGAGCCGCCACACCGATCGAATTTCCCGCGCTGGCGCTGGTAGTGAGCGGCGGCCATACGCACCTGTTCGAAGTGCGCGCGGGTTTCGCGTACCGCCTGCTGGGCAAAACGCGCGACGATGCGGCGGGTGAGGCGTTCGACAAAGTGGCCAAGCTCCTGGGCTTCTCCTACCCCGGCGGTCCGGTGATCGACCAGTTGGCTCCCTCGGGCGACCCCGGCGCGGTGCGCTTCACCTTCGCCAAAATGAAAGGCAACGCGCTCGATTTCAGTTTCAGCGGCTTGAAGACCGCCGTTCTGCGCTGGGTGGAAGCGCGCGGCATGGAGGCGGAGATCGCCCGCCGCCGCGCCCTCCTGCGCGAGTGTCCCCAGCCCACGGCCGGGCAGTGGCTGGCGGTGACGCCGGCGGCCACGCTGGGGCTGCTGGCTTCGTTCCAGCGCGCGGTCATCGCCGAGTTGCTGACGCGCGCCGCCGCCGCGGCGGAAAGCATCGCGGCGCGCACCATGATTGTGTCCGGGGGCGTGGCCTGCAATTCGGGCCTGCGCGCGGCGGCGCATTCGGCCGGCCTGCCCTACCCGGTCTACTTCCCCTCGCCGGGGCTTTCCACCGACAACGCCGCTATGATCGCCGCCGCCGCCTTCCCCAAGCTGGCGCGCGGCGAATTCGCGCCCCTCGAAATCGCCGCCGAGGCCAGCCTCGCGCTGGCGTAGGCCCGCGGCTACAAGGCCGCGAGCAGCTTGGCGATGAGCGCCGTGCGGTCGGCGATGCGGTCCACCAGAATGCTCTCGCCGGCGGCGTGCGCCCCTTCGCCCACGCCGCCCAGGCCGTCGAGCGTCGGCACGCCCAGCGCCGCGGTGAAATTGCCGTCCGAGCCGCCGCCGGAGAGCGATTCCTCCAACTCGATCCCCAGGTCCTCCGCCAGCTTCTGCGCCTTATGGAAGAGCTTCACGATGCGCGCCGACCGCTCCATCGGCGGGCGGTTCAAACCGCCCGAGACTTCGAGGGTGCACCGCCGGTCGAAGGGCCGCAGCGCATGGAATTTCTTCTCGAGCGCCGCCGCATCCTTCAGGCGCACGATGCGCATGTCGATCGCGGCGCGCGCTTCGGCCGCCACCACGTTGGAGCGTGTGCCGCCGGAAATCACGCCCGGGTTCACGGTGATGCCCAGGGCCGTTTGGGTGAAACCGGCGATGCGAGCGATCTGGCGCGCCAACTCGAGAATCGCGCTCGCACCCGCGGCAAAGTCGACGCCCGCATGCGACGCCTTGCCCTTCACCAGCAGGGTGAAATCGCCTACGCCTTTGCGCGCGGTCTTCAACTTGCCTTCGAGGCCGGTGCCCGGCTCCAGCACCAGCACGGCGTGGCTCCGGGCGGCGTTCTTTTCCGTAAGGGGCCGCGAGGATGCGCTGCCCACCTCCTCATCGGAGTTCAGTTGCAGCACGACGCGGGAAACCGCCGGAATCTCCAGTTCGCGCAGCGCGCGCACCGCGAAGATGAAAAATGCGATCCCCGACTTCATATCCAAGACGCCGGGCCCGAACAGCCGCCCGCCCGCCTCGCGGCACGGCATCGTGCGCAGCGTGCCCAGCGGCCACACGGTGTCGGAATGCCCCAGGGCCATGACCTGCCCGCGTTTTTTCCGGCCGGGCAAGCCCACTTCGCAGAACAGATGTTTGCCGAACTTGCCTCCGGCAAACGTCTTCACGCGCGCGAAGGGCGCCACCGTATCGGAGACCAACTCCACAAACTGGTTCACGGCTGCCGCGTTGTCGCTGGGCGATTCGCATTCCACAAAACGCCGGATCAAGGCCACGATTTCGGATTGGTGCGCCCGGGTGTAAGCGAGTAGGGGATCCACGGCTGATAGGATAGCGGCTTTTGCGGCGCGCGCGGACGGGAACGCCGCCGCGCCCTGGGACGTTCAGGAGCGCAGCGCGTTCATGGGGTCGATGCGCGTCGCCCGAACGGCGGGGGCGCAGGTGGCCGACTGTCGCCAGAAGCAGCGCAACGGCCGCAAACGGAATCAGCAGCATGATGTAAGAGCGGGTCCGCGCGGAGGAGGCTGCGGTGGGAGCCTACGCCCCTACGCTGGTGCGGACCACCCCCGTAATGGGCAGCAGGCGGTTGTTGCGCGCGGGCCGCGGACCAGGGGGGCCGCCCCACGTGTCTGGCGATGCCCGGATTTGGGACGACGCCTGCGGCCAAAACCGCACAATCGGACGGCTACTTCTTCTGGGTCGCGGAATCGCGCGCCTGGATGAACGCGTCGACATTGCTCTGGTCGATCAGGGTCGCTCCCGTGTCGATGAAGCTGGGAACCGGGGAGAACGGATCCTGCGACCAGTTGGTGGTCAACGAAGCCAGCGGGTGGTGGTGCAGATCGTCCAGGAGCTTGAGGCCTACGTAAGCCATGGTGAAGGGCTTCTGTCCGATGGTGGCGGAGATGGTCCCTTTCTTGATCGCATCCAGAGTTCGCTGATCGGTGTCCATGGCGACGATCACTTTCCCGGTGACCTTCTTGCGCCCCAGCACCTCGTCGATCTCGGGGCAGGCGATGGCTTCCAGGCACACGAACCCATCCACTTTCGCACCCTTGGACACGATCTCCTCGGTGTGGTCGAAGGCGATGCGCCGGTCGCCCTTGATATCCACCACCTCGGTGATTTTGATCTGCGGGTAGTTGGCGAACACGTCTTTGTACCCGCGCAGGCGTTCCTTGAGGTTGGTCTGCTCCGGCATGGTGTACACGGAGACGGTGCCCTTGCCGTGGAGCCGCTCGGCGGCGACTTTGCCTCCCATGGTGCCGACCTTGTAATTGTCGGTGCCGATGAACATCAGCCGCTTGCTGGTGGGGGCATCGGAGTCGATGGCGATGACCGGAATGCCCTGGGCGATGGCCGCGTCGATATCGTCCTTCAGGCTC
>JADGNR010000510.1 GCA_017883415.1 Bryobacteraceae bacterium | reverse complement strand
CTCGCACACGCTCGATGTGCGCAAAATCTTCCGGCACCTCACCGAAGAGATCGGATTCTGGGAAGTGGGCTTCGCGCCGGTGACGACTTCGCCCAACCGGGACTACGCCATCGCCGAGGAAGGGTTCGACGATATGCTCGACCAGTTCCGGTCGCTGGCCGACGAGTTCCTCGAATTTGCCGTGGAGAACCGGCATCACGGCTTTTCCAACGTGAAGGACACCCTCGAGGAGATCCACAAAGGGGTGAGCAAGGCGTATCCGTGCGGCGCCGGCCTGGGGCTGATGGGCGTTTCGACCGATGGCGACGTGGCGTTGTGCCATCGCTTCGCCGGGTCGGATGCGCACAAGTTGGGCACGGTGCGCGGCGGCATCGACCGGCTGGTGCAGATCGGCTATCTCGAGAAGCATCACATCGCCGATAAGACCGATTGCAGCCAGTGCTGGGCGCGCCCATTGTGCTCGGGCGGCTGCTACCACGAGGCGTATACCCGGTACGGCGAGACGGCGCATCCCAACCTGCACTACTGCGAATGGATCCGCGGCTGGACGGACACCTGCCTGCGCATCTACGGAGAGCTCGCGGTGCGCAACCCCAGGTACCTGGAACAGTTTGACGAAAAGGTGGCGTATGAAACATCTCAGGTCAATTAACCGTAAGGCGGAAAAAATCGCGCGGCACGCCGCCGATGACGTGGTGGCGTTGCAGCAGGGCCCGCCGCAGCAGGCGCCGGCGCCGCATTTTCCGCTGGGCTGCACGCTGATTTTCTCGCCCGGCTGGGAGGCGGACCGCAATGGCGGCACGGCCGGTCTGTGCACCCCGGTGGAGCGCGACCTGTTCGACTGCCACGCCGGCTGCTTCTGGCCGGCGCAGGTTCCCGATCAGTTGAACCACGCGCCCGACTGGACTTCCAAGTGCGCATCGGCGCAGAAGGACTGGCGCAAGATCGACCTGGTATTCCCATGAGCATGAAACGCAACTTAGGTGGCGCAGGCGCTTCCGCCTGCGTTCCGCGATCCACTCGCCGCTTCCTACGGCTCTGTGCCGTGCTTCTGCTGGTGCTGGCGCCGGCATTTGCCGCCGACAAGCTGACCGGCGGCAACGGGACGCTGTACCTGGGCGGACGTCCCAACAAGATCTTCATCATCGACGAGGCTACCGAAAAGGTGACCGGCGAGATTCTGTGCAAGACCGGCACGCCCGTCAACCTGAGCCTCTCGCAAGACCACCAGCGCTTCTACCTGATGAACATCGCCTTCGAGGACCTGGAGATCGTCGATATCGCGTCGAAGCGGGTCATCGACACCTTCCGCCTGAGCGAAGGCAACAAGAAGATGCGCATTTTCGGGTACGAGGCGGATCCGCTGAACCGCTTCATCGTTCTGTTCGTCAAGACCGCGACCAAACAGGTGGACCGCTTCGAGATCGCCCCGCCGGCGCTGCAGGTGTACGACTTGAAGACGCACAAGATCTCGCGCACCATCCCCTGGCCGAAGGGCGAAGAGCGTGAAGGCGTGGGGATGCAGTTTTCGCCCGACGGCAAGCTGCTGTACTTTTTCGGCGACGACATTCTGATCTACGACACTACCGATTTCAAGCAGGTGGACAAGTGGGAGCTGTCGCGGCCCATCGAGGATGGCTTCGGGCGCATCAACTTCGGCTCGCTCGACGACCACAACGAGGAGCCGGGTTTCTTTACCGGTATTTTCACCGTTTCCGATGCCGTGCAGAACCGGCGGATCATGGGCATTGCGCGCGTAAACCTGGGGCAGAAGAGCGTGGACTTTTATCCGCTGGGTCCGGCCACGGGGGTCGGTTTCTCGCTGGCGCCGGGCCGCAAGTGGGGCTACGGGCTGCACTCGGAAATCGGCAAATACGAATTCTGGTCCTTCGACCTGGCGAACCGCAAGCTGGGCCCGCGCGTGGAATTCCCGGGCCGCCCGCGCATGTCATTGAAGACCAGCTCCAACGGCAAGCTGCTGTACATTCACGGCGCCGGCAACACCATCGATCTCTACGACGCGTCCGATTTCAAATACCTCAGGACCATCTCGCTTGATGCGGACATGACCACCAACCTTTATGTCGTGCCCGGCAAGTAGGAGACGGCTGCTCGATTATGCGCTTCCTTACTGGCGCCGGCTGACGCTGGTGCTGGCGCTCAGCCTGGTCTCGACCGCCCTCTCCCTGGCGGTGCCGTATCTTTCCAAAGACCTTGTGGACCGCGCGCTGCTGGGGCGCGACGCGCACGCGCTCGCGGCCATCGTCGGCCTGTTCGTGGCCATTACCCTGGCCGGCTTCGCGCTGAACATGGCGAGCGGGCTGCGCTACACGCGCGTCTCGGCCGAGATCCTGTTCGACATGCGGCTGGCACTGTACGATCATCTGCAGCGGCTCTCCCCGCGCTTCTACGCGCGGACGCGGTTGGGCGAGATCGTCAGCCGCATCAACAACGACATCGGCGAGATCCAGCGGGTGGCCGCGGAGAGCGCGCTGGCGTGGGTGGGCAACGTCCTGTTTCTGGCCGGCACCATTGCCCTGCTGCTGTGGCTGGATGCGCGGCTGTTTCTGCTGAGCGTGGCGCTACTGCCGGCCAGCGTGTGGGCGCTCACCCACTACCGGAAACGCCTGGAGGGGCGCGTGGCGACGCTGCGGCAGTCGAGCGCCGATATCGGCAGCTTCCTCATCGAGACCTTGCAGGGCGTGAAACTGGTGGTCACCTCGAATGCGCAGGAGCGCGAGGTCCGGCGATTTCGCGGCAAGAACGACGCCTTCATACGGGCCCTGATGTCGATGCAGCGCCTGGGCTATCTGGCCGGTGGGCTGCCGGGGCTGATTCTCTCGGGGAGCACGGTGCTGGTGTTCCTGTATGGCGGCCGGCAGGTGATCGCACACACCATCAGCATGGGCACCTTCGTGGCGTTCCTGGCCTGCCAGATGCGCCTGTTCCCTCCCATCCAGGCGCTGATGGGGCTCTATACCAGCCTGGCCACGGCGCGCGTGTCGATGGCGCGCGTGAACCAGATCTTCGACACGGCGCCCGAAGTGCAAGAGGCCGCGGGCGCCGTGGGGCTGGCCCGCGTGCGCGGCGACGTGAGCTTCGAAGATGTCAGCTTGTCGTTCGACCGCAGCGGCCCGGTGCTCGATGGGGTCGACTTCTCGGTGCGCGCGGGGGAAACGCTGGCCGTGGTGGGACCGAGCGGGGGCGGGAAATCGACCATTGCCGATCTGCTGTTGCGCCTGCTCGATCCCGATGCGGGCGTGGTGCGCCTCGATGGCTACAACCTGCGCGACGTGCGCCTGGCGGACCTGCGGCGGCACGTGGCGCTGGTGGAGCAGGAACCGTTCGTGTTCCACACCACCATTGCCGAAAACCTGCGCTATGCCCGTCCCGATGCTACCCGGCGCGACCTGGAGGAAGCGGCGCGGGCGGCCGGGATCGACGATTTCATCCGCGGCCTGCCACTCGAGTACGAAACGCCCGTGGGCGAGCGGGGCATGGCGCTCTCCGCCGGCGAGCGCCAGCGCATCGCCATTGCGCGCGCCTTCCTGGCGGACCCCGCGGTGTTGGTGCTGGACGAACCCACGGCGGCGCTCGATCCGGTCTCCGAGCGCCAGGTGATCGCCGGCTACGAAGCGGTCATGCAAGGGCGCACCACCATCCTGATCACACACCGGCTGGAACTTGCGTGCCAGGCCGACCGCATCGTGGTGCTGGATGGCGCGAA
>JADGNR010000509.1 GCA_017883415.1 Bryobacteraceae bacterium | reverse complement strand
GATGGTGAACAACGCGTGCACTCCCCCGTCCGGCGTGCCGTCGGGCTTCCTCTGAAACCGGACTTCGCGAATGGGGCCGAATTGCGTGATGAACGACGGCACCGGGCTCTGCCCGCCTTTGCGATGCGGAATCAGGTCGAACATCGGGTTCTCCGCCTTGCGATGCAGGTTCGGCGGATCTTGCGGATTAGGCACCAGAAAACCGCCCGAGCCGCCGATCGCAGGCTGCTGGTGGCACACCGAGCACTGGTCGCCGTTGAACCGCGCGCCCAGCCCCGAGGAATTCGTCAGCGTCGCGAGATTCGGATCCTGACCCGTGTCGGCGCCCAGCGTCACGTCGCTGCACGTGTCGCACACGCTCTCGAGCTGGGTCATGCGCAGCGTCCCTTCCTTAAACAGCGCCAGTTCGTTGGCGTTCAGTCCCGTTAATGGCTTTCCGGCCCCCGCAGGCCCGCCGCGCACTCCCGGATCCTTCTGCGCCTGGCAAAGCGACGCGAAAAAAATCGCCATCATCGCGGCGAGCAAGCTGGTCTTCCCCGTTCGGTTCATCACTATTTTCCCTCCATCTTGCGAGAGGATACGGCGTAAGCCGCGACGGGTCACCGCATGTTTGGGTAGGTATGTTGTAAACTGCCGCCGCCGGTCAGCGCACCAGGCGCTCGCGCAGCGCCTTCGCCACCGCCTCGGATTTGGAATGCACCTGCAGCTTTTCGTAGATGCTGCGCAGGTGAAAGCGGACGGTGTTCACCGTGACGCCCAGCTCGTCGGCGGCCGTCTGGTAGTGGTGTCCCTCCACCAGCAGCCGCAGAATGCGCATTTCATGCGGCGTCAGGTCGTAGCCGGGGAGCGCCGCCGGCCGGTGCGGCGCTTGGAAGTGCTCCACCACCCGGCGCGCAATCTGCGGCGACATGGGGGCGCCGCCCTCCATCGCCTCCCGCAGGCTGGCCATCAGTTGCGCGGGCGGCGTGCCCTTCAGCAAATAGCCGCAGGCGCCCACGCAGAGCGCGCCGAAGATCCGTTCCTCGTCTTCGTACACCGTGAGCACCAGCGGCACCAGCTTGGGATGCCGCTGCTTGAGCAGACCGATGCCTTCGATCCCGGAGAGACCCGGCAGCCCGATATCCACCAGCGCGATAAGAGTTCATGGCACCGCCCGTTGCGATCAAGGTAGCCATCTGGCCGCGCTGTTTTCCGGCACCAACGGGATTCGCCTGTACGGGCTCGTGGGGCACCATGGAGGAGGCGTCACATCTTACAGCCCCGGCGCCGGCGCCGCCCTACGTACTGATGCCGGGAGTTTATCCGGGGACGCCGGCCTCCGGTTCGCGCGGCGACGGCCCGCGTGTTCCGCTCGATGCCGCGGCCGAGTCTGTTCCGGCGGCCGACGAGGAAGTCCTCCGCGTGAGTGAAGCCCTGGACGAACTCGCGGAAGTGGACCAGCGGCAGGTGAAAATCGTTGAGATGCGCTACTTTGGCCGCTTCAGTAGCCTGACCGTTCACCATTACAGGAAGAACAGCCTCGCTCCGCCCCGTGAGTCAAGCGCTATTCGCGCTGGCAGGCTTCAGAACGCCGGCACTTCCATTACGGCTCCGGTCAGGTTCCCAGCGCCCGGAACGTGGCCGGTAAGAGTCACCCACAGCTTGGTCCCATCCGGAGAACTGGCAATGCCGTTCAACCGAAGGTTCCCCAGCGGGCGTCCATCGGACAGACGAACACTGCGCCGTGCTACTACAGAACCGTCCTGGCGCATGTGAACGATCGTGTTGTCTCCACGGTTCGCCACATAGAAATCGGCCTGCACTTCGAGCGTCGTGTTGGAGGCCCAGTTTATGTTGCCGGTCTCCATCGCCACGGGCGTCAGATCCACCGGTTTATTCAGGGCTTCCGAATATATGTGGGAGACTCCGGCGACGTGGAACACTACCCCATCGTCGGTGAGATGAATCACCGCGATCGAATTCCGAAACGGCTCGCTGACATAGAGGATCCGTGACGGTGAGTAGTTCACAAGCACGCCGGCACGGGGTAGCGCGCCGCGATTGTCATCGTCGCCGTCTTGCCAGCGCTCGCCGAGGAAGGGGCTTACCGTGCCGGAGGGCGCCAGACCGTCAAGCCCCTTCAGCGTGTTTTCCTGGACAATGCTGCCATCCGCGCACACGACGGCGAATACGGCCTTTGTCGATCCATCGGGCGATCTGCCCAAGAACGCCGTTCCCACGGCTGCGGTGTACAGCGCGCCAGGGATGACCTGCGCCGGTAGTCGCGGGGTCAGAGCCCCGGCATAGACGCCGCCCAAACTGGCATTAGGCGCTCCCGCCAGCGGCTCCCCTGTCGGGTCGAGGATAGTCGAGGAGCCCATCCCTTCCAGCCCATTAGGCGCGTTGGCGGGCCATAAGCGCCCGAAGGCGTTATTGATGGACAACCCCAACGGATTGGCGACGCCCGTGAAACCCGCCGTGGCAGCCGTTGGATTGTGTATCGAGTTCAGGAAGGCCACGTTCTGGGCGCTGAAGATCTGCACCAATCCGCCCAGGGCCGACGCTTGTCCACCGTTCGCGGCGAACAGCGGAGGTATCGCCAGGGTCGCCGCGCCTCGCGGGTCTATAGACAGAAACGAACCTGGCAACTGCCCGGCTAGAGCCACCGGCTCGCCAAAATTCGACATACTGCTTACCAGGATACGCGCCGGATCGAGCACCTGGCCCGGCTGCGTGTAGGCCGCCAATGCAGGCTTGTCGTGAATAGGCCCGCCCGGCAGGAAAGTACCCACCGGGCTAATGGCCGCGATGCCCGGTATTCCGATCGCGACGATGCGTCCCCTCAGGCTGGCGTCGTCGGTCCAGGCCGTTGCAATTCCACAAAGTGCAACTGCGCCCAGCACAGCAGCGTTGATGGCCGTTATTCGAATCATCGATCCCTCCATTCACTCGGATATAAACTGGCTTTCCTGGTTCGGCTCTTCACTCGATTCCCGACATATTGCAAGAGGATACGGAGTAAACCGCCACTGGTCACCGCATGTTTGGGTAGGATAAGTTGTAAACTGCCGCGGCCGTCAGTGCACCAGGCGTTCGCGCAGCGCCTTGGCCACGGCCTCCGACTTGGAATGCACCTGCAGCTTTTCGTAGATGCTGCGCAGGTGGAAGCGTATCGTGTTTACCGTAACGCCGAGTTCGTCGGCGGCCGTCTGGTAGTGGTGTCCCTCCACCAGCAGCCGCAGAATGCGCATCTCGTGCGGCGTAAGGTCGTAGCCGGGGATGGGCGCCGGCCGGCGCGGCGATTGGAAGTGCTCCACCACGCGGCGTGCGATCTGCGGCGACATGGGGGCGCCGCCCTCCATGGCTTCTCGCAGGCTGGCAATCAACTGCGCGGGCGGCGTGCCCTTCAGCAGGTACCCACAGGCGCCCACGCAGAGCGCGCCGAAGATCCGCTCCTCGTCCTCGTACACGGTGAGCACCAGCGGCACCAGCCGGGGATGCCGTTCCTTGAGCAGGCGGATGCCTTCGATGCCGGAGATGCCCGGCAGCCCGATATCCACCAGCGCGATATCGGGCGAGGCTCCGTCCACGCCCGCCAAGGCTTCTTCCATGGATCCCCACGCGCCCGTACAGGCGAATCCGCTCGTGCCCGAAATCAGCGCGGCCAGGCCGGCGCGGATCTTTTCCAGGTCTTCGATGATGGCTACCTTGATGGGAACGGGCGGTGCCATGAACTCCCACACATCTTACAG
>JADGNR010000508.1 GCA_017883415.1 Bryobacteraceae bacterium | reverse complement strand
GCGGAAACCAGGCTACACCGCCGCCTATGCCCAGCGCGACACCGAAGCGCGGCCCGCCGACGAAGGCGACCAGCGCCGGAGCGTATACCGGCCGCGCCACTATCGTTCCCGGCGCCCAGACCCAGCCTCCGCCGAAGTAGGCCCACCGGCCGTAATGGAAGGGCGCGAAGCCCCACGGCGCATCGTCCACCCAGGTCCAGCCCCACGGCTCCACCCAGGCCCACTGGCCATAGCGATACGGCGCCCATCCCACCGCGACGGTCCGCGGCGCCCAGACCCATCCGTATTCCGGCGCCTCGCGCCAGGACCCGTACTCGTCCAGGTCCTCGTAGCCGATTGTTTCACGTGAAACATAGCGCGCCGATTGCGACCCCTCTTCGCGGCGGTCGCGCTCCTGGCTCCAGCGGTCGAAGTCGTCGCGCGCGGGCGCCGCCCCGATGTCCTGGGTGACCGCATCCACCCCGGTGAGGCGCGCGCTCTCGCCCGCGCGCACCGAAAACGCGTCCCCCGCGCCAGTCACTTCCGCCTCGCCTGCCCGCACCGCGACGACGCTGATGGCGTTGTCGCCATCGACATTGATCCGATACTCGCCGGGCTGCAGCAAGGACACCGCCACGTTGGGTGTGTCCACTTCGAAGCTCTCGTCCTCGCCCAGGTGGAGGATGTGCACGTCGAGCGAGCCTTGCGTGAGGCTGAGCTGCACGGTGCGGTCATCCAGGTTCAGAATGCCCAGCGCGGTGCGGGAATCCATGCGGATGGCCGTGGAGCCGACGTGCATTTCCGTCTGCGCGCCGTCCTCGGTCCAGAGATGGTCGCCGCTCGTGAGCGGGTAGTTCAGCGTGGCCGCCGTCCACTCTTCCACGCTGCCCGGCCGGAACGAGACCGAGCCGCTCTGGTAATTCAAGCGCGCCACGCGCGACGGCGGATCCCCCGCGTCCGCCATGGCCGAAGCCGCCGAAAGCATAAGAATCGCCGCCAGGCATTCTGCAGTGCGCATCATGATCGGGTCCTCTAATCCTATTAGACACCCGCAGGTCGGAAGAGATTTCGGCGGGTTTCATTAAATTTGAGCAAGAAAGTGAGGCCGGAACAACCTCAACCGGCTTCGAGCGCAGCGCGCAAACGCGCAACCTCGCGCCGCATCCGCTCGCGCGGGAAGTGCGCCCGCTCGCCGTGGCCGGGCAGCACCCACTCGAAATCATAGCGCTCGAGCAGCGCCACCGAGGCCACCTGCTCGCGCCAGGAATACCAGCACACCTCGGGCGATGCCGTGAGGCGGCCGTGCGCGCGGGACCACCATATATGGTCGCCCGAGAAGAGGAACCGTCCGTCATAAAGAAGGACGCAATGGCCGCGCGTGTGGCCGGGCGTGGGGATGGCCACAAAACCGGGCGCGAGCGACACGGGATCGCGGCCCTCGATCACGCGCTCGGCAGCGGGTTGCGCCGCCAGTTCGAGGCGGTGAATCGTGCGCGTCGAGCCGAAGCGCGCGGCATACTTGTCCGCGTCGGCGACATCGTCGCGATGGGTGAGGAAGCTCCGCGAAGCGGCGCGCCAGGCGCTCGACGAACCGCGGCGCATCCACCAGCCAGTTCCCCTCGGGGTGCTGGAGGAAGTAGCTATTGCCGCCGAAGGATTTGCGCGAATTGAACCCGCAATAGAAAACGCCGGGCGCGAGCGGCATGGGGAAGAGGCGTGCGAGACGCCTACGCCGAACTCGTTCATGCTCCCGGATGGCCGCATTGTCGAAGTCCGCTCCGTCCTTCTGCGGCCACAAAATTTTACGTGTTGGGGCTTGTCCACATTGAAGACGCTGCGCCGAACTACATCCGAATCTGAAAAGTGAGACGGCGGCATCACCGCCTTGGAAGAACAGTGAATTCCACGAGCTTCAGAGCACGAATCTTTGCGATTATGGCGTCCAAGCAGACTGGTGATGTCTGGAATTCCGCGATCTGCCAACGAGTCACTTCGCCTTCGTTGAGGAAACTTCAAGGGTCGCTCCGGGAGGGCCGATGTGCGAACCTGGAATGCCTCGTGTTCGTGACGGGAAGTAGCCGCCGATCACAAAGCAGATGGAGAGGTGTTGATCGAGAAGTGAAACGGTTCCTTCGGATCATCGGCTTGGCAGCAGTCGCATTGGCTCTGGCTGCGTCCATTTGGAGCGTCATAAGCGCCAAGCAATAGGCCCAACGAGAAGCCCGTTATCAGGTGCTTTTTGACGAATACTCGAATGCCTTGAAACCGGGCCTGACCCGCAAGGAAGTAGAGGCATATTTCAAAAGCAGGAACGTTCCCTTCACGCAAATGTGCTGCGTTGACAAGCCAAGGGATGCTTGGGCCGATCTTGTTAAGGTTGGAGAGGAATCGGCACCGTGGTATTGCAGCGAGTATTACATCAACATCGCTTTCGAGTTTAGAGCCACGGAACCACATCGCCTTTGGGAGAGCCGAGATAGCGATGTTCTGGAGAGCGTTCGCATCTTCCGTCAGTTGGGCGGTTGTCTATGAATGACCGATCATAGCCGCACAGAAGAATCCGCCCGGGAAGGGCGGCACGGTTGGCGGCGTTCCCGGCATTCCTACCCCGAGTTCCAAATCAGGAGTAGATTCTAGGCCATGGTCATGAAGGTGGTGAACCCGGCCAGGATTTCGGTTCGCCAGTCGGCGCCAAGCGATGAGAACTCGAAGTAGAGTTCCAGGCGGCGGAGAAGGGGCATGGCCTTACATTGTAGCGGCTAACAACGCTTCCACTTGGGCCGCCACGGCGACCAGCGCGTCGTCGCGGGCCCAGGCGGCGGTGATCTGCAAGCCCAGCGGAGGGCCGGCGGCCGCCAGCGGCACGGAGATTGCCGGCACCCCCAGCGCGGTCCACGGCGCGTTGGCGGATGGGTCGCCCGTGGAATCGAAGCCGGCGGGCGCCGGGCCGGTAGCGGCGGAAGTGAGGATCGCAGGGTACTCGCCAAAGACCTGCGCGATTTCACCGCGCATGCGTGCGACATGCTCCTGTGCCGCCTGATAATCCGCCTCGGGAATGCGCTGCCCGGCGCGCACCAGCGCGGCCAGACGGGCGCCGATGCGCTCGCCGAACTGCCGATACCGGGCGGCGTGGGTGCGGGCGCCCTCGTAGCGGTTGATCAGGAGCGCGGCGGCGGTCAACTGGTCCCAACCGCGCGGCGGATCGAGATCGCGGATTTCCACGCCCGCGGCGCGCAGGCGCTCCACCGCATGGCGAATGGCCGCGGCCATGGGCTCCTCGGCCGCGACGCGCAGGTGCGCCGCCCGTTGGAACCGGGCGGTGGCGCGCCCGGAGAAGCCGCGCGCCCACAGCGCCGCCATGTCGGCCGCCGTTTCGGTGAACAAGCCCACCGTGTCCAGTGAGGGCGCGAAGGGCAGGACGCCCTCCATGGAGATCCGGCCGAAGCTGGGCTTGAATCCGCACACGCCGCAGTAGGAGGCGGGGCGCAGCACCGAGCCCAGCGTCTGCGTGCCCAGGGCAAAGGGCACCATGCCCGCGGCCACCGCCGCGGCCGATCCCGCGGAACTGCCGCCGGGCGTGTGCCCGGGCAGGCGGGGGTTGCGCGTCGGCGCCGGGTCGAAGGAGGCGAACGCCGTGGTGTGCGTCTTGCCCAGCAGGATCGCGCCCGTCCGCCGCAGGTCTTCGATCGCCGCCGCGTCGCGCTCGCCTTTGCGGCCGCGGTAGAGGGGCGACCCGTACTCCGTCGCCAGGCCGCGCGT
>JADGNR010000220.1 GCA_017883415.1 Bryobacteraceae bacterium | reverse complement strand
CGTCACGGTCTTGCGGCCGTAGCGCCCGGCCTCCACCGTGGCTTTCACATTATGGCTGCCGGGGATCGGCTCCACGAATTCCACGCGCGCGGCGCAAGCGCGGTCCAGCAGCGCGCCGGTGCTCTCAATCGATTCGCACTCGGCGGTCTTCATGGTGATCAGCTTTTCCAGCGGACCGGGCGCGTACTCCAGGTCGTCCACGAATTCGCGAATCCAGTTATAGGAGAATTTCATTCGCTGTCACCGCAGTGGTGGGGCATGCTTTAGCTTGCCATCGCTCAAAACTGCTCCAGGAATCTCAAATCGCCGCCTTGCAGATGGCGGATGTCGTCGATGGCGTAGCGCATCATCGCCAGCCGCGTCAGGCCCAGGCCGAATGCGAAACCGTTCCACGCGCCGGGGTCGATGCCGCTCAGGCGCAGCACCTGCGGGTTCACCAGGCCGCACGGCAACAGCTCCACCCAGCCGCTTTGCTTGCACACCGGGCAGCCCGCGCCGCCGCAGATCAGGCACTGGATATCGAGCTCGAAACCGGGTTCGACGAACGGAAAATAGCCCGGACGCAGCCGCACCGTCGCCTCGCGGTGGAAGATCGCCGTCAGCAGCGTCTTCATGAAATAGAGCAGGTGCGCCACGGAGACTTCGCGATCGATCATCATCCCTTCCAGCTGGTAGAAGGTGTGTTCGTGGGACGCATCCACGCTTTCGTTGCGGAAGGCGCGGCCGGGGGCGATCATGCGCAGCGGCGGGCCCAGCCGTTCCATGCCGCGCACCTGCACCGGCGAGGTGTGCGTGCGCAGCAGGTTCCCGCCGTCCAGCCAGAAGGTGTCCTGCATGTCGCGCGCGGGATGGTCGGCCGGAATGTTCAGGGCGTCGAAATTGTAGTACTCGGTCTCCACCTCGGGTCCGTCCAGCACCGTGAATCCCAGCGATACGAAGAGGTCTTCGAGCTCGCGCTGGATGCGCGTGATGGGATGCAAATGGCCGCGGCGCGGTCCCGGAGCGGGCAGCGTGAGGTCGATCCATTCTCCGTCCAGGCGCGCGCGCAGATCCGCTTCGTCGAACTGGCCCTTCTTCGCCGCCAGCGCGTCTTCGAGCTTCTGTTTGGCGCCGTTGAGCAGCTTGCCGATGCGCGCGCGCTCCTCCGGCGCCAGCTTTCCCATGTCTTTCGAAACCTGCGCCAGCGCGCCGCCCTTGCGCCCCAACACCTCCACGCGCACCGCTTCCAACTCCTCGGGCGATTGCGCCCGCGCGATGCGCGCCAGCGAACCGGCCTCCAGTTCCTGTATGGATTCGTCCAGCATGGGTGGTGAAGCCTCTTATTCTAGCAAGCGCCCTCGCCCCCCCGTGCATTCCCATACGCTTGCTCTCGGCGTCTCAGCGCCTCGGCGGTGAAGTGCATTCACAGCCCATACAGCTTTCTCGCGTTTTCCCGCAGCACCATGCGCGCCAGTTCCCCGGCGCGGGCGCGCGAGATCTCGCCCTCGCGCATCATGGCGGTGAGGGCGAGCGCCAGCGCCTCGCGGCCGGTGCGCGCGGCCATCCAGCCGGATTCCTCCCAACCCATTTCGGGAAGGTAAGGATACGCGTCGGTTCCGAACATCACCTTCTCCGGCACAAATTCCAGGAACTCGCGCAGGATCGCCGCCAGCGTCGCGGCGGTCAGCAGCAAGTCCTGCGCGGAATAGTCCAGGTAGGCGTTGGGCTTGGTGAGGAGCGCCGTGATTTCGCGCGTCAGCGGCCATCCTCCGTGCACCATCACGAACCGGGTCTGGCGCAGCTCGGGATCGTTCAGCACGCTTTCGAGCAGCAGCGGATTGGCGCCTTGCACATTGAAATAACTGCCCGCGCCGGCCATGGTGTGGAGATGCACGGCCATGCCCAGCCGGCCGCATTCCGCCGCGATGTAGCGGAACAGGAAGTCCTGCAGGAGCTTGTACTCGGCGTCGGGCGGAGCGCTCTTTCGGGCGAACTGCGCGTACACGCGCTCGGCCGCGGCGCGGTCCACCTTGTCGAATGCCAGCGAACGCAGGTACGCGGCTTCGAATTTTTCCGCGAGCGCCCCGCCCTGCCGGTGGTGTTCGAGCGTCGGGGTCACCACCTGGTCCAAATACGCGGCCAGCGTGGCGGGCGGCGCTGTCATCCCTGCGCCCGTGAGGTACCGCCGCAGGAGCACGTCCTCGAGCGCGAAGAAGGCTTTGCGGTCGGAGTTCACTTGCGCCAAATGCGTATTGTCCAGCGGGAACATCAGTGCGTCGGCGTAGGGAACCCAGCGGAAACGCGGCGGCTGAATGCTCCGGCCCATCTCCACGCGGTTGGCCAGCATCACCTCCACCCCCATCTGGTCCAGCACCCAGGCGGGATACTGCTCGCCCTTCTCCTGCAGGATGCGCTGTTTGCGATCCTGGCCGTCGCGCAAGTGCTCGGGAAGCACGTCGGCGAATGGGTAGCCGTAGAGGGCGCGCCACGCCTCCACCACCCCCGGGGCGCCCGGACGCAGGTTCACGGGGTCCGATTGCGGCTCCATGTTGTCCACCGGGAGGGCGTCGAAATCCCGGTCCTGCGGCTCGCCGTTCGCCACCACGCGCACCGGATGGGCGTGATTGTCGACCGCGCGAATGCCCGCGATCTCGCGCGCCAGGTCCGCATCGGCGGCGCGCTCCGGTGCCCGGTTGCACCCCACCGCGAGTGCCAGCGCGATGGGGAGAATCCGCAGGCCGGCCGGAAGCTGATATGATCTCGTTTTCATGCGACTCCTGCTTTGCCTACTCATGGTACAAATTCCCGCGCTGGCGCAGGACCGCACCCAGGCGCGCTCCATGGTCATCTCCGAAGGCGGCATCGTGGCCACCAGCCAGACGCTCGCGTCGCAGGCCGGGGCGCAGGTGCTGGCGCGCGGGGGTTCGGCCATGGACGCGGCCATCGCGGCCAACGCCGTGCAGGGCGTGGTGGAACCGGAAAGCTGTGGCATCGGCGGCGACCTCTTCGCCATCTATCAGGACGCCCGGACCGGTAAGCTCACGGCCATCAATGCCAGCGGCTGGGCGCCCCAAGGGCTCACCATCGACGCGCTGCGCTCCATGGGGCACAAGGCCATGCCCCAGGAAGGGATCCACTCCGTTACCGTGCCCGGCTGCGTCGATGGCTGGGCGCGCCTGCACCAGCGCTTCGGCAAGCTGCCCTGGGCCGACCTCTTCCAACCGGCGATTTACTATGCCGCCCACGGCTTTCCCGTCACCGAGATCATCGGCGAAGCCTGGAAACTCGAAATCGCCAAACTCGCCAGGGACGAAAACGCCCGGCGCATCTTTCTGCGCGACGGCGCGGCGCCCGCCGTAGGCGAAATGTTCCGCGACCCGCAGATGGCGACCGCACTGAAGCTGATTGCCGACGAGGGCGCGCCCGCCTTTTACCGCGGCGCCATCGCCCGCGCCATCATGAAAACCAGCGACCGGCTGGGTGGTAAAATGACGCCCGCCGACCTCAGCGAATTCCAAGCCGAATGGGTGCAACCCCTCTCCACCGAGTACCATGGCTGGAAAATCTACGAGCTGCCGCCCAATGGGCAGGGCATCGCGGCCATCGAGATGCTCAACATCCTCTCGCTGTTCCCGCTGGCCCGCTACGCGCCGCGCGGCGTGGACGAGTTGCACCTCGAGATCGAGGCCCAGAAGCTGGCCTATGCCGACCTGCACCGCTACGTCGCCGATCCGCGATTCGCCAAGGTCCCGGTCGAGGGCATGGTCTCGCTCGAGTACGCGCGCCAGCGCGCCCGCCTGATTGGAGACCAAGCGCGCTGCGACGAAACGCCCGGCGAGCCGGCGGCGGTGCACGGCGACACCATTTACCTGACCGTGGTCGATCGCGAAGGCAACATCGTTTCCCTGATCCAGAGCCTCTACCAGCATTTCGGATCGGCCGTGGTAGTGGACGATTACGGCTTCGCCCTGCAGAATCGCGGCGGCCTGTTCGACCTGGACCCCCAGCATCCCAACGCGCTCGCGCCCCGCAAGCGCCCCTTCCACACGATCATCCCGGCGTTTATGGAGAAGGGCGATATTCACATCGGCTTCGGCATTATGGGCGGATTGAACCAGGCGCAGGCGCACGCGCAGTTCGTCTCCAACCTGGTCGACCACGGCATGAATATTCAAGCCGCGGTCGAAGCGCCGCGCTTCACCAAGAAAACCTTCGGCGGTTGCGATCTCCTGATCGAGAACCGCGTCCCCCCCGCCGTGCGCGACGCGCTGACGGCCAAAGGCCATCAACTGAAAGTGCAGGGCGACTTCTCCAACGAGATGGGCGGCGGCCAGGTAGTCGTGCACGATTCCGCCGCGCACGTGAACTACGGCGCGTCGGACCCCCGCAAGGACGGCGCCGCCGTACCCGAACCCCCGCCCTACTTCACGCCGCCGGCGAAGCGCTAGACACTGCTCCCAGACACTCGCCGACTCGTCGAAGGCAATCCCGTTTAGGCTTTCGGAAGGCCTATCGCCTGATGCGGATTTTGTCTTCGTCCACGACAGCCAGCCGCCCGGCCATGTCGATGTTCTGGAGGAACAGTAAGGCTCGGCGAATCGCCCGACGGATCCTTTCCTCGGTGGCTGGATGGACCTTCAGTCGGACAACGCCGAGCGTCCGCTCGGGCGGAAACCTCATCACATTGGCGAAATCGGCGTCCAATGTCACGAGTAAGCGGCCGTTCTCAACAGCGAAGCGCAGAACGTGTTCGTCGGCCGCTCCGGCAAGGCCAACCTCCAGAACCGCAATAGCGTCGTGCCCTTCCGTTCTGAGCTCAGAGGCATGCTGTGGAGAGAGGTTTTCGTCCAGAAGAAGCTTCACTGGTTTGCAAGGACGATCTCATCGGCAGCAAGACGGGCCGCATATTCGAGGGTAGCCATGACGTGCTCAGGCCTGAGTTGCGGATATGCAGCAAGGATGATCTCGCTTGTCTCACCGGCAGCAAGCTTTTCCAGAATCAAGTAGACGGGAATTCGGGTCCCTTTGAGACAGGGCTTCCCCATCATCACATCAGCCCGTGCCTCAATCAATTCGGGAAACTGCATAACCTCAACTGTACCAGGGAATTCGCCTCAAGACCGCCTGGTCTGCTCAAGAGGGCACCAGCCAACTTGCCATTTCCAATCCGATGGAACCTCCCCTTGCCGTGAACGTCCCCTGCCGACATTCTCGCGTGTATGTGAATCCGTCCAATGGCCGGTTCGCTGCGCGACGGGCTCCCGTGGAGCCGAGTGCAGCGTGCAGGAGATACTACGCGCCGGCGGCGAAACGGTAGCGGGGAACCAGCGCTTCAGCGCCGAAGCAACTGGTCCAGGAACAACCGCACTTTGCGCCTTTCGCCGGCAGGCAGCCTGCCGAACGGGAAAGGGACCAGGACGATCTCCCCGGCGTCACAGACCACGAAAAGCCTCGTCGTCCTCAGGACTGTTCCACTCCTCCAAAGTTGCCGGAAACCGCCCTGTGCCACGAGGCATCGAAACTGGTGACCTTGCGAATCCGCGCCTCCGCGCCCTCGACCTCGTAGGCCAACGTATCGCCCGGCTTCAGGTGCAACTTGTCGCGGACTGCCTTGGGTACGGTGACCTGCCCTTTGCTCGTCAATCTGGAAAAAGTCATGTCTCAGCCTCTGAAACCCTTTCCCTCTAGATTCAAACTCCGCGTCTCGGCGCCTCGGCGGTGAATTTTCCCCCCTCACCGCACCGTGAACCGCTCCTTCAATTTCAGGACCCGCGATTCAAAAACCCACCACGAGAAGGCCGCGGCCAACATCGAAACCGCCATCGACACGAAGAACTCCGCCGATCCGCCGGGCGAGATTCCGAGCAGCGGCGAAATCGCCCTCCGCCCCACTAACTCCGCCGGCACATGCAGCAGATACAGCCCGTACGATACCGTCCCCACCCACACCAGCCACCTCCACCGGCACACCGCCAGCAGCGCCGGCTGCCGCCAGGCAATCAGCATCACCAGCACGCCCGCGAACGCCAGATCGAGCGCCGTGAAGCCGATGGTCCGCATCGCGCCCGACCACGGCGTCGTCGTGGACGTGGCGCACACCACGATAAATATCACCGCGCACAGCAGCGTCAGCCATCCGATCCAGCGGCCCTTCAGGCGCTCCGGCGCATCGCGCCGCGCGATGGCGATCCATCCCCCCATGGCCAGCGCGTCCATGCGGCAAGGCATCAGGATATACGTCCCCAGTTTGTTGCCCGGCAGGGCCACCGCCAGCACCACGCGCAGGACCAAAGCCGCAACCACCGAAGCCGCCAACACCTTGCCCAGTGTCTTGCGCGGCAGTAAGTACACGATAAGTGGGAAGCTCAGGTAGAACTGCTCCTCCACCTGCAAGCTCCACAGCGGAGTGAGAATCGCCATCGCCGGCCAATGGCCTTCTAGAGTCGTCTTTACATTGCCCAGATAACCGGCGTACCACCAGCCGTCCATGCTCAGGAATTGTTTCCACTGTATGTGCGCCGGGTAATAACTCACAATGCAGTAAATCGCCAGGCAGACGTAATACAACGGAAAGATCCGCAGGCTGCGGCGCACGATAAAGTTCCGGTAGTAAGACCGGTGCCCTACGCTGTCCACCAGGATTCCGGTGATCAGGTATCCGCTGAGGACGAAGAAGAGATCGACACCGATCCAGCCCACTTGAAAAAAATGCGCCAGAAAAAACAGCGGCCCGGTGGCGGGAGTGAAATGAAAAACCAGCACCAGCAAGATGGCGATCCCGCGCAATCCATCCAGTTCCGAAATGCGCGCCCCGCCGCCTGTCTTAGCCATGACTACCGGCCGGCGGCGGCAGATTTCGGCGCCGGCGTCTGCGCCGGAACCGGGAACCAGCGGCGGAACGCTTTGCCCTGCGGCGTGAGCGAGCGATCGAGCGCGTACTTGCCGAAATGGGAGGCGTCGCGGCCCCACTCGTCCTTGTTCCCCGGTTGATCGTATAACACCCAGTTGAACAGGTACTCGATTCCATTATCGAGGCACGCGTTCATCAGCGCCCTCATGCGCTCGGCTTTGGGATGCACGTCCCAATACTCGCCGAACTCGCCGATTATCAGCCGCGTCGGCAGCTTCTTCGACGTTGCGAAATCGCGGAGAAGCGTGGGCACGAACGCAAAATCCTTGTAGACCCGGTCCGCGTCCGCGTCCCAGGCGATCGACCACCAGGAACTGTAGGACAGGTAGTCCAACCCCTTCAGCCTGGTGGCCACCTCGACCAGGCCCGACGGCCGCCCCTTGAAGCCCGGCACGATGGTGAACTCGAACGCCGTGAGGATTTCGCCCGGCGCTCCCGCCGCCCTGGCCTGTTTGCGGCCTTCCAGGATGCCGTCGAGCCGGGCCTGGTAGTACTCCTCACAGGCGGCCCACTGCGGCGCCTTGCAATCGTTCTCGAACTCCCAGTTGGAGACGATCTTGCGCCCCGGCGTCTTTGCCAGCTCCAGCGTAAAACGGCGGAATTCGTCCCTCGTGGCCGCCAGATGCTGCCCGTCCAGGCGTCCCCATTTGTATTTCTCCGAAGACGCGCTGTCGTAGGCCGTCAGCATCACCACGGGAAACGCGGCCAGGAAAGCGCGATAGTCCGCGCGGCGAACCTTCACATCCAGCGCCGAGTTGTCCTTCGTGTCAAGCGGGTCCCAGGACGTGCCGGGGCCGATGGAAACGCGCACCGCGCGGTCCGCGCCCAAGCGCTGGATGTCGGCAGCCGCGGTCTCGAGGCCCCCCGCCAACTTGCCCCAGACGTATACGCCCACCCTCTCCCGGTAGTCGGCGGGAGTGGCCGCGTGCAGGCCGCAGACGAGGAGCAGCGCGCCGGCGAGAGCGCGCACGGCGGGAGAAGCGCGGTTGGACACCTTTTTCATGGTAACAAGCGCGCAAAATAGGAGTATGAGCGATGCCTTCCGAATCGAACGCGACACCATGGGCGAAATGCGCGTGCCCGCCACGGCGCTGTACGGCGCGCAGACGGCGCGGGCGTTGGCGAACTTCCCCATCGGCGGCCAACGGTTTCCGCGCTCCTTCATCCGCGCGCTGGGCCTCGTCAAGAGCGCCGCGGCCACCGTGAACGGACGCCTGGGCCATCTTCCCCCCGAACGCGCGGCGGCGATTGCCGCGGCGGCCGAGCAGGTTGTGGAAGGGCGGCACGACGCCGAGTTCGCCATCGACATCTTTCAGACCGGCAGCGGCACCTCCACCAATATGAACGCCAACGAAGTGATCGGCCGCCTCGCCGGCGCGCATCCCAACGACGACGTGAACCGCGGCCAATCGAGCAACGACGCCATTCCCGCGGCCATGCACATCGCTGCCGCCGAGTCCGTCACCGGGCGTCTGCTGCCGGCCATGCGGCTGCTGGGCGCGTCGCTGGAGCGCAAGGCGGCCGAGTTCCACGGCATTATCAAGATGGGGCGCACCCATTTGCAGGACGCGGTCCCCATCCGCATGGGCCAGGAATTCAGCGGCTACGCGCGCCAGGTGGAGGCGGCGCGGGAGCGCATCGATGCGGCGCTCGCGGGCATCTACGAGCTGCCGCTCGGCGGCACCGCGGTGGGCACCGGGTTGAACGCCCCGCCGGGATTCGCGCGCGACACCATCGCCGAGATCGCCCGGCGTACGGCGCTCCCCTTCATCGAGGCGCGCAATCATTTCGAAGCGCAGGCGGCGCGCGACGCGGCCTGCTTCCTGAGTGGAGCGCTGCGCACCTACGCCGTCGCTCTCACCAAGATCGCCAACGACATTCGCTGGCTGGGCTCCGGCCCGCGGTGCGGGCTGGGCGAATTGCGCCTCCCGGCCGTGCAGCCCGGCTCCAGCATCATGCCCGGGAAAGTGAACCCCGTGATCGCCGAAAGCCTGCTGATGGTGTGCGCCCAGGTGGTGGGCCACGACGCCGCCATCGCCTGGTGCGCGGCGGCGGGCAATTTCGAGCTCAACGTGATGATGCCGGTGATGGCCTACGATCTGCTCGAGGCCATCGAATTGCTGGCCGCCGGAAGCGCAAATTTCGCGGAGAAACTGGTGGACGGCCTTGCAGCCGACTGCGCGCGGGTCGAGCGATACGTCGAGCAGTCCCTGGCCATGGGCACCGCGCTCGCGCCCGAAATCGGCTACGAGAAGGCCGCCGCGCTGGTCAAGGAAGCCCACGCCAGCGGCCGCACCGTTCGTGAAGTGGCGCGCGAACAATCGGGCCTCTCCGCCGAACGCCTGAACGCCCTGCTCGATCCGCAATCGCAGGTGTGACCCGCCGCGAGCAGAGTGAGCCCCCGGCCCCCGTCTTCCCGGTGCCGCGCCCCGCGATCCCAAAACGCCGCGAGCGAAGCTCGCCGCCTTTCCCCGGCCCCCGGCCCCCAGCCCCCAGCCCCCGGTCCCCGTCTTCCCAGCCCCCGGCCCCCGTCTTCCCGGCCCCCGGCCCCCGGCCCCCGGCCCCCGGCCCCCGTCTTCCCAGCCCCCGGTCCCCGTCTTCCCAGCCCCCGTCTTCCCAGCCCCCGTCTTCCCGGCCCCCAGCCCCCAGCCCTCAGCCCCCAGCCCTCAGC
>JADGNR010000031.1 GCA_017883415.1 Bryobacteraceae bacterium | reverse complement strand
GGCAGGGGCCGCGACCGCGGGGATCGTCCCGCCGGTCCGCCCATGGCCGCCGCCCCCGAGGCCGCCGGCCCGGCCACGCAGACGCCGCCCGCGGATTTGCCGCGCCCGGCGGTGCGCCCGGCCACGCCCATTCTGCCGCCGCTCATGTCCCCCCAGCAGCAGCAGCCTTCCTGGAAGCAGGAGGCGCGGCAGGAGCCGCCGCCCCCCGCCGAACCTCCAGCGGAGAAACCAGTTGAAGACAAGCCAGCCGGCAGCGGAACCCCGGAACCGGGCACCGGCGAGAAACCGTAAGGATTGAGGGCCCACCGCCATGATGATGCCAAAAAAGGTCAAGTACAGAAAACAACAGCGCGGGCGCATGGCCGGCAAGGCGTGGCGCGGGTCGTCCATCTCCTTCGGCGATTTCGGCCTGAAGGCGATGGAATGCGGCTGGGTCACCGACCGGCAGATCGAAGCGGCCCGCGTGGCCATGACGCGCTCCATCAAGCGCGGCGGAAAGGTCTGGATCCGGCTGTTCCCGGACAAGCCGATCACCAAGAAGCCGGCCGAAACCCGTATGGGCAAGGGCAAGGGCGCTCCCGAGCAGTGGGTGGCGGTGATTCGCCCGGGCAAGATCCTGTTCGAGATGGAAGGCGTGGACCGGCCCACGGCGCAAGCCGCCATGCGCCTGGCGGCGCACAAGTTCGCCATCCGGACCAAGTTCATCGGCCGGGAGGACGCGGAGTAAGGGATATGAAAGCGCAGAAAGTTCGCGATCTCGACGAAAACGAATTACGCCACCAGTTGGGTGAAATGGACGAACAGCTCTTCCGTCTCCAGTTTCAGATGTCCATGGGGCAGATGGACGGCTTGAAAAAGGTCCGCGCGCTGAAGAAGGACCGCGCGCGCGTGCACACCATCCTGCGCGAAAAGGCGCCGGGGGAGAAGAAATAGTATGGCCGAAGCGAAGGCCCCGCAGGGATTGAAAAACCAGAAGGTCGGCCAGGTGGTATCGACCAAGATGCAGAAGACCATCGTGGTGGAAGTGAGCCGCCGCGTGCCGCACCCGCTGTACAAGCGCATCATCGGCAAGCGCAAGAGGTTCTACGCCCACGACGAGGAGCGCACGGCCCGCTTGGGCGACGTGGTGCGGATCGTGGAGTGCCGGCCGCTGAGCAAGTTGAAGCGGTGGCGGCTGGCGGAAATTGTGCGGCGGGCCGCGCAGGTGGGCGCGCAGCCGGCGGAGTTGGACGTGAAGGTGTGAAGAAAGCAGGGGCCAGCGGCCGGGGGCCAGGGGCCGGGGGAAGGCGGTTCGCTTCGCTCACAGCGTTGTTTGGAAATGACGCGAGCAAAGCGAGCTTCCGGTCCCTGGCCCCCGGCCCCTGGCCCCCGGCCCCAGGAGCGTAGCGACTTATGATAGGCATGCGAACGATTCTCGAGGTGGCCGATAATTCCGGCGCGCGGAGGCTATCCTGCATCCTGCCGCGGGGCGGCGACCTCGGCCTGCGCGCCGGCTTGGGCGACGTGGTCACGGCCGCCGTGAAGGAGGCGGCGCCCGATTCGGCGATCAAGAAGGGCAAAGTGGTGCGCTGCGTGATTGTGCGCATGCGCAAGGAGACCCGGCGCAAGGACGGCACCTACATCCGCTTCGATTCCAACGCCGCGGTGTTGATCTCCGATGTGGGCGAGCCGGTGGGCACGCGCGTATTCGGGCCCGTCGCCCGGGAACTGCGCGAAAAGAAATTCATGAAGATCGTCTCCCTGGCCCCCGAGGTAATCTGATGGCAATCGCAAAGAAGAAGCCGGCCGAGCCGGTGCGCGTCGATCTGAAGAAGGAAGATACGGTTCGGGTGATCACCGGGCGCGACAAGGGCAAGACCGGGCGCGTGCTGCGCGTGGACCGCGAGAACGGGAAGCTGCTGGTGGAGCACGTGATGATGATCAAGCGTCATACCCGCCCCAATCCCGCCAAGCAGATCAAGGGCGGCATTGCCGAACGCGAGAGCCCCATCCCGGCCTCCAACGTCATGATCGTGTGCCCGGGCTGCAACAAGGCGGTGCGCGTGGCGCATCACATCGACCATGCCCCCGGCGGCAAGTCGCGGCGTACGCGGGTCTGCCGCAAATGCGGGCAAGTGCTGGACAGGAAGTAAAGGGAAGATGCCATGGCACGTTTGAGAGAGCATTATCAGAAGAAGGTGGTCCCGGCGCTGACCAAGGAGTTCGGGTACAAGAACGTGATGGCGGTGCCCATGCTCGACAAGATCTCGATCAACATCGGCCTGGGCGAAGCCACCCAGAACGCCAAGCTGATGGACGGCGCGGTGAACGAACTGGCGCAAATCGCCGGCCAGAAGCCGGTGATTACCAAGGCCAGCAAGTCGATCGCGCAGTTCAAACTGCGCGAGGGACAGTCGATCGGCTGCATGGTGACCCTGCGCGGCGACCGGATGTACGAATTCTTCGACCGCCTGGTGAACGTGGCGCTGCCCCGCGTGCGCGACTTTCGCGGCCTTTCCACCAAGAGCTTCGACGGGCGCGGCAACTACACGCTGGGCATCAAGGACCAGTTGATTTTTCCGGAAATCGATTACGCCAAAGTGGAAAAGACCAAGGGAATGAACATTTCCATCACCACCACGGCCCGCACCGACGCGGAGGGCGTGGCGCTGCTCAAGCAGATGGGCATGCCGTTCCGGCAATAGAGGAGACAGAAAGACAAGATGGCCACCACCGCCAAGATCGCCAAAGACATCAAACTGGAAGCGGCCCGCAAGGCCAAGACTCCCAAGCTGCGGTGCCGGCATCGCAACCGCTGCTGGCGGTGCGGGCGGCCGCGCGCCTTCCTGCGCAAATTCGGCATTTGCCGCCTGTGCTTCCGCCAGCTCGCCCTCAATGGCGAGATACCCGGCGTGACCAAGGCTAGCTGGTGAGAAGAGAGGGGCCAGGGGCTGGGGGCCGGGGGCCGGGGGAAGGTCGCGCTTCGCGCGGCTTTGATTTCCGGCCGGTGCCGGGCCAGCGGGCCATTGTAGGAGATTTATGACAAGCGATCCCATTGCCGACATGCTGACTCGCGTACGCAACGCGATCCAGGCCCGCCACCCCAAAGTGGACGTGCCGGCCTCCAAGCTGAAAGCGGAAATCTCGCGCATCCTCAAGGAAGAGGGCTACATCGCCAACTTCAAGGTAGCCGAAGAGGGCGCGAAGAAGACCATCAAGATCTACCTGAAGTACGGGCCCAACAACTCGCCGGTGATCTCGGCGATCGAGCGCGTCTCGCGTCCCGGCTGCCGCGTCTACGTGGGGCAGACCGACATCCCGCGCGTGCTGGGCGGAATGGGCATCAACATCCTGACCACCCCGCGCGGCGTCATGACCGGGCGGGATGCGCACAAGGAGCGCATCGGCGGCGAAATTCTCTGCCGGGTGTGGTAGCGAGGCATTGACCTATGTCGAGAATTGGTAAGAAGCCGATCCCGTTGCCGAGCGGGGTAAAAATACAGATCGGCGAGCAATTGGAAGTGACCGGTCCCAAAGGCAAATTGACCGTGCCGATTCCGGAGGGCATCAGTTTCGAGCAGGCCGACGGGAAGCTCGAAGTCAAGCGCAGTTCCGACGACCACGCGGCGCTGCACGGGCTCACGCGGGCGCTGGCCGCCAACGCCGTGCAGGGTGTCTCCACCGGGTTCACCAAGGAACTGGATATTGTGGGCATCGGCTACCGCGCCGACGTAAAAGGCCGGGTGGCGACGTTCACCCTGGGCTACTCGCATCCCATCGAATTCCTGCTGCCGGACGGCGTGGACATGAGAGTGGACAAGGTGGCGGGCAGCCCCATCGCCAATTTGCAGGGGCGGCTGGTCCTGAGCGGGTACGACCGGCAGATGCTGGGGCAGGTGGCGGCCAACATCCGCGCGCTCCGCAAGCCGGATCCTTACAAGAACAAGGGCATCCGGTACACCGGCGAGGCGCTGCGCAAGAAGGTCGGCAAGACCGGGGCGAGTGGTGGCAAATGATTCGTAAGATCGAAAAGAAAGAAATCCGCAATCGGATTCACCGGCGCATCCGGCGCAAGCTGCGCGGCACGCCGGAGCGCCCGCGCCTGGCGGTATTCCGCAGCGTGGCGCACATCTACGCGCAAGTCATCGACGACAACGGCGGCCGGACCCTGGTCTCGGCGTCCTCGGTGGATAAGGGCGGGAAAACCAAGGGCGGCAACGTGGCCGCGGCCAAGGCGATCGGCAAACTGGTGGCCGAGCGCGCCAAAGAGAAGGGCATCAAGAGCGTGGTGTTCGACCGCGGCGGATATCAGTATCACGGCCGGGTGAAGGCGCTGGCCGATGCCGCGCGCCAGGGCGGACTGGAGTTTTAATGGCGACGTCAGTGAAGCGCATCGATCCGGCATCCCTGAACCTGAAAGAGCAGGTGGTGGCGATCAACCGCGTCACCAAGGTGGTGAAGGGCGGCAAGAACCTGAGCTTTTCGGCCCTGGTGGTGATTGGCGATCCCGCGGCCAAGGTGGTGGGCTACGGCGTCGGCAAGGCCAAGGAAGTGCCGTCGGCGATCCGCAAAGGCATCGAAGCGGCCAAGAAGAATCTGCGCCGGGTGAACGTGCTTGAGACCACCATCGCCCACACCGTGCTGGGCGTGTTCGCCAGCTCGCAGGTGCTGCTCAAGCCGGCGCCCGCCGGGACCGGCGTGATCGCCGGCGGCGCCGTGCGCGCGGTCATCACCGCCTGCGGCGTGCCCAACGTGCTCACCAAGTCGATTGGCCGCCGCAACCCGCACAACGTGGTGAAGGCGACCATCGTGGCGCTGGAGTCGCTGCGCGACCGGAACGCGGTGGCCGAAATGCGCGGGCTGGCGGTCGACAAGCTCTAAGGGAGGGCAGGCTCTAATGGCAGGCACGATTCGAATCAAACTGGTACGCAGCCCCATCTGCACGCCGCAGAAGCACAAGAACATCGTCAAGGGGCTGGGACTGCGGAAGCTCAACCAGGTGGTGGAACGGCCCGATTCGCCGGTCTTCCGCGGCATGGTCAAGAAGGTTCCGCACCTGCTGGCGGTGGTGGAATGAAACAGGGGCCAGGGACCGGGGGCCGGGGGCCGGGGAATGGACGCGCTGCGCGCGGCTTTTCCTGGCCTCCGGCCCCAGGCTCCCGGTCCCCAAGAACGAACAGGGGCCCGGGGCCGGGGGTTAGGGACCGGGGAATGGAGACGCTTCGCGTACCTTCCCCTGGCCCCTGGCCCCCGGCCCCCAGCCCCCAGGAGCAGATATGAACCTCAGTGGATTGAAGCCTCCGGCCGGGCAGGTGAAGGGCCGTAAGCGCATCGGGCGGGGTATGGGCTCGGGACGCGGCAAGACGTCGGCGCGCGGGTCCAAAGGACAGCACGCCGGCACCGGCTTCAGCCAGAAGCGCGGTTTCGAAGGCGGGCAAATGCCGATTCACCGCCGGCTGCCCAAGCGCGGATTCAAGAACATCTTCAAGAAGCAGTACGCGATCGTCAATCTCGGACGGCTGGAGAAGCTGGAAGGCGATGCCTTCAACGCCGATCGCCTGATCGAGTTGGGCGTCATCAAGAAGCTGGGCGAGGGGCTCAAGGTGCTCGGCACGGGCGAGTTGACGCGCCGGATTACGGTGGAAGCGCACCAGTTTTCGAAGTCGGCGCTGGCGAAAATCCAGAAGGCCGGCGGCACGGCGCAGGTGGTCGGCGCGGCGGCGGAGTAGCGCCGGAAATCGAAGGGAACCATGAAGTTTCTCGAAGCGTTCGCCAACATCTTTCGCGTCCCGGACCTGCGCAAGCGGCTGATGTTTGCGCTGGGGCTGCTGGCGGTCTACCGCCTGGGCGGGCACATTCCCACGCCCGGCATCAACATCAAGCGGTGGGAGGAATTTTTCAATTCGGCGTCGGGCTCAATCTTCGGTTTCTTCGACCTGTTCGCGGGCGGCAACATACGGCGGCTGACCATCTTCGCCCTGGGCATCATGCCGTACATCACGGCGTCGATCATCCTGCAATTGCTGACCGTGGTGGTGCCCACGCTCGAAAAGTTACAAAAGGAGGGCGAACTGGGGCGCCGCAAGATCACCCAGTGGACCCGCTACCTGACCATCATCCTGTCGGTCATCCAGTCGGCGACCATTGCCGGCGGCCTGCAATCGATGCGGCAGGGCATCGTCATCAGCCCCGGGATCGGTTTCGTGCTGCTGACCATCATCTCGCTCACCACCGGCACGGCCTTCATCATGTGGCTGGGCGAGCAGATCAGCGAACGCGGCGTGGGCAACGGCATGAGCCTGATCATCTTCACGGGAATCGTGGTCGGTCTGCCCAACGCGCTGCACAATATTTACTTCAACACCTTTGTGACCCACGAGTGGGGTGCGCTCACGCTGATCATGCTGATCGTGCTGATGGTCGCGGTGGTGGCCTTCATCGTCCTGGTGGAGCGCGGCGAGAGGCGCATTCCGGTGCAGTACGCCAAACGCGTGGTGGGCCGGCGGGTGATGGGCGGGCAATCCACGCACATGCCGCTCAAGGTGAACGCCGGCGGCGTGATCCCGGTGATTTTCGCCTCCTCCATCCTGGCCTTTCCGACGACGCTGCTCTCGCTGGAATGGGTGAAGAGCACGGTCTGGCTGAACAACATGCTGCGCTCCATCCAGCACGGCGAGCCGCTCTACTACGTGCTCTTCGTGGCGGGCATCATTTTCTTCTGTTTCTTTTACGTGTCCATCATTTTCAACCCCAACGAAGCGGCCGACAACATGCGCAAGTACGGCGGCTTCATCCCCGGCATCCGTCCCGGCCGGAACACCGCCGACTACATGAACAACATCCTGACCAAGATCACGGTGGTGGGCGGCATTTATCTGGCGATCCTGTGCATTATCCCCGATGTGATGATTTCGGGGATACACCTGCAGCACCTGCCGCTGGTCGGCAACTGGATCGACCGCGTGGCGCCGCGGCGGCTGCTGGAAGGTTTGAACGTGCAATTCTATTTCGGAGGCACCTCGTTACTGATCGTGGTGGGCGTGGCCATGGATACCATCAACCAGATCGAAGCGCAGCTCATCATGCGTCACTATGAAGGGTTCACGCCGCGCTCGGGCCGGATTCGCGGCCGACGGAGCTCGTTTTAACCTGTGAAGGCCATGGTCCTGTTCGGTTCGCCGGGCTCGGGGAAGGGCACGCAAGCGAAGATGCTGACCGAGTGTCTGGGGGTGCCCCACATTTCCACCGGGGACATGCTGCGGGACCGCATCCGGCACGGCGAGAATCTGGGCAAGGTGGAGGCCACCATGCACGCCGGGGCCCTGGTGTCGGACGAGGTGGTCGACGGCATGGTGCGCGAGCGGCTGAGCCTCCCCGATGCGGAGAAGGGATTTGTTTTGGACGGCTATCCGCGGACTCTGCCGCAAGCCGGGCACCTGTGCGCCTGGTTCGATGGGCGCGGGATCCGCGAGGTGGTGATTCATCTCGCGGTCGATTACAATGTAATTATTGCTCGTTTGACCGGACGTCGGCAGTGTCCTCGCTGCGGCACCTTGTATAACGTCGCTTCCCATCCACCGCGTGTGGAGGGATTGTGCGATCTGGACGGCGAAACGCTGGCGATCCGCGAGGATGACCGCGAGCCGGTGATCCGCGAGCGTCTGGACGCCTACGAGCGGCAGACCCGGCCGGTGCTCGAGTACTACCGGACCGCCGGGCGGCGGGTGATCGAGGTGGATGCGAGCCATCATCCGCCCGAGATGGTGTTTCAGGAGATTCGCCAGGCGATGGAGTCCGATGATCGTTCGAAAGACGGCCGCTGAACTGGAGAAGATGCGGCGCAGCGGTCTGCTGGTCTGGCAGATCCTGCAGAAACTGAAGGAAACGGCGGTGGAGGGGGCCAGCACCATGGACCTCGAAGTCGCGGCCGTCCGGATGATCGCCGACGCCGGCGCCCGTCCGGCTTTTCAGGGCTACTATGTGCCCGCGGCGGGCGAGGCTTACAAGTTTGTGCTGTGCACTTCGGTGAATCAGGAGATTGTCCACGGGATGCCCAATGCGAAGCGGGTGCTCAAGAAGGGCGATATCGTTTCCATCGACACCGGGGTGAAACTGGACGGGTATTTTGGCGATTCCGCGATTACCGTGCCGATCGGCGAGATCAGCGAGCAGACCAAAAAACTGCTGCGGGTCACCCAGGAGTCCCTGGAGCTGGCCATCGACCGGGTGCGGAGCGGCAACCGCCTGTTCGACGTTTGCAGTACGGTGGAGGAGCACGTCAAGCAGAACGGCTTTTCGATTGTGCGGGAGTATGTGGGCCATGGCATCGGCACCCAACTCCACGAGGAGCCGCAAGTTCCCAATTATGTGGACCGCAAGAACGAGAATCCGCGGCTGAAGGAAGGCATGGTTCTGGCGGTGGAACCCATGGTCAACGCCGGGCGCCCGGAAGCGGTGGTGATGAAGGACCGGTGGACCGCGGTGACGAAGGATGGCTCCTATAGCGCCCATTTCGAGCACTGCATCGCGGTGACGGAGAACGGACCGTGGGTGCTGACCAGGCCGTGAGTGGGGGCCGGGGGCCGGGCTCGCTGCGCTCGCGGGGCCAGGGGCCGGGCGGGGTACCCGCAGCCTCCGCGGGTCGGGGCCGGGGAGTGGAAGGGGTCGTTCTTGACGAGCGGCCCAGCGCGATGTATCGGGTGCGGTTGGAGACGGGGCAGGAGATTCTGGCCCACGTGGTTGGTACGGTGGAGAGAAATTTTGTGCGGCTGGTTCCCGGGGATCGGGTCGAGGTGGAGTTGGCGCCTCACGATCCATCGCGGGGCAGGATCCGGCGGAAGCTGCGGTCCCTGGCCCCCGGCCCCCGGCCCCCGGCCCCAGAGGAATTATGAAAGTGCGAGCGTCGGTCAAGAAGATTTGCGATAAGTGCAAGGTGATCAACCGCGAAGGCGTGGTGCGGGTGATCTGCTCGAATCCGAAACACAAACAGAGACAAGGGTAACGGGAGAAACTATATGGCACGTATTGCCGGTGTGGATCTGCCGCCTGCCAAGAGGGCCGAGATCGGGCTCACGTATATTTACGGCGTCGGCCGTACCCGTTCCCGCTCGCTGCTCTATCGGGCCGGCATCGAATTCGACAAGAAGGTGCGCGACCTGACCGAAGACGAGGTCAACCGCGTCCGCCAGATCCTGGAAGAGGAGGGGGCGGTGGAAGGCGATCTCCGCAAGGAAATCTCGATGAACATCAAGCGTCACATCGAGATGGGCTCCTACCGGGGGCTGCGGCACCGCCGCGGATTGCCGGTGCGGGGACAGCGCACCCATACCAACGCCCGCACGCGCAAGGGACCGCGCCGCGGAACGGTGGCCAACAAGAAGAAGGCTACGGGCAAGACGTAAAGAGAGCTTTCAGCAGTCAGCTTTCAGCATTCAGCTAAAACCGGCTGGGCTGAGAGTTGAACGCTGATCGCTGAGAGCTGAGAGCTGATTATGGCGAAAGCACCGGTAAAAGCAGGCAAGAAGAAGAGCTTCAAGAAGAAGGAAAAGCGCGTGGTGCACACCGGCGTGGTGCACATCCAGGCCACCTTCAACAACACCATCGTGACCATCGCCGACCAGGAAGGCAACACCATCTCCTGGTCGAGCGCCGGCTCGCTCGGCTTCCGCGGCTCGCGCAAGGGTACACCCTTCGCCGCGCAGCAGGCGGCCATGACGGCGGCCAACAAAGCGGGCGAGAGCGGCCTGCGCGTGGTGGAGGTTCGGGTCAGCGGGCCGGGGTCGGGCCGCGAGTCGGCGGTGCGCGCGCTTTCGACCGCGGGCATCGAAGTACGCGCCATCAAGGATGTGACGCCGATCCCGCATAACGGGTGCCGTCCGCCCAAGAAGCGGCGCGTGTGAGAAAAGAAGCGATCAACGTTCAGCTTTCAGCTAAAAGCTGAGAGCCGGCGGCTGAGAAGCTGTTTGAAGCGGGATGAAGGCCTGCCATGGCTGTAAACCGCACCTGGAGAAGCTAGCTGAAAGCTGACGGCTGAAAGCTGAAAGCTATTAAGGTAAGGAGAAGCAAATTGGCACGATATATCGGCCCGGTTTGCCGGCAATGCCGGCGCGAGGGCATGAAACTCTATCTCAAAGGCGAGCGCTGCCACAGCGAAAAGTGCGCCATCGAAAAACGTAACTTCATTCCCGGCCAGCATGGCAAGGACCGGGCCAAGAAGATTGTCGGGTACGGTCTGCAACTGCGCGAGAAACAAAAAGTGCGGCGCGTCTACGGGGTCCTGGAACGGCAGTTCCGCAGCACCTTCGAAAAGGCCGCGTTGGCCAAGGGCATTACCGGCGAGAATCTGATGTCCAGCCTGGAGCGCCGCCTGGACAGCGTCGTCTACCGCATGGGCTTCGGCACCAGCCGCGCGCAAGCCCGCCAGGTGGTCCGTCACGGGCACATCGACGTCAACGGCCGCAAGTGCGATATCCCGTCGGCCCAGGTAAAGATTGGCGACCTGGTATCGGTGCGCGAGAAGAGCAAGAACAATCCCACCATCCTGGCCGCGCGCGACGCCACCGCCCACGCGCCGGCGCCGAACTGGATCGATGTGGACCGGGAGACGTTGAAGGGTCGCATCACCGCCGTGCCCAAGCGCGAAGATTTGGTGCAGATCCAGTTAAACGAGCAGCTCATCGTCGAGTTGTATTCGAAATAGCGGTCGGCGTTCAGCGATCGGCGTTCAGCCAAAACCGGGCAACGGCAGCCGCCTATTACCGGAAGCTGAGAGCTGAGAGCTGAGAGCCGATAGCTGAAAGCTAATAACGAGGACTTATGTTTAAAGGCTTCCAGAAACCCAAACGATTAGTCGCCAATACCGAAACCCTGACGGAACGGTATGGGATGTTTACGGCGCAACCTTTCCAGCGCGGCTTCGGCACCACCATCGGCAACAGCCTGCGCCGGGTGCTGCTCAGCTCGATCGAAGGCGCGGCCATTACGGCGGTGCGCATCGAGGGCGTCGAGCACGAATTCAGCCCCATTCCGGGGGTGGTGGAAGACGCCACCGATATCATCCTGAACCTGAAGCAGATTCCGTTTAAGATTTCGAGCGAAGGCGTAAAGACGGTGCGCCTCACCGTGGACCAGCCGGGCGACGTGCGCAGCGGGCAGATCGAGACCGATGCCGACGTCGAGGTGCTCGATCGCGACGTGCATCTGGCCACGGTGAGCGAGGGCGGGAAGCTCTCGATCGAGATGCGGCTCAAAAGCGGCCGGGGATACGTCAGCGCGGACAAGAATTTCGACGAAGACCTCGCGCTCGGCTACATCCCCATCGATTCGGTCCACTCGCCCGTGCGCAAAGTCAACTTTCAGGTGGAGGCGGCGCGCCTCGGCCAGATGACCGATTACGACAAGCTGACCCTGGAGGTGTGGACCAACGGCGCGGTTTCGCCGCAGGACGCCATCGGCTACGCCGCGAAACTGCTCAAGGACCACATGTCCATCTTCATCAACTTCGAGGAAGTGCCGGAGGCCACCGAAGAGATCTCCGAGCGCGGCCTCGACAAGATCAACGAAATTCTGAACCGGTCGGTGGAAGAGCTGGAGCTGAGCGTTCGCTCTTACAATTGCCTGAAGAACGCCAACATCCAGACCATCGGCGAGCTGGTGCAGAAGACCGAAGCGGAGATGCTGCGCACCAAGAACTTTGGGCGCAAATCGCTGAACGAGATCAAGGAGATCCTGGCGAACATGGGCCTGTCGCTGGGCATGCGCATCGACGCGCACGGCCGCCTGGTGGCCCCGCCGCCGCAGGTGGGCGGCGCGCTGCCGGAATACGGCGCGGAAGAAGAGGGCGCGCCGGAGCCGATCGGGGAGTAGCTCATGAGACACAAGGTTGCCGGATTCAAACTGAAGCGGCCGGTAGACAGCCGCAACGCGCTGCTGCGTAATCTGATCACGAGCGTGATCGACCACGAGCGCGTGATCACCACGGTTCCTAAAGCGAAGGCCGTGCGCCCGCTGGTGGAGAAGATGATCACGCTGGCGAAAACGGACACCCTGCATACGCGGCGGCAGGCGGCCGCCGTGCTGCGCACTCCGGCCTCGGTGAAGAAGCTGTTCGATTCGCTGGGGACGCGCTTCGGCCAGCGCGAGGGCGGGTACACCCGCATCACGCGCCTGGGACCGCGCAAGGGCGATGGCGCCGAGCAGGCCATGATCGAGCTGGTGGGCTCCGAACTGGTCAAGCGCGCCGCCGACCGCGCCAAGCGCCGCGAGGAACGCCTCAAGGCGCGCCAGGAAGGGCGCGAGCCGGGCGAAGACGCCAAAGAGTAGCCGTTCCTTCTCCTCGAGCCGCAACCGGTTCCGTGCCCGCTGCGGCTCTTCTTCCTATGGACGAGCAAGAGACCATACGCCGCTGGGTCGAGACCTGGAAAGAGGCCGGCATAGAGTTGGAGGCCATTCACCGCCGGGAGATCCGGGAGGCCGACAATCTGCAGGTTCTGGCCCTACTGGAAGGCGCGTTCAATCACGCCCTGCGAACCATGCCGCCCCGGCCCTCATCCGGCCTCGTGGCCATGCAGGAATGGTTCGCCAAGCTCGGCCGATGATCGATCTCTTCGAAACCGCCACGCAATTGCAGGTGTTTTGCGACCGGCAAGGCTGGCGTTCCTGCATCATTGGCGGAATCGCCGTCCAGCGATGGGGAGAACCGCGCGTTACGCGGGATGTCGACCTCACTCTGCTGGCGGGTTTTGGTGGGGAAGACCGCTTTATCGACGCGCTGCTGGCCGCTTATCCGGCGCGCATCGAGAAAGCCGGCGAGTTTGCCCGCCGCTATCGCACCCTGCTGTTGCGCACCCCGGATGGGGTGGGGATCGACATCTCGCTCGGCGCGCTCCCGTTCGAAGAAATGGTAGTGAGCCGCGCGACAATCTTTTCCTTCGGCCCCGGCCTCGATATCCGTACGTGTTCGGCCGAGGATCTGGTGGTCCTGAAGCTGTTCGCTCTCCGCCCGCTGGACATCCGGGATGCCGAGGGAGTAGCACTCCGGCAGCGCGACCAGCTCGACTGGCGCTACGTCGAAGAGCAACTGCGCCCTCTGGCCGAGGTCAAGCAGGAACCCGAGATCCTTCGCACCCTGGCTCGCCTGCGGCGGCTTTAAGGGGGGAGGACACGGAAGCGCGCCAGGAAGGGCGCGAGCCGGAAGAAGACCAGGGTAAGCTCCCGGCCGTTGTACCATGGCCCTATGAAGGCCGTCGATCTCTACGAGAAGGACTTCGCGCGTTGGACGGAGCAAAACGCGGAGTTGTTGCGCACGGGGCGCTTCGAGGAAGCCGACCTGGAGCATATCGCCGAGGAGATCGAGGATATGGGCAAAGAGCGCCGCCATGCCCTGAGGAATCAACTGCGCAGGCTTCTGACCCACTTGCTGAAGCACCAGTTTCAGCCGTCCCGCCGCGGCACAGGCTGGCTGAGAACCATCGCCAACGCGCGCGTCGAAATCCGGGATGTGCTGGAGGAAAACCCCAGCCTGAAGCCGTTCCTGGAAGAGTCTATCCCGGCCGCATACGCCACTGCCGTGAAACTGGCTTCGATCGAAACCAAGCTTCCCGCCAGCCGGTTTCCCGCGACCTGTCCTTACAGCAAACGGGCGATTCTGGACGACGACTACCTGCCTTGAGGCTTCTCACACCTGAAACTGGATCCCCTGCGCCAGGGGCAACTGCGTCGACCAGTTGATGGTGTTGGTCTGCCGCCGCATGTACGCCTTCCAGGCATCGCTGCCGGATTCGCGGCCGCCGCCGGTATCCTTTTCGCCGCCGAAGGCGCCCCCGATCTCGGCGCCGCTGGTTCCGATGTTGATATTGGCAATTCCGCAATCGCTGCCGCGATGGCTCAGGAAGGTTTCCGCCGAAACCAGGCTGGTGGTGAACATGGCCGAGGAGAGCCCCTGCGGCACGTCGTTGTGCCAGTGGATGGCCTGGTCCAGATCGTCGAATTCCACCAGGTAAAGAATGGGGGCGAAGATCTCCTCTTTCAGAATCGGCATATCCGGGCGCGCGCGCACCAGGGTGGGCTGCACGAAGCATCCCATCATGCGCTCGCCGCCCGACAGAATTTCGCCGCCCTGCTCGCGAATGCGCTTGATGCCATCCATCATGTCCTCCACCGCGCGCCGGTTCACCAGCGGGCCCATGATGGTCTCCGGCTCGATCGGGTCGCCGATCCGCACCTGGCGATACGCGCTCACCAGCGCTTCGGTGATGCGCGGAGCAATCCCGCGCTGCAGGAACAACCGCCGCGTGGTGGTGCAGCGTTGGCCGGCGGTGCCCACCGCGCCGAACAGCACGGCGCGCAGCAGCAGTTCGGGATTGGCATCGTCGGTGGCGATGATGCCATTATTGCCGCCCAGTTCTAGAATGCTCCGTCCCAGCCGGTGCGCCACCACTTCCGCTACGTGCCGGCCCACTTCGGTCGAGCCGGTAAAGCTCACCAGCGGGATGCGCGGGTCGTGGATCAACGTTTCGCCGATGGGCTTGCTCGGCCCAATCACCAGGTTGAACACGCCCTTGAGGCCGTGCCGCTCGAGCACGCGATTGCAGATCTTCTGCACGGCGATAGCGGCGAGCGGCGTTTCCGACGAGGGCCGCCACAACACGCAATCGCCGCAGACCGCGGCGATCATGGCGTTCCAGGCCCACACCGCCACCGGGAAATTGAACGCGCTGATGACCCCCACGATGCCCAGCGGGTGCCACTGCTCGTACATGCGGTGTCCCGGCCGCTCGCTGTGCATGGTGAGCCCGTAGAGCTGGCGCGAGAGCCCCACGGAGAAATCGGCGATGTCGATCATCTCCTGGACCTCGCCCAGCCCTTCGGGCAGGATCTTCCCCATCTCGAGCGTGACCAGCGCGCCCAGGTCCGCCTGGTGCGCGCGCAGTTCGTTGCCGATCTCGCGCACGATCTCGCCGCGCTTGGGCGCCGGCACCATGCGCCAATCCATGAACGCCTCGCGGGCGCACTCCACCACGTACTCGTAATCCTGCGGCCCGGCCATCATGATCTTCGCCAGAGGTTCGCCGGTGGCGGGGTTGAACGAGTCCATCTCGCCGCCGGACGGGGCGGCGATCCAGTCGCCATAGCAGGCGCCGGAGTTTACCGGTTCAATATGGAGCTTTTCCAGGATTTCGGGAACGGGATTGCTGGTGGTTCGCACTCTACCATTCTATCCAGCGGGTTGGGAAAGGGGGAGTGGTGGGACGAGCCTTGCAGCCAGCCCCACCTTCCGAAACTACCGTGCGACAGTTCCGGCTCACCCCGATTGCCTCGTTGCCGGGTCTGAGATCCGGCAGTAGTATTAGATCCAGGTTATCGAGGTTCCGGCGGCAGCGGCCAGTATCTTTCGGCTAGTCCCCGGGGCGGCAACTCGACGCCGAGCCGCGGAAACGGAGGCGGCGCGAGTTTGGCGCTGGTTGGTCCGAGGTATAGCCTTGCTAGATCTGGTCTTCGTACTGTTCCACCGCCACGCGTACCAGTTGACCTCGCGTCCGCACCCCGGTCTTTTGAAACAGGCTTTGCAGGATCGCCTTGACGTAGCTCTCGGAGATCTGTAACTGCCAGGCGATCTCCTTATTGGAGAGTCCTTCGAGCACGAAGCGGAGGGCCCGGCGCTCGCGTTCGTTGAACACCGGCGGGGCCGATTGCCCGGCGGCGGCGGCGCCCTCCTCGAGGCGCGCAAAAGAGCGGTCCAGCCACATGCCGCCCGCGGCCACGGCGCGGATGGCCTCGCTCAATTCGTTCAAGGGGGCCTGCTTGAGGAAAATGCCCGCCACGCCCTGGCGCAGCAGCCGCCGGGCCTCGGTTTCGCTCACCCAGGCGGTCACCACCAGCACGCGGCCCTCGAAGCCGCTCTGCCGCGCGGCCGGCAGGAACTGGGACGCGCGCTCGCTTCCCAGGTCGTGGTCCAGCAGCACGAGATCGAAATGTTCCTGGGCAAGGAGCTGCAGCGCTTCCCGAATGCTGCCGCAATGCTCGATTTTGAGCCCCGCGTCGGTTTCGAGCACGCGCGCTACGCTTTCCCGGAACAGCGCATGATCGTCCACCAGGAGCGCCCGGACGAGTAGTTGCGTCTCTTCCATCATTCCTCTATAGCATTTTCCACCGGCCACAGATCCACCGCAAAGCAGCTTCCCGCCGGTTCCGCTTCATAGCGCAACCCTCCGCCATGAGAACGCAGGATGGCGCGGGAAATGTACAGCCCCAGGCCGAAGGAATGCGCGCCCGGCTGGAACGGCTGAAACAGTTCTTCGGGATGGGCCACTCCGGGACCGGTATCGCGGACCCGCACGACTACGAGGTCGCGCTCCACCGCGGCGGAGATACGCACCTCGCCGGAGCCGCCAGGCTCCAGCGCCTGGAGGCTGTTGCGGGTCAGGTTGATGAAGGCCTGGAGCAGGCTGTGATGGTCCGCCTGGACCAGCGGCAGGCCGCCCGGCACCTCCCACACCAGGCGAACGCCGGCATCCCGCAGCGCGGGCTCGATGACGATGCGGGTCTCATCGAGCACGGTACTTAGATCGGCTACCATGGCGGCGCGATCGGAGGCCTCGCGCAAGCCGGAAGAGGCAATCTTCTCCAGCGCTTCGATGAGCCGGCCGAGCACGCGATAGTGTTCCTCGTGGGCCACGCCGGCAATCGCGGCCAGGGCCCCATGGGCGGTGCGCGCCGCGGCGGCCAGATTGCGGATCTCGTGCGAGATTGCGCCGATCAGCACGCGCGACGTGGCCATCATGGAATCCAGACCGGACCCTTCCCGGTCGCGCAGGTTTTCCGAAGCGTCCCACACCACCGCCGCCAGTCTGGGACCTTCCGAGATGCGATAGGTGGAGAGCCAGACGTGTGCCAGGAAAACCTCGCCGTTACGGCGCTGCCCTTTGCACTCCACGTTGGTGCGAAACTCGCCCGCATGATGGCCGTGCAGCATGCGGGAGAGGGTCGGCAGGTACGGCGCGATCTTTTCGCCTTGCAGCGGCTCTTTATCGAAACCCAGCAGTTGCCGCGCCGATTCGTTGGCCAGCGCGACGCGCGCGGCATGGTCGATGGTGAGAATGGCCAGCGGGCTGGTCTCGATGAGCGTACGCACCTGAAGTTCCGCCTCCCGGCGCAGGCGAATCTGCTCTTCCTGCTCTGCCAGGTGTTTGGCCAGCAGCCGGCGGCGCTCGTTCAACGCCGAGACGAAAAAGCCCGTCATGGCGAACCCGGCCACCGACACCGACAGACGGCCGAACGACCCCGCGATCCATCGCGCGGGATTGAAAGTCTCAACCAGTTGCCAGCCGGTAAAGCCCCCCGTGCCTTGCAGCGGATCGAAGACCTCGCGCAGGTACCCGCATACGGCAGCCATGATCAGGATCTGGAAGCCGTTCAGAGCGGCGGCGGTGAGCAGGACAGGGATCAGGTACAGAATTCCGGTAGAACTGTCCGGCGACAACCAGTCGGCCCAGGCGATCAGCACGATCAGCACGGCGGAGACCGCGCAGAGAATGAAGCGGTGGGACTCGGAGTAAGCCAGGAACCTTTCGAGACGTGTCATGCCGGCCTCAGGGTACTATCCTAACGTGAGGGCGGGCCGCCGGGCGCCGTCAGGCCCCATCCCGCGGTTTCGATGAAAGTTGGGTCACTCCCCACCCCTATATCCATTTTCATGGCACTATGCCGCACGACGCTGGTACCCACGGTAGCGGCGGCCGTGACGGCGGCAACGGCCCGGAATCCCACGCTCATCCCCCATACTACCGCTTGGTTCGTGCACCGGCGTATCGAACGCAGTTCTTCGCGCGTCTAACAAAGTAGTCCGGAAAATCGCCGCTTACGGTTACACTGTTCCTAAGGCAATGAGATTCGCGCTGCTGTTCCTGTTGAGCCTCGCGCCCGCCGGCCAAGCCGGCTCGCCCGGTTATTTTGCGCCGGCGCACCGGGTGTCGGGAATCGGGGTGGGGCGCGACGATATCTCCGAGGAGCTGCTGGCGGTCCGCACGGACCTCATGATTCAATCGCAGACCTTCGCCATCCTGCGGGACCCGCGGGCGGTTCCCGGCGCCCGGGGAATCACCGGCAATCCGAAGCTGCAGGCGCTGTTCCGGACGGCCGCGCAACGCAGCGGCCTGCCGGCCTCGCTGATCGAAGCCATCGCCTACCTGGAGAGCTGGGGCGACTCGCGGGCGGAGAGCCCCTCCGGCCCCAAAGGCGTCATGCAGATCTCCGAAGCCACGGCGCGCAGCATGGGCCTGAAAGTGGTGCACGCCGCGCGCCACCGGACCACGCGCGAAAAGGTGCTGGTGGCGAGCCGCGGCCGGAAGCCCAAGTACCGGACCGTCACCCATAAAACGCCGTACGTGGTGACGGTGCGCGACGACCGCCTGTCGCCCGACCGCGCCATTCCCGCGGCCGCTTCCTACCTGGCGGGCATGGAGCAGAAATTCGGCGGCCGCGATTGGGCCATCTTCGCGTACCACTGCGGCCAGGGCTGCGTGGCCGAGATGCAGGAGCTCACGCGGCGCGCGCGCGGTATTCCCCCAGACCAGGTGACCGTGCCGCGCATGTTCTTTTCCTGCAGCCCGGCGTGGAACCGCGAGCTCTACCAGGCCATCGGGCAGCAGATGCAGCGCGACTATTCGCCCACGTACTATTTTCGCGTAAAGCGGGCGGAGCAGTTGCTGGCGCTGTACCGGCGCGATGCCGCGGCCTTCACTTCCCTCGCGCAGGAATACCGCAGCGAGTTCGGCCTCAACGGATTCTCGCCGCGCGCCCCGCATCGGCTCTCGGTGTGGCTCAAGCGCGACGACATGATCTTCCATAGCTGCGAGGAGATCCGCGCGGACCTGGGAAAACGACTGGTAAAGGCGCTCCAGCGGCCGGATTATTTCGGGTACGCGCTCAAGATCTCGCCCGATGCCCCGGCGCATCTCGAGTTCTTCTCGCAAGCGTCGCCCGCGGCCATCGGCACGCTGACCTACATCGCCTTTGAGACGCGCCGCCTGTACGAGGAGCTCAATGCGCCGGAGAAGTTTCAGCCGCTGGAAGTTACTTCGCTGGTGGAGCCGGAAGACTTCGCGCGGAAGCTGGGGCAGCGGGAAGCGCTGTCGCACTGCTCGGGGCAAGTCTTCGACATCGGCTACGCGGGCCTGCCGCCGGGTGAACTGGAATGCCTGCGGTTTGTGCTCAACGATCTGGGGTGGGAAGGATACCTCGGTTTTGTGGAAGAGGGCATGGACAACCTGCACATCGGCTGCTCGCCCAGCTCGCGGGATTTCTTCACCACGGTGTTTCACGAAGCGCAAGGGAATCCCGATACCAGCCGCTATCGAGAGCCGCCCGCCGTCATCGTCGCCAGCCGTTTGCTCGCCTCCGGAGTCCCCGCCCGCTGATAGAGATCCCGCGCTTTTTGCAGATCTTTCGCCATGCCGCCGGCGCCCCGTTCATACATCGTTCCCAGACGGTAACGGGCGTCCTTCTCGCCCAGTCTTTCGGCCGATCCATACCAGCGTGCGGCGTCCTCCAGGCTTTGGGGAACGCCTTTGCCCGTCTCGTAGAGGACCCCGAGATTATACATACCGCGAGCGCTGCCCAGATCCGCAGCCTGCCGGAACATCCTGGCCGCTTCGGGATAGTTGCGCTCCTCGGAGTACATGGCGCCCAGCATTACCATGCTGTGCGGATTCCGCAGGCTGGCCGCCTGGGTGAGCGATTCGCGCGCGCCCTTCCAGTCATGATCGGCCAACTGCTTCGTTCCCAGTCTGTCGAGCGCGTCCGCATCCTGGGACGCCGCGGGAGGGCTCGGCCGCTTGTCGGTTTGCTTGCTGCGCTCCGCGGGCCGCGCCGGGGTTGGGCTCGGCCGCTTGTCGGCTTGCCTCCCGGGCTCCGCGGGCGGCGCCGGAGTGGGAACGTGAGCGGAGCCGGTCTCGGCTGGGGGGGCGGCCGCGGGTTGGGGGTCGGCCGGAATCAGGGGTTTGAACTCCCTCGGTTCGGAGACGGCCGGCGGCGTTGCGCCGTGGCCGGGAGTAACGGACGCGTCGGCGGGCAGCGGTTGCGCCTGGTGGCTGGAAAACAGAAGGCCCCCCACCAGCACGACGACGCCTAATGCGGCTGCTCCCACGGCCACAAACAGGCCCTGGCGCGATTTCGCCTGCGCCGCGGCGGCAGGCGGTGCGGCAACCACCGGGGGAACCTCACTCCGCACCGGGAACCCCGATGGCGCCCCGGGGGCCGTCGCCGCGCCCGTCGCCGCCGGCGCGGCGGTTGCCACGGAGGGAACCGCCGCGGCGGGCGCCGTAGCGACCGTGGTCACCTGCGGATCGAGCAGCCCGGCTCCCTGGAGCATCGCGCCCAACCGGGCAGCCACGTCCCCCGCCGGCGGCCTCCCGGCGGGGTCGAGAGCCAGCATCTGGTTGGTCAATTCGGCCAGGCCCGCCGGCCACTCGCTCCGCGCGCGCAACAACGCCGGCGGCCCCTGGTGGGCGAGCCGCACCGCTTCCACGGAATCGAGCTGGCCGTAGGGCTTGTCGCCGGTCAGCATCTCGTACAACATGACCCCGAGCGAGTACACATCCGACGCCGGCACCACCGTTCCCCGCGACAGCGCCTGCTCCGGGGCGATGTACCCCGGCGTGCCGGCCACGACATCGTTTCCCCACGTGGTGCCCGGGTGCACCCGGGTGAGATCCCCCGTGAGCGCGCTGGTCGCCTTCGCCAGCCCGAAATCCGTCACTTTCAGCGGATAGGGCGCGGCCTTGCTGACGGCCAGCACGTTCTCCGGCTTGATGTCGCAGTGCACCAGCCCGGCGGCATGCGCCGCCTCGAGCGCCAAAGCGATCTCGCGCGCGATTTCGACGGAGTGCCGCCACTGGAGGCGCGGCTCGCGCTCGACCCACCAGCGCAGCGACCGGCCGTCGACCAGTTCCATCAGGAGAAACGGCGTGCCCGACTCGGTCCGGTCGATGTGCTCGGTGCGCACCACGTTGGGATGATCGAGGACGCCCGCCTTGGCCGCCTCATCGCGAAAGCGCTGCACATAGGCGGGATCCGTGGCCAGGTGCGGCAAGGGCACCTTCATCGCCTTGCGCACCTTCTTGTACGTAAAGTCCAGATCCTCGATCAACCACACGCGGCCCATCGCGCCGTCCCCGATCAACTCCAGAATCTTGTACTTTTCCCGTACGATCATCCCCGCTTCCAGTTCCTCCTTCCCTTCGAGCGGTGTGTTGTGGCGCGGACAAACCCGATAGTCCGCCGGGTAAGTGCGAGCGCATTGGGAACAATATTGCATACCAGAATCTCCTGACTAATCGCGGTGGGGTAGGCCTCCCGGCCTGCCCCGCGCCGGGGGGCGCTCCGGCGCAGACACAGCTCTTATCATCTTCGATCGCCCACAGGGTCGTCGGGGCCGGCCGGGAGGCCTGCCCCGCTGACCGGTTTCACGGACTTGATGCGGATCAGTTGGAGAGTAATGTTGTCCGGTCCGCCTCTCGCCTTGGCCCAGGCGATGAGTTCCGCGCATGCTTCCGTCAGCGGCTGACCCGCGGTCACCGAAGCCAGCTCCTCGTCGTTCACCAGGCCGTGCAGCCCGTCGCTCGAAAAAAGAAGAATATCTTCCGGAAGGAGCGCCAGCGGCTCTTCGAGAAAATCCGCGCCCATCGTCTGTCCCAAACCCAACGCCGTGGACAGGACGTGCAGCTTTTCGTGGGTGAGCGCCTGCTCGGGTGTGATGGCGCCCGCCTGGAGCAGATCGTTCACCACGGTATGATCGCGGCTGATCTGCCGGGCGCGCCCGTCCCGGATCAGGTAAAACCGGGAGTCTCCGATATGCCCCGCGGTCAACCGGCCGTCTTTCAGAATTGCCGAAGTGCAGGTAGTGGCCATCCCATCGAGATCCGGCGACATGGCGGCCTGATCCTGAATCGCGCGATGCGCCCGCAGAAATCCTTCGATCAACACCTCGCGGGGGTCCTCGGCCGCGCTGGAGAGGAACACGTCGCGAATCGTGTGGGCGGCCAGCCGGCTGGCGACCCGGCCGCCCTGGTGGCCGCCTACGCCGTCGGCCACGAGAACGAGACGTCCCCTTCGCGCAAAGTCGGCGTCGTCCTGCGGCTCGACGAACAGGTAGTAATCCTCGTTGACCGTTCGCTGGCAGCCGGCATCGGTCGCGTTGGCGAGCTCCACATCCCCCCGAATGGTCATACTGGCACTCATACCGATTCCCCGCGCCCGTCACACGCGCTTGATGAATTGCAGCGTGGTGTCTCCGACCCGAATCAGGTCGCCATTCTTGAGTTCTTCCCGGGTGACACTCGTGTTTCCCTCATTCAGGAAGGTGCCGTTCTTGGACGCCAGATCGATGATCTCAAACCGCGTACCGTCATAGTGGATCACCGCGTGGGTGCCGCCCACCAGCGGGTCGGCCAGAACGATATGAGCGTTGGAGTCGCGGCCCACGCGATTCGGCCCCTGGTAGAGACGGAAGTCGGTATCCCGCTGGGGTCCTCGCTCCACTACCACCCAACCGACGATGCGCTTACTGTCCGGCCCCGTGACGACCACCGTGGGAACGCTGGTGGCAGAGGTGGGCAGCGCCCGTGCGGGTGTCTGGTCGACCACCGTGCGCTTTACCGGGGCCGCCCCCGGGCGTAAATCCGCCGGCATGCAGACCGGGCATTCCGGCCCGAAATCGGAGTTGAATTCGTGTCCATTGGAGCATCTTTGCATCATGGCTGGTGTCCTTCTGTACGGCTCTTCGACATATCAGGGCCGGTAAAACGCGATCTCGGTCGAATTCTCCCGGCAGATGAAAATCCGGTCGCCGTTCTGCAACAGCGCCTTCTTGATGCGTTCCGTCTCGGTCGAGTTCAGGTAGGTTCCGTTGGCCGAACCCCGGTCGATCACGGCGACATCCCGGCCATTTTCCATGGGCATAACCCAGGCGTGCTCGCGTCCCACATTGTCGCTGGGCAGCACAATGATGCACTTTTGCGGGTCGCGCCCAATCAGCAACCCGGTCTTTGGGATCGGGTACTGTTTCCCCTTTAACGGACCACTGGTGATATGCAACGCGCCGAGGGATGCCGGCGCAGGCGTTTGCACCGTGGTAGGTTTCGGGCCGCCGCTCTCCACTCTGGCTTCCGGTTTCGCTATCGAAGACTTGGATGGTTTGAGGAACACAATGGCTACGATTACGATGGCGGCCAGAATCAACCCGCCCCCGATCAGGACGGGGAGTCCCGGCGATTCGAACAGTTCCAGAATGCTGGCGCCGAAGCTCAAATTCCGCTCGTTAGCCGCCGCCTGCCGCTGTAGCTTCATCGCGTCGGGCTGATTGGGCATCAGTTCCAGAGCGCTGCCAATCAACGTGTGCGCCTTCTTCCAGTGTTGCGCGGAATAGGCGTCCAGCGCCTCCGTCCAAACGGCGTCGAAAGGGCCGGAGGCCGGCTCGGCCCCGGCTTGCCGGACAAATTCCCACGCCGTATCGATGGGCACAAAAGAATTGAACCCCTCTTGACCAAGGGTGGCGATGCCAATGGCGTTCCCGTTGCCGTCGAAGGCGGGGCCTCCGCTATT
>JADGNR010000507.1 GCA_017883415.1 Bryobacteraceae bacterium | reverse complement strand
CGTTTAGAACTTGTGCGGGACTCTGGGCGTATAGTCGCCCACTCGGAGAGAGCGGGCTGTTTATTGCGCGGCGGCTCGAACGGATAACTACCGATAGTTGCGGATATCGCCCGCGACCCGAATGACCGCTCCGGACGTCGTTTCCCTCCTTGTCCTAGGCCGAAGTTCCCGCTTTTTTTGATGCCATTTTCCTTGTAAGGTCTTGAAGATTCTGTAGATTTGGGATTTTGTGGGGTGCGATGTGTACCCATGTAATAGTGCATAAATATCTTGTGTTAACAGTTGTAAAAGTAGTATCATAGACCCATGTACGTCGAGTCCGTCCCCAACCGCAACTCTCCCCCTGCCATCCTCCTCCGTGAATCGGTCCGCATCGGTTCCAAAGTCCACAAGCGCACCCTCTCCAATCTCTCCTCCTGGCCCGCCGCTCAAGTCGATCTCCTGCGTCGCGTCTTGAAGGGGGAGGATCTGATCGCCCGCGAACAGGCCTTTCAGATCCTCCGCTCTCTTCCTCATGGCCATGTCGCCGCCGTCCTCGGCACCCTTCGCCATCTCGGCCTGCACGACCTCCTCTCCCGCACTCGCTGCCCCGAGCGCGATCTCATCTGCGCTCTCATTACCGCCCGCATCCTCGACCCGCGCTCCAAGTTGGCCACTGCCCGCGGCTTGGATGAGGAAACCGCTTCCAGTTCCCTGGCCGAGTCACTCCATCTGGCTTCGGCCACGGCCGATGATTTGTACGAGGCCATGGATTGGTTGCTGCCACGACAGGAGCGAATCGAGCAGGCTCTCGCCAAGCGTCACCTCTCCGATGGTTGTCTGGTGCTTTACGATGTGACTTCCACTTACTTTGAGGGCCACCACTGTCCGCTGGCGCGCTTCGGCCACTCGCGCGACGAGCGGAGCGGCAATCCGCAAATCGTCTGCGGCTTGCTCACCAATGCCGAAGGTTGTCCCGTAGCTATGGAGGTGTTCCCGGGTAATACCGCCGACCCCAAGACGGTCGCTGCGCAAGTACGCAAGCTGCGGGAGCGTTTCGGACTGCAGCGATTAGTGCTGGTGGGTGATCGCGGCATGCTCACCAGCGCCCGCATTCGCGAGGACCTCCAGCCGGTGCCCGGTCTGGAGTGGATCACGGCGTTGCGCGCGCCGGCCATCAAGAAACTGGCCTCCGATGGCGTGTTGCAACTGTCCCTGTTCGACCAGACAGACTTGGCCGAGATCGCTCACCAGGCGTTTCCCGGCGAGCGTTTGATCGCCTGTCGCAATCCCCTGTTAGCTGCCGAGCGCGCGCGCAAGCGAGGAGAGTTACTGGCCGCAACCGAAAAGGAACTGGAGAAGGCCAAGGCCGCCACGCAGCGGAACAATCGGCGATTGCGCGGCAAAGAGCGAATCGCCGTCGCCGTCGGCAACGCGCTGGGGCATTACAAGATGGCCAAACATTTTCACTATCGCATCCGAAGCAACGGATTCACCTACGAACGCAACCAGGCGAGCATCGAACGGGAAGCCGCGCTGGACGGGATCTATGTCATCCGCACTACGGTGCCAACGGCATCGGCATCCAGCGAACAAGCGGTCCGCCACTATAAAGAGTTAGCCAAGGTCGAGCGGGCGTTTCGCAGCCTGAAGAGTGTGGATCTGAAGATCCGGCCTATCCACCATCACCTGGAGGAACGCGTCTGCGCACACGTGTTCCTCTGCATGCTGTCGTATTACGTGGAGTGGCACATGCGTCAAGCACTTGCCCCGATGTTGTTTGACGACGACGAATCGGCCGCTGGTGAGGCGCTGCGCACCTCCGTTGTGGCGCCCGCGCAACGCTCCCCCTCGGCGGAAGAGAAAGCACGGAGCAAAACCACCGGCGACGGCATGCCGGTGCACAGCTTTCAGACTCTCCTACAAGATCTCCGCACCGTGGCTGCGCATTCCGGCGAAGGCGAACAGCATTCCGGAGGGAAGCCGAACAGGATTCCGGGCCGGTCCCGAACAGCAGTCGGAGCGTAGCGACGCTGGCTTTCTGATTGTGCAGGAAGTGTTCGGCTTGGTCAAGGAGACGGACGCTCCGGAGGGGTCCGGAGCGAAGCGGAGGCAGGCGACTCGGAGCTAGGAAAGGGGTGCGGGGAAAGGGACAGCAGTCCCGTTCCCCGCTCGGCACTGGAGAGACCCGGCGGCGTCAGCCGTCGGCCTATGCACCTCCTCCGCGCTTCTTGCGCATCGAGTCGCCCTTCATCTCAATGCGGTGGGCGTTGTGGACCAGACGGTCGAGGATCCCGTCGGCCACAGTGGGATCGCCGACCTGCTCGTGCCAACGGGCCACGGGCAGTTGGGAGGTCAGGATCATGGACCGGGTCTGGTAGCGATCTTCGCAGATCTCCCAGAAGTCACGCCTCTCAGTTTCGCTGAGCGGCGCCATGGCCCAGTCGTCGATTACCAGCACGTCGATACGGCTGAGCTTGGCCAGCAGCAGCCGCAGGCTGCCGTCGGCGCGGGCCATGGCTAGATCGCGGAATAGCGCCGCCGTGCGCATGTAGAGCGCCGAGTAGCCATCGCGGCAGGCCTTCTGCGCCAGGGCACAGGCAAGGAAGCTCTTGCCCACGCCGGTGGGGCCGAGAATGAACACGTGTTCGTGATTGCGCACCCACCCCGATTCTTGCGCCAAGGCGCGGATCACGCTCTTGTCCAAGCCGCGGGCCGCGCGGTAGTCGATCTCCTCGACGCAGGCGTTGCCGCGCAGTTTGGCAGTGTGGAGGCGTCGTGCCAGAGCTTGATTCTGACGCCAGCTCCACTGCTGATCGACTAGCAGTGCGAGTCGGTCGAGGAAGCTCAGTTCGCGGGCCGCTGGGTCCTGCTGCTGCGCCTTCAAGGCATCGGCCATACCGTGTAACCGCATGGCCAGTAACTTATCCATCATTGGTTCTTGTAGCATGTTAGTTGATCTCCTGAGTTATTAACTTGGTATTTGACTAACAACCTAATGACTTACTCGAAGTACTCCGCGCCACGAATGTTGTCGTGTCGCGCTGGCGTTGCCGCCGGCGCGGCCGGCGACGCCGGCAGGGGCTGCCGGTCCAACGAGTTCTTCAGAATCGAAGCGATGCTGCGGTAGCGGCACGCCCCCGTCAGCAACGCCAGCTCTGCCGCGGCCTCCATGCGTGGATGAGAGTACCGGTCGGCCAGCCGAATGATCCCCAGGCAGCCGCGATATCCCATCTCCGGGTGCGGTTTGTCGGCCATGATCCGCTCCAATAGACGCGCGGTATGGGGGCCGATCTTCTCTGCCCACTGCACCATCCGCGACGGCGGCCATTCCAGGTGAGCCTGATGGCTCTTGGGCCGATGCTCATGATTCGTAACGACCTTTTCCCGGCCGCGGTTGCGCACATGCGATGCCACGCGCACGCTGTTATGCAGGACCTCCACCGTCGTCGCCGTCGAGCGGATCTCCACGGCTTCCTGCACCAGGTTGTAGGGCACGCTGTAGAAGTTCCCGTCGAACGCCACGTGGTAGTCGATGTTCACGCGCGCCCGCGCCCATTCGCTGATCTCGAATCTATCCTGGGGTAGCGGTTGCAGAGCCGGTTTGTCGATGGCCTCGAAGACGCTGGCACGGCTTCCGTCCCGCCTGCGGAACGGCCGATGGTTGATCCGCTGCAGGAGTTCGACAACCGCTTGGTTGGCTTCCACCACCGAGAAGAACTTACGGTGCCGTAGTGCCGCCAAGATCCAACGTTGTGCCA
>JADGNR010000506.1 GCA_017883415.1 Bryobacteraceae bacterium | reverse complement strand
GGCGTGGGCCTGTTCTTCGGGTACTACCCCGCCAACCGCGCCGCCAACCTGGACCCGATTGTATGTCTGAGATATGAGTAAGTGGGCTCCGCCCTGTGCGTTGCTCAGACAGGCGCGTCCGGACGCTAAGGGCGTCAGGCGGGATCTGTCGGGCGAAGATCCAGCCGATAGCGGCATTTTCGTGGGTGACCGCTCCGATGGATGATGCAGTCCTCGGGGACATTCACAATCTCTACGAACTCCGCGCCAGCCAGTTCCGCGCTCCGCCTGGAACTCGCATTCTCCGGATCGCAGGTGATCCATAAGGCACCAAGGAGAAGCTGTCGCGCAACCGGAGCCAGAAGCCACTCCCGAGCACTACCGCGACCACCCCAAAGAACAGCGCCACCGAAGACGGCATCGGTGCGTAGGCCGCTAAGCCACGCCATGAGAGTCGGGCTTGAGCATATCCAGCATGCCGCTTGTGGTCCGAAGGACCATGTCTTACTCGTGCCTTAGCGCGATGACCGGGTCGACGCGCGTGGCCCGCAGGGTGGGCAGGAACGACGCGGTGCCGGCCACCGCCGCCAGCAACGCCAGCGCACTCGCGTAGACCCCCGGGTCCAGCGGTGAGGTTTCGAACAGTTGCGACTCCAGCAGGCGCGTGAGCGCCAATGCCGCCGCCGTGCCCAGCAACAGGCCGGCGCCGGCCACCGTCAGTCCCTGGCCGAGCACCATCAGGCGCACGCTCGCGGCCGAGGCGCCCAACGCCATACGGATGCCGATTTCGTGCGTGTCGAGCGACACGGTATAGGACAGCACGGCATATAATCCCACCGCGGCCAGCGCCAGCGCGAGGCCCGCGAAAACGGCCAGGAGCACGGTGAAGAAACGGTCCTGCCACGCCGACCGGGTCATGAGCTGCCGCAAGGTGAAGATGTGGCTTAGGGCGATATCGTGGTCCACCGCGGCGATGCGGGCGCCAATCCCTTTGGCCAGCGCCAGCGGATCGCCCGCGGTCCTTACCAGCAGGCAATTGGGCGTGATCTGTGCGCTGTAGGGCAGGTACACGCTGGATCCGTCCACCCCCTTCAGGCCCCTCTGTTTGCTGTCGGCAGCGACGCCGACGATGGTGTGCCATGGCTCGTTGTTCTTAGGCGGACCGAAGCGCACGCGCTTGCCGATGGCGCTCTCGTTGGGCCAGTGTTTCCGGGCAAACGCCTGGGCGACGATGAGGACGTGGGGCGCGTCGTAATCGGCGGCGGTAAAAGTGCGACCCTCGGCCAGCGGGATGCCCAGCGTTTCGAAGTACCCCGGCGCCACCACCAGATGGCTGACGAAGGGCATCTCTTGCAGCGGTACGGGACGGCCTTCGATGGTGAAGATGCGCGTCCACGAGCTTTCGAGCGGCGCCTCGGTGGTGAACGCCGTCGCCGTCACGCCCGGCAGCGAGCCGATTTCCCGCGTCAGGCGGTCGATCAACGCGCGGGCCTGCGGACCGTCGGGGTAGCGCTTGTCCGGGTAGTCGATATTCAGCGACAGGACGTTTTCCGGGCGATAGCCGAGGCTCTGCGAGCGCAAGGCCGAGAAACTACGGATCATCAGGCCCGCGCCCACCAGCAGGGTCGCCGATAGAGCCACCTCGGCGATCACCAGGCCGTGACGCAGCAACTTCTGCCGGAGACCGGTGCTGCCACCGCGGCCGCCTTCTTTGAGCGCGGTGGTCAGATCGACGCCGGAGGAGCCCACGGCCGGCAGCAGGCCGAATACCACGCTGGTGGCAAGCGACATGGCCAGCGCAAAGCCGAGCACGCGGAGGTCTACCGAGAAATTCATCCAGCGGGGAAGTTCCACCGGAATCAGCGAGAGCAGCGCAGGGATTCCGAGGTAAGCCAGCGCCGCGCCCAGCACACCGGCTGCCAGCCCCAGAATCGCGCTTTCGGAAATCAACTGGCGCATCAGCCGGGCGCGGGAGGCGCCGATGGCGGCGCGCATCGCCATCTCCCGCGAGCGCGCCGCCGCTCGCACCAGCAGCAGGTTGCCAACATTGGCGCAGGCGATCAGCAGCAGAAACCCCACCGCCACCGCGAGCATGATCACGGCCTTGCGATACGGCCCGGCCACACTGTCGCGTAGGGGTGTAGTCCGCGCCCGCCAGCCGTTATTGGCCGCGGGGTTTTCGCGGTGAATCTGCTCCAGCAGCGATTCCAGCTCGGCCGACGCCTGCTCGGAGGAAACCCCTGGCTTGAGCCGCGCGATCGCAGCCAGAAAGTAATCGGTCCGTGCCACCCGAGCCGGGTCCGTCTGCAAGGGAAACCAGACTTCCGCGCGGCCCGGAAAATGGAAGCCGGATGGCATTACGCCCACCACGGTATAGCGGGTGTTGGCGGTGTCCAGTTCGCGGCCGGCGATGCGCGGATCGCGCCCGTAACGGCGCTCCCAGAACTCTTCGCTTATTAGCGCCACCTTAGGTCCGCGGGGCAGGCAGTCGTCGCGTGTAAAGGCGCGGCCCACCAGCGGCGCCACGCCCAGCGCGCGGAAAACCCCGTCGCTCAGCAGTCCTATCGGAACGTGCTCCGCTGCGCCCCGTCCCAGGACAGTGGCGTCGCCGGAGTCGTACACGCCCAGGTCCTCCAGCAGGCGGACGCGCGCCCGCAGGTCGAGGTAGTTCAGAAACGAGATCTGTCCCTTCTCGTTGGCGTCCTTGAGACTGTATTCCTCCACCGCGACCACGCGGTCCGCGCGCGGATAGGGGAGGGGGCGCAGGAGCAGCCCGTTGGCCAGGCTGAAAACCAGGGTGGCGGCGCCGATCCCGAGCGCGAGAATGGCAATCGCGGCGCCGGTCGCCGCTCCGTCCTTGCGCAGAATACGAATCGCGTAACGCAGATCCTGAAAGATCATGTGAAGGTGCTCCTGGGGGGCTTCGTTGAGGATTCCCGAAATGGCTTCCGCCCAGACCCGCGCCAGGGCGGACGCCGAACGCGCCTCCCGGCAGCGGTCGGCAAACGCCAGGCCGAGCTCGCGCCCGTACTCGTCGCGAAATGCGGCCGGGTAGGCCAGCAGGAAGGAGCGGTACAGCCGCATCGCCGCGCCTTCCCCGGTACGCGCCTGCGCCACCGTTTACACCCGCTTGGGCGCGAGGCCCGTGGACCGCGCGTCCGACAGCAGTTTTTCCAGTTGCCGCGCCTCCTCCATGGCCGCGCGCCGGCCCGCCCGGGTGAGGCGGTAGTAGCGGCGGCGCTCATCGTCGTGGGCGGGGTCGGGCCGCTCCTCGAGCTCCTCAATGTAGCCTTCTTCGAGCAGCCGCTTGATGGCGCTGTACAGCGTGCTGGGGCTAAGCCGGATCTTGCCGCCGGTGCGTTCGTCGATCTCCCGCATGATCGAGTAGCCGTGGCGGTCGCCATCGGCCAGGGCGACCAGGATGTGAAAGGTGTCCCGGGAAAGGGTGAAAGGCCGCATAGCGGAATCAACTATATCATAGTTCGCTATAGCAAAACAGGAAATAGTGTCGCAAGCGTCCCGATTATGTGCTAATACATGGACTGAATTGGTCATCCCATCGCCCACTGGCCGCCGGTCACGGCGGATACGCGCGGTGTTATCGGTCGCGGCGGCAGTCTTCGCGGCCGCCACGGTTCTGTACGGCATCGTGTGGATGGCGTCGGTGCGCCAGACGAGGGTGGAACTGGGTTTCGACAGCGATTACCTGGCGCCCGAACGCGCCCTGCGGATCACGGCAGTCCGAAGGAATAGCCCCGCCGAGAAAG
>JADGNR010000219.1 GCA_017883415.1 Bryobacteraceae bacterium | reverse complement strand
GCCCACTCCCCCGCCCGAACCCGCGCCCCAGCCCGAACCCGCGCCCCAGCCCGAACCCACTCCCCAACCCGAACCCCCACCCGCGCCCCAACCCGCGCCCCAGCCCACTCCCGCGCCCCCGCCCCAACCCCCACCCGCGCCCGCGCCCCAACCCGCGCCCCAACCCGCGCCGGAGCGCGACCCCTTCTGGGGGTACTCCGACCTGTTCCTCTTCGCCGGCCTGGCCATCCCCAGCATGTTGCTGGGACTCGGCCTGGTGAAGGGGGTCATGCTGCTGTTTCATCTGCATGCGCCCATGCGCGCCGTGGAGTTGCTGCCCGAACAGTTTGCCGGCTATGCCATCCTGTTCGGCGCGCTCCTGGTGCTGTTCCGCATCCAATACGGCCGCCCGTTCTGGCGTTCGCTGGCCTGGACCGAGGCTCGTTTCCCGCTCTTCTGGATCGTCGTCGCCGGCGTCACCACGGCTTACGCGGTGGCCATCCTGGCCGCAAAGTTGATCCACGTCCCTGAGACCGGCAATCCCATGACCAAGCTGTTGGAGGACCGCACTTCCTTACTCCTCATGGCTGCCTTCGGCGTCACCGTGGCGCCACTCTGCGAGGAGCTCGCCTTCCGCGGCTTTCTGCAACCGCTGCTGGTGCGCAGCCTGGGCGCCGCCCCCGGCATCGTCGCCGCCGCCCTCCCGTTCGGACTTCTGCATTACCAGGAATACGGCGATTCCTGGCGCCATGCCCTGCTGATCTCCGTGGCCGGCGCCGCCTTCGGCTGGATGCGCCACGCCACCGGCTCCACCAAAGCCTCCACCCTGATGCACGCCTCGTACAACGCGCTCTTCTTCGCCGCCCTCTTCGCCCAGAGAAAGGACCTGCCCCACGCGTGGTAGGAAGCCCGTGGGGCAGGATGAAATCCTGCGCGGCGGCTGTTTACCGCCGCCGTCCTGCTGCAAGGGCTGCAAAGGCCGAAGTGGGCCGATTAACAAGGCCGCAGATTAACAAGCTGCCCCACGGTCGAGCTAACATCACGTAGGGAGACGGATCCAATGCAACTCAGACGCGTAATCGCGGTGACCGCGGCTACTGCCGCCCTCGCTTTGGCGGCCGGCCAACCTCCCAAGCTGCGTCTGGCGGAAGTGCAACACGTCGCCCCTACCGGCTATCGGGTCAATCTGACGCTCGATCCCGAAAAGAGCGACTTCACCGGCTCCATCGATATCCGCGTGGAGGTCAAGGAGCCCCTGAAAACGATCTGGCTGAATGCCGGCAGGATCGTGGTCCGCGACGCCTCCGTCACGGCGGGCGAGAAGACTCTCACGGCCACGTCTCTACCGGGAGGAGACGATTTCATCGGGCTGCAGTTCGCCTCCGCGGTGCCCGCCGGATCGGCGGAGATTCACATCCGCTATACCGGCGCGGTTCGACAGGGAGACAGCTCCGGCATCTTCCAGGCGGAGGATGGCGGCCACCACTACCTGTTCACGCAGTTTGAAGCGACCGACGCGCGCGATGCCTTCCCCTCCTTCGACGAGCCGTCTTACAAAGTACCCTGGCAACTCACGCTGGTTGCCCCCTCGCAGAATCAGGCCGTCAGCAACACGCCGGTCCAATCGGAAATCAGTTTGGGTGGCATAACGACTCACATTTTCAAGGAAACCAAGCCACTGCCCAGTTACCTGGTGGCTTTCGCCGTCGGTCCGTTCGACTTCGTCGATGCCGGCGCCGCGGGGAAGAACCACTTCCCGGTGCGCATCGTCACCCCCAAGGGCCGCGCCAATGAAGCCCGGTTTGCGGCCGAGGTGACGGCCACCATTCTGACGCGGCTGGAAGATTACTTCGGCATTCCGTATCCCTACGAAAAATCGGATCAGGTGGCCGTTCCCGTGATGCTGTTTGGCGCCATGGAGAACGCGGGTATGGTGACTTATGCTCCGACCATGCTGCTCGCCGGGGCCGGCACGGACACCATCAGCCGCCAGCGCCGGTATGTCGCCGTGGCGGCGCACGAGCTCTCGCACCAGTGGTTCGGCGATCTGGTCACCACGGAATGGTGGAACGACCTGTGGCTGAATGAAGCCTTCGCCACCTGGATGGAGCAGAAACTCGTGGCCGAATGGAAGCCCGAGTGGAAAACGCGCATCGCCGATGTGGATTCCAAGCTCTTCGCGCAAGACGAAGACAGCCTGGTCACCGCGCGGAAGATCCGGCAGCCCATCGAATCGAAGGGCGACATCGCCAATGCGTTCGACGGCATCACCTATGACAAGGGCGCCGCGGTCATCGGCATGTTTGAAAGCTGGATGGGGGCGGAAGCGTTTCGCAAGGGAGTGCAGAGCTACCTCCAGCGGTATGCCTACCGGACCGCGACCGCCGGAGATTTCCTGGATTCGCTGAGCTCGGCCGCGCAGAAGGATGTCACCCGGTCGTTTTCTACTTTTCTAAATCAGGCCGGCGTTCCCGTGGTCTCCCTGGCGCTGGACTGCAAACCGAACCCGCCGGTTCTGCATCTGGAACAAAGGCGATCTTTCCCGCTGGGATCGAAGGGCGCCGCCGCGCAGGTCTGGGAGATCCCGCTCTGCGTTCGTTACGGTACCGGTGGCAGCAGCCAGAGTGCCTGTACCCTGATGGCCCAGCCCCAATTGGATTGGCCGCTCAAGGATGCAAAGAGCTGCCCGGCATGGCTCTATGCCGACGACAATGCCAAAGGCTACTACCGCATGGATTATCAAGGCGGGCTTATTTCCGCGTTGACCGGTGGTGACGTAGCGGGCCGCCTGAGCGCCCCGGAGCGCGTGGAGTTGATCGGCAATGCGCAAGCGATGACCAATGCCGGCAGGCTCCCCGCGGCGGACGCCCTCAGACTGGCGGAGACCTTTCACGCCGATCCCGAGCGCCAGGTTGTGGAACGAGCGCTCGAGGTGGCCCTGTCTCCCTTCCATGATCTGGTTCCGAATGGCCTGATACCCAACTACCGCCGCTTCCTGCTGAAAAACTTTCAGGCGCGCGCCCATGAGCTCGGCTGGATCCCTCGTCCGGGCGAGCAGGACGATGTTCGCCTGCTCCGCCCTACGCTGGTGCAGGCCGTTGCGACCTTAGGCGGCGACCAGGATCTGGCCCAGCAGGCGCGGGACCTCACCGGCCAGTGGTTTCAGAACCATGCCGCCGTCGACCCGGAGGTGGCGCGCGCCGTGTTCGTCACGGCCGCCTACTATGGCGATCGGGCGCTTTTCCGCCGCTTCCTGGCGGAGTTCAAGAGCGCGCAGGACCGGCAGGATAAGTCGAGACTGCTCGGCGCCATGACTGCTTTCCGCGATCCGGCGGCCATCGAGGCCGGCCACCAGGCATTGCTCTCGAAAGAGGTGGCCCTGGCCGACGGGTTTCCGCTGCTGTTCGCGGGATCGTCGGATCGCGCAACACGCACCATGCCCTTTCAATTCGTCAAAGCGCACTTCGACCAGATCATGAGCGGCCATCCCACCATTTTCGGGAATGATGTCGGCTCCTTCCTGCCAGGCGTCGGCGGGGCCTTTTGCGATGCCAAATCGCGAGCCGAATTACAGGCCTTCTTTACCCCGCTGGTCGATAAGTACACGGGCGCTCCGCGCGCTCTCGCGCAGGTGCTCGAAGGCATCGATCTGTGCATTGCGAACAAGGCCGCCCAGGAACCAGGCGTGGCCGCGTTCCTGGAAAAGTATTGACGCTGCGGCCAGCCCCCGCCGCGCACCCTGTTACAATCGGCTTCTCCGGTGAGGCACCCCCTAATCGGGCCCCTGGCAGCCATCGCTTCGGGTATCCTCGTTGCCCGCTACGTAACGTTTCATCAGTCCGAGCTGCTCCTGGCCATCGCCGCTTTCCTCCTGCTCGCCGTCGTGGCCCTGCTCCGCAACTCGCGCCTCGTCGCCGGAGCGTGCTGCTGCCTCGGACTCTTCTGCGCCGGCGCTTTGACCGCCCTCGCCCACGCGCCCGGCCCCGCGCCCGAGCTCGATGCGGAAGGCCGCGAAATCGTCATCCTGGCCGGCTGCGTGGTGGAGCCTCCGGCCATCTCGGGCGAGCGCGAGCGCTTCCTCCTGGAGCTCGAGCCGCACGCCCGCGCGCAGGTCACGCTCTATACCAAGGAGGGCGAGACCCTGCCCGCGCTCCGCTACGGTCAGAATATCGAGCTCGACGCGCGCGTCCGCCCGCCGCGCAATTTCGGCAATCCCGGCGCGTTCGATTACGCCCGCTACCTGGCGCGGCAGGACATCTACTGGACCGCCTCCGGCGCCGCCGGCACGGTGCGCATTCTCCCCGGCCGCTGCGGATCGCCGTTTCAGAAATTCGCCATGAATCTGCGCGCCGCCATCCTCAGCCGCACCGAGCGCCTGTACCGCGGCAGCGATTACCAGACGGGCATGATGCAAGCCCTGCTCATGGGCCAGACTTTCCAGCTTCAGCGGGTCTGGACCGAGCAGTACCGCAACACCGGGACCTTCCACGTCCTGGTGATCTCCGGCACCCACGTCGCGATCCTGGCCGCGTTCTTTCTCTTCTTGCTCCGCATCTGCTTCGTTCCGGAAAGCGTGGCCCTGGTGCTCACCGCGGCGGTGGCGTGGCTCTATGCCGTGATTTCCGGCTGGGGGGCGCCCTGCGTGCGCTCGGCCGCGGGCCTGACCCTGTTCCTGGTCTGCGCCTGGTTCTTTCGCCAGCGCCGGGTCGTCAATCTGCTGGCCGCCGTGGCGCTGGTCTTCCTGGTCTTCGACCCCGGACAGCTCTTTGAAGCCAGCTTTCAGCTCACTTTCCTGGCGGTGGCCTTTCTGGGCCTGTTCGCGACCCCGCTCATCCGCGCCACCTCCGGCCCGCTGGCGCGCGGTCTGGGCGATCTCTTCGATACCGGCCGCGACCTGCATCTCCCCCCGCGTGTAGCCCAATTCCGCGTCGAGATGCGGCTGCTGGTCCAGACCTTGCGCGGCGCCACGCGCCTGCCCCTCGGCGCCGCCACGCTGGCGGTCACGGCGCCCGCCCGCATCCTGTTCTTCTTCTACGAAGTCACCGTCATCTCCGCCATCATCCAGATCGGCCTGGCGCTGCCCATGGTGGTCTACTTCCATCGCCTCGGTCTCTCGGGCCTCTCCGCCAACGCTTTCGCGGTTCCCCTCATGGGGCTCGCCGTGCCGGTGGGTTTCGTCGCGGTGGCCACCGGCTGGGTGTGGGTGGCGAAGATCGGCGGCTGGCTGCTGTGGCTCTCCCAGGTCATTGTGGGCTGGCACGCCCGCATGGAGCCCAACTGGCGCATCCCCACGCCGCCGCTCTGGCTCGCCATCGCGCTCTCCCTAGCCCTCATCGCCGCCGCCATCGCCCGCCGCGGCTGGTGGCGCGCCGCATCGGGCCTGGCCGTGGGCCTCTCGCTCGCGTTGCTGGTCTGGCATCCGTTCCCGCCGGAAACTCATCCCGGCCAACTGGAGATGACTGCCATCGATGTCGGCCAGGGCGACAGCATCCTGCTGATTTTTCCCGATGGCAAGCGCCTGCTCATGGACGGCGGCGGCATCCCCGCGTTCGGCGGACACGCCCGTTCGCAGCTCGATATCGGCGAAGACGTGGTGGCCCCCTACCTGTGGGATCGCGGCATCCGCGGCGTCGACGTCGTCGCGCTGTCGCACGCCCATGAAGACCACATCGGCGGTCTTCCCGCCCTGGTCGCCGACTTCCACCCCAGGGAGCTGTGGACCGGCGCCACTCCCGACAGCCCCGCCTGGCGCACCCTGCGCGACACCGCCGCGCGGAATGCCGTCAAAATCGTGCCCATGGAAGCCCACCGGCGATTTGCCTTCGGCGGCGCCGAGATCGATGTGCTCGCGCCCCTGCCCGATTACATCCCCTCGGACATTCCCAAGAATAACGACTCGCTGGTCCTGCGCATCGCCTACGGCCGCCGCTCATTCCTGCTCTCGGGCGATATCGAGCGCCCCATCGAGCGGCGCATGCTGTCCGAAGACGAGGTCCAGCCCGCCGATGTGCTCAAAGTGCCGCACCACGGCAGCAAGACCTCCTCCACCGAGGAGTTTCTCACCGCCCTCCATCCGCTCTTCGCCGTCATCTCGGTGGGATTCGAAAACAGCTACGGCCACCCAAACCGCGACATCCTCGAACGCCTCGCGCAGCATCACGCCGCGCTCCTGCGCACCGACCAGCGCGGCCTCATCACCATCCGCACCGACGGCCGCCGCCTCGAAATCGAAACCTGGCGCTAGTGGGGTAGGCCTCCCGGCCTGCCCGTGGCCCGAAGGGCCACCAAAGCAGTGATGAAGACCAACGTCAGTAGCTTGTAGTCGGTCTTCAACCGTGCCCCGCGCGCGGAGCTCGCCGTCGGTGCCAGTCAGCCGAATCATGCACTTGCCCGAACGCCGTAGTCACAGTAGTACTCTATCTTTAGATATTTAAGACCTGATTGTCTTGATCTGTCCGAAACGAAGCAGTAAGATCGCCTTGGCACATATACCAACCGACAAGTTCATGAAGGAGTCGATATGCGTCTTCGGACTCGATTCGCTACCGCCCTGTTATCCCTCGCGTGCGTTCTTCCCGCCGCCGCTTCCGGTGTGGTCCTCTATGACCAACCTTCCATCTATCAGCCTCCGTCCCAGCCCGGGATAGGCCCGTTCCCCTTTGCGAGTTGGGGTGGCGCGGCCTGGGACGGCCCTTCCGTCAACGGCTTGATTCGTACTTTCGATAACTTCACGATCGCTGCGGGCGGGACCGTCGGATCGGTTGCATGGTACGGGTTCTATGCCGGCCCAGATCAGCCACCGCTCCCGAACACGGTCACCTGGGACATAGGATTCTACGCCAGCCCACACGGCCAACCAGGCGCCAATCTGCTCGATGTGACCCTGCCCGCGGCCGCGGTAACGGCGACGATTCTCGGCCAATTCGAGGGTCCCCCGCTTTGTGTAAGCGCCAACCCAAATGTGGGTTGCATTCCTGCCGTCAACGTCTACCGCTTCGAAGCAACGCTGCCGACGGCCTTCGCCGCCGCCCTCGGCACGGAATACTGGTTCTCACCGTATTCGATCCAGGCAACGAATCCCGACCGCCCCCAGCCGTGGCCGCCGACGAGCCCTAGCTTTTTCTTGATCCATGGTACGAGCGGAGATCTCTCGGTCTATACGCGATCGCTGAACGCCGATGGAAGCGTGAACGGCGAAGGACTGATCACCGCCCAATCAGGCACCATGGATGCTGCGTTTACCCTTTTCGCCACGCCCGAACCGGGAAGCATGCTGCTCCTGAGCGTGCCCCTTCTGATCGGCGCGCTCCGCATCGGAAAAACGCGGCCGTAGCGCTCACACCCGCAGTTCGTAGCCTAACCCCTGCATCCCTTCGATGATGCGGCCGCGGATCTCGCCGATCTCTTCGGACGACAGCGTCCGCTCGGGCGACCCCACCGTGACGCGGAACGACACGCTCTTTTTTCCCTCTTCGAGCGGCGGCCCCGCATACTGGCGCACGAACTGGATGGATTCCACCAGCGGCCCGGCAAACGAGCGCACGCTCGCTTCCAGCTTCCCGGCGTGCTCCCGCAGGCCCGCGATTACCGAGAGGTCGAAGGCGCCCGATGGGTAGCGGCGAATGGGCGTGTACTTCGTTTCCCTCGCGCTCAGCGGCCAGACCACGCCCAGGTCCAGGTCGAGCAGCGCGGCCCTACCGGTCTCGATCAGCGACGGGTGCAGTTCGAACAGCCGGCCTACCTCGCGGCCGCGCCACAAGATCCCGGCGGAGCGCGCGGGGTGCTCGAAAGGCCGCGCCTCGGCGGGGCGGGCCTGCGCTCCGGGCATCAGGCACTCGGCGGCGCGCTCCATCTCGAACAGGCCCGCGGCGCCGTCGCCCTGGCGGTCGTACAGGGCAGCCACCAGGTGCGGGATTTCGTCGGGCAGCCCTTGCGGCCGCTTGTGAATTTCCCGGCCGATTTCAAAAAGCCGGAAGCTCTCCCGGTGCTTCGCGTTTTCCAGGACATTCCGCCGCATGCCGGGCAGGAGCGAGGTGCGCAGCAGCGCCTGGTCGCTGGCGATGGGGTTGGTGACGCGCACGTGCGCCTCGGGATCGAAGCCGAACGCGCGCGCCGATTCTTCGCTGAGGAAGGAATAGTTGTAGACTTCGGTGAAGCCCTGGTCCACCATGATGTTGCGCATCTCGTGCTGGAACTTGCGCTCGGGATTGTCCGGCGGCACGCTGGACGGCACCAGCGGCGCTTGGGGCGTGATGGAATCGTAGCCCACCATGCGGCCCACCTCTTCCACCAGGTCGTCCTTGATGGCGATGTCCTTAGTAGCGCGCCAGGAGGGTACAGACACCGAAAAAATGCGCGGCTGCGGCTCGGCCACGCCGAACTCCAGGCGCTCCAGAATCTGGCGCACTTCGGCGGCGGCGATCGCGCGGCCCAGCTTGCGTTCCAGCCAGTCGAGCGGCAGCTCAATGGAGGGCGGCGCGGGAGCGTCTCTCTTTTGATCGGCCAGGCCGCCCACCAGGCGAATGCCGGGCGAGAGCTCCCGCAGAAGCTCGATGGCGCGCGCCAGGCCGCGCACCGTGTTGGCCGGGTCCTGCGCCTTCTCGAACCGCATCGAGGCGTCGGTGCGCAGCTTGATGGCGCCCGAGGTCTTCCGGATGGACGATGCCTGGAAGTTGGCGCTCTCCAGCACCACGCGCGTGGTCTTCTCTCCGATGGCGCTATCGAGGCCACCGATCACGCCGCCGAGCGCGATGGCGCCCGAGCCATCGGCAATCACCAGGTTCGAAGCATCCAGCGCGTACTCCTCTTCGTTGAGCGCGCGAAACCGTTCGCCGGCGCGGGCCGGGCGGATGAAAATGGTGTCCCCCTTGAGCAGGTCCGCATCGAAGGCATGCATCGGTTGCGCCAGCTCGGCCATGACGTAGTTCGTCATATCCACGATGTTGTTGATGGGGTTCAGGCCGATGGCCGTCAGACGGAACTGCAGCCACCAGGGCGACGGCCGCACCGTGACGTTCTCGAACACCAGCGCGCTGTACCGGGGGCACCGGTCGAGATCCTCGATCCGTATGCCGATGGCGGCGTCGCCCCCCGGCAGAAGTTCCGCCCGCACCGGATCCTTTAGCCTGTGTCCCAGGATGGCGGCCACTTCCCGCGCCATGCCGAAATGGCCCCACAGGTCGGGCCGGTGCGTGATGGACTTGTTGTCGACCTCGATGACGCAATCGGGAACGCAGCCGGCGATGGGCGCGCCCACCTGGCATTCCAGCTCGATCACGCCCGCGTGATCGCGGTTGATGCCCAGCTCGGCCGCGCTGGCCAGCATGCCCTGGCTTTCCACGCCGTCGATGACCTTGTTGCCCATGGGAACATAGGCGGTCGTCAGGCCCACCCGGCAATTGGACGCGCCGCAGACCACGGTCTTGCGCCCGTAGCGCCCAGCCTCCACCGTGGCCTTCACATTATGGCTGCCGGGGATCGGCTCCACGGATTCCACACGCGCCGCGCAAGCGCGGTCCAGCAGCGCGCCGGTGCTCTCGATCGATTCGCACTCGGCGGTCTTCATGGTGATGAGCTTTTCCAGCGGACCGGGTGCGTACTCCAGGTCGTCCACGAATTCGCG
>JADGNR010000218.1 GCA_017883415.1 Bryobacteraceae bacterium | reverse complement strand
GACGTTGCCGCACGCAATCAACAACACCAGGGCCACTGCGACCAGCAACATGAGCAAGGCCGGCCGTACGTCGCGGATGAGGTCTTCCTGTAGTCCGGAGATCCGGACGCCAAAACCGGCGCTGGTCTTGGGATGCTCCGCGGCCAGCCGGCGGAAAACCGTCTCCATGCGCACGCTCGCCTGGTGTGGTGTCGCTCCGGGGCGCAGGCGAGCCAGGAACCCAAAAGCGTGCCGCACCGGGTTGGTCAGTTCATCGCCCAGTAACGGTCCCGGCGGCAGCCAGAGGTCGGCCGATTTGGGAAACTGAAAATCGGGGGGCATGACTCCGACGATGGTGAATTCCTGGTCCTCCAGGCGGATCGACTGGCCGATGACGGCGGGATTGCCGCCGAAGCGGCTCCTCCACAAGCGATCGTCGAGCAAGACCGATTGAGCGGGCTCGGTGGCGGAGAAGGCACGGCCCAGGGCGGGCGCGACTCCCAGAAGCGGAAGCAAACTGGGGGAGACGATCGTAGCGTGAAGTTCCACCGCCGTCGACCCGGGCAGCACCAGGTTGAGGTCGTTGGGCACGTAGCGATACCAGGCGGTCTGTTCCAGAAGATCGGTTTGCTGCTGTAAGGCCTCGCGTTCCGGCGGAGAGACGCCCAGCTTGGGGAAGAGGGGCAAATAGGTATCCCAGGTGGCGATCAGCCGCGACGGATCGCGAAAGGGCAGGGGCTTCAAAATGGCGGCGTAGACCAGACTGAAGATCGCCGTGTTGGCGCCGATACCGAGCGCCAGGGAAACGACAGCGACGATGGTGAAGCCAGGCGTCCGGGCCAGCATCCGGATCGCGTAACGAAGGTCCTGGAAGAGGCTTTGCATCCCTTACCTCCTGATTCGTGGGGCAGCCAATCCTGGCTGCCGCCGGCTTTCAGCCGGCGCTGCGGGGACGCGAAGACTTGTGCATGGACCGAAAGAGCACGCCTGAAAGGCGTCCCCAAGAGGGGACCCCGGTCAGGATTGTCCGCTCCACATTTCTCTCTGGCGCTACCTGTGCTTCGCCGCCATCTTCTTTTCGAGCGCCTTCATCAGGCGGGCTTCGACATCGCTCGGGATGGGATACGGATCCATCCCCTTGTAGATCCGTATCGTCTTCCTGGTAGTGTCGGCAATCACCCAGCAGTTGGGACACTCGGCGATGTGCTGCTCCAGCTTCGCGCGAGCCTCGGTGTCGATGGACTCGTCCAGATAGTCGCTCAATTCATGCAGAAAATCTTTACATGTAAGCAAAGGCGTCGTCTCCCTTGCGTTTGAAGAAGCGCGTCAGCTTCTCACGCAATTGCAAGCGGGCCCGCAACAGCCTGCTCTTCACGGCGGGCACGGAAAGGTCCAGCGCCTCCGCCGTCTCCTCGGTAGAAAGCTCCTCGATGTCGCGCAGCACGAACACCGAGCGGTACGGCGGCTCCAGGCTCTGAATCGCGGAATCGAGTATTTGGCCGAGTTCTTCGCGCGAGAAACGCTGTTCCGGGTCCTCGTCCCAGGCGGCGACTTCGCGCAGAATGGTGTCTTCGCCGGTATCGATGGTCTCGTCGAGCGATACCGACTTGTCGGTTTTCCGGCGGCGCAGCTTCATCAACGCCTGGTTGACGGCAATGCGCACGATCCAGGTGTAGAATTTCGAATCTCCGTGGAACTGGTCGAGGTGCTCGTAGGCCTTCATGAAGGTCTCTTGCAGCACGTCTTCGGCATCCTCGCGGTTCTGCGTGACATGCTGCGCCAGCCGGAAGATCTTGCCCTCATACCGCCGCACCAACTCGCCGAACGCGCCGGCATCGCCCTCGCGGGCTTGCGCCACGAGGGTGCCTTCGTCAATCCCGGTTTGGCTGGGAACGGCCATGGTGGTTGTATTCATGATAACGCAGGCGGCCCGAGTCACCTGTGTTACGCTGAAAATTCCCTATGAGCACCCTCGAGATTACTCTGCCCGACGGCAGTAAAAAGCCGGTCGCGGCGGGGACCCGTCCTATCGATGTCGCCCAGTCGATCAGCCCGCGTCTGGCCGATGCCGCTATCGCCGCGAGAGTCAACGGAGAGCTCTACGATCTGACGCGGCCGCTCGAAGGCGATGCCAGCGTGCAAATCCTCACGCCCAAGGACGCGGAGTCGCTCGAAATCTACCGCCATTCGACCGCCCACCTGTTGGCCGCGGCGGTGCTCGAGCTGTATCCCGAAACCAGGCTGGGGATCGGACCGGCGATCGAACACGGCTTCTACTACGATTTCGACCGCGCCACGCCGTTTACCCAGGAAGACTTGGCCAAGATCGAGCAGAAAATGTGGGAGATTCAAAAACGCCATCTCCCCTACCAACGAGTCTATACGCGCAAAGAGGAAGGCCTCAAGAAGTACTCCGACGCGTGGATGAAATGCGAGCTGATCGATGAGCGCGCCGGCGAGGTCTTTTCCGAGTACACGCTGGGCCCTCACTTCATCGACTTCTGCCGCGGGCCGCACCTGCCCGACACCTCGAAGATCAAGGCCTTCAAGCTGCTTTCCATCGCCGGCGCCTATTGGAAAGGCGACGAGCACAACAAGCAGTTGCAGCGCATTTACGGCACCGCCTTCTTCACCCAGAAGGAGCTGGACGATTATCTCAAGCAGGTGGAAGAGGCCAAGAAGCGCGATCACCGCAAGCTGGGCAAAGAGCTCGACCTGTTCAGCATTCAGGAGCTGGCCGGTCCGGGGTTGATCTTCTTCCATCCCAAGGGCGGCATCATCCGCAAGCTGCTGGAAGACTGGATGCGCGACGAGTATCTGAAGCGCGGCTACTCGCTGGTCTACACGCCGCACGTGGCGCGCTTCGACCTGTGGAAGACGTCCGGCCACGCGGGTTTCTATGCGGCGAACATGTTCTCGCGCATGGAGCTGGACGATGCCGAGTACCAGCTCAAGCCCATGAACTGCCCGTTCCATATCCTGATCTACCGCGACCGGCCGCACAGCTATCGCGATTTGCCGGTGCGGCTGGGCGAGCTGGGCACGGTCTACCGGTTCGAGCGTTCCGGCGTGCTCAACGGGCTGTTCCGCGTGCGCGGATTCACCCAGGACGACGCCCACATTTTCTGCACGCCGGACCAGATCGAAGACGAAGTGGCCGGCTGCCTCGAGTTCGCGGTGGACACGCTCCACACGTACGGCTTCGACAAGTATACGGCCGAGCTCTCCACCTGGGACGGCGGCGCGAGCGGCAAGTACGATGGCACGGCCGATCAATGGAAGATCGGCGAAAATGCGTTGCAGCGCGCGGCCGACCGGCTGCACATGGGCGTCAAGGTGGTGCCCGACGAAGCGGCGTTCTACGGGCCCAAGATCGATGTCAAGCTGGTGGACGCCATCGGCCGGCCCTGGCAACTCTCCACGGTGCAATTCGATTTCACGCTGCCGCGCCGTTTCGAGTTGGAGTATATCGCCGAAGACGGCAAGAAGCACCAGCCGCTGATGGTCCATCGCGCGCTGTACGGCTCCATCGAACGCTTCTTCGGCATCCTGATCGAGCACTACGCGGGCGCATTCCCGGTATGGCTGGCGCCGGTGCAGGCCATCGTGCTGCCCATCACCGACCGCCAGACCGAGTACGCACGCGGCGTGCAAAAGCAGCTGGCCGCCGCGGGCATCCGCGCCACGGTGGACGAGCGCAGCGAAAAGGTGAACCTCAAGATCCGCGATGCGCAGCTGCACAAAATTCCGTACATGCTGGTGGTGGGCGACCGCGAACAGCAAAGCGGCCAGGTGTCGGTGCGCAACCGCAAGCACGGCGATCAGGGGGCGCAGGGGCTTGGGGAATTCATCGCCGCGCTGCGCCAGCTGATCGACCAGAAAGCCGTATCGGAATAGGGCGGGGGCTCCATCGAGCGGTCGATCCGCAGATGCCGGGCTCGCGTGACACGCTCAAATAACGGTGCCAAAGCCGGTTGTTCCAGAAACGTGGAGGGTATCGCTCCGTGCCCCACCAGCTTGAACGTGCCAAAGTCTTTGCACCTCGCACCCTCCGGCACCTCCGGATTATTGCGAACCCATTCCATCAAGTTCAGCAGATCCTCTTTGGACAGTAGCCTCGTCCTGGCCCTGTCCTGGAGATGCTCCCGCACCGCTCGCGGAAGAGCATGCCAATTGATATGAGGCATGCGTTAGTCCGGATAGTCCACGCCGAAGATCATTCTCTCGATTTGCTTCCACTGGCGATGGGCTTTGGCATCATCGGGCTCAGACTGCAATTCCTCGACCATGCGGCCGAGTTTCCGTTTTTCGATTTCCGCGACCCGTTGTACCAGCGCCTCGGCGGATGTAGGTATCGACGCAATCTGTTCGCTCTTCAAGCTCTCGACAGCTTCGCTGAGTCGCTGGCTTCCAAGAGACTGGACGGCCTGCACAATGGAGTCCACCGGTATTGACATGCCCCCGTCCTCATCCAGATGACCCATTTGGAGCGCCTTGTCACCAAATCGATGCCGCAAGCGCTGAACTTCCGGCGGGCTGAGCGTAATGTGGTCCTTCGACAACTCTTCGAGAAGCTGGATGAAGCTGAGCATGTCGATCTCTACTATCCTAACGCCGCTTGGCTGCGTGCCCGTGGTCTTCACGGGCGATAATGGGTAGTGGACGGGGGCTCCACATCCATTTATGTACGCAACCGCCGAGGGCACCGCGCGCTACGTCGACCGCCGTCCGGAATACCGCGGCGCCGGCTTCTACCGCACGGTCTTCGATCTGCGGGTCTCGAGCCTGGGGATCGGCACCTACCTCGGCGCGGCCGACGAAGCTGCGGACCGCGCGTACACCGAGGCCCTGATCGCGGCGGGCGAAGGGGGCATCAACTTTTTCGATTGCGCCATCAATTATCGCAACCAGCGCTCGGAGCGCTCCATCGGCGCCGCCCTGAAGCAACTCCAGCGCGACGAGATCGTGGTCGCGACCAAGGCGGGCTTCCTCACGCCCGGCGCGGTGCCCGAGTCTCTCCGGGCGGAGGACGTGGTAGGCGGGATGCACTCCATGGCGCCCGATTTTCTGGAAGATCAGATCGAGCGCAGCCGGGCCAACCTGGGCGTGGATACCATCGACATCTTCTACCTGCACAATCCGGAAACACAGCTCGGCTTCCGCGCGCCGGCGGAGTTTGAAGAAGGCATCGCCCGCGCCTTCGCACGCCTGGAACGCCTGGTGGAGCAGCGCAAGATTCGCTGGTACGGCGCCGCCACCTGGGATGGATTTCGCAAGAAGGGCGCCCTCAGCCTGCCGCGCCTGGCGGCGATTGCCGCGAAGGAAGGCGGGGAAGACCATCATTTCCGCTTCATCCAATTGCCGTTTAATCTGGGCATGGTGGAAGCGTTTGTGGACCGGCCGGATAACGTCCTGACGTCGGCCGGGCCGCTGGGAATCGCGGTGGTGGCCAGCGCCACGCTGCTGCAAACCCGCGTGCTGGCGCAGATGCCCGCCGCGGTTTCCGAGCTTCTGCCCGGCCTGGCCAGCGATGCGCAGCGGGCCATCCAGTTCACGCGCTCGACGCCGGGAATCGCGGTGGCGCTGGTCGGGATGGGGCGGCGCGAGCATGTGGTGGAGAACCTGGGTATCGCCCCAGTTCCGCCCGCCGGGCGCGAAGAGTATCTGCGGCTGTACCGGTGATGCAGGCCATTGACGTCGCGGGCGATCTCGCGCAACTGGATGTCGCGCTCGAAGCGCTGCCCAACAGTCCGGCGGTCTTCGTGCTGTGGCCCCGTGAGGGCGACCCGTACCTGTCGAAGACCGCGCTGTTGCGGCGGCGCCTGCTGCGTCTCCTGAAGGAGCGCGAAAGGCCGTCGCGCCTGCTCAACCTGCGGCACTCCGTCAGCCGCATCGAGTACCAGTTGACCGGGTCGGCCTTGGAATCGAGCGTGGTCCTTTACGAGCGGGCGCGGCTCCATTTTCCCGCAACCTACCTGGAGTTGCTCCGTCTGCGCATGCCGCCCTACGTGAAGATCGTCCTGAACAATGAGTTTCCGCGGAGCCACATCACCACCCATCTCACGCGCACGGCGGGCCTGTATTACGGGCCGTTCCGCTCGCGGGCCTCGGCGGAGAAGTTCGAAGGGCAATTTCTCGACCTGTTCCAGATGCGGCGCTGTCAGGAGGACCTGATTCCCTTGCCGGAACATCCCGGCTGCATCTACGGCGAAATGGGAATGTGCCTGCGCCCATGCCAGCAGGTGGTGGGGCCCGCGGAGTACGCTCACGAAGTCGGGCGCGTGGTGGAGTTTCTGCAAAGCGACGGCCGTTCGCTGGCCGGCGCGATTGCGCATTCGCGCGACCGTCTGAGCGAGGAGACGATGTTCGAGGAGGCCGCGCGGCAGCACAAACGATACGAGAAGGTGCAGGAGGTGCTGAAGCTGCGCGACGATCTGGCGCGCGACCTCGACCGGCTCAATGGCCTGGCCATCACCCGCTCGCTCGAGCCCGACGCGGTGGAGTTGTGGCCGGTGCGCGAGGGCAACCTGCAAGGGCGCGAGCGCTTCGGTTTCCAAGTGGAGGAAGGCCGGACGGTGTCGCTCGACCGCCGCCTGCGCGAGACTTTCGCCCAGACGGCGCCGCGGAAGCTGACCGTCCGCGAGCGGCAGGAATACCTCGCGCTGCTGGCGCGCTGGTACTACTCGAGCTGGCGCGACGGCGAATGGCTGGGGTTCGACAGCTACCAGGACCTGCCCTATCGCAAGCTGGTGCACGCCATTTCCCGCGTGGCACGGCCCCACCAGCAACCGCTCCCTCACGGGGTGCCCCCTGGGCCCGGCTCTGAGAGCGGGTCGGAGCCGCGACTATAGCTCGCTCCACAAGAGTAATGCCGCGGCAAACTCCGCGCTGCACCAGGAGAGCGGCGATGCGGGGCTGCAATCGCTTTCGTCCAGATGGATCCGCTCGGGCATCAAGCCGTACGAATTCGCATTGCGGAGCATCCAGTCGATGAAGCCCTTCGCGGCCAACTTACTTCCGTAAAGACCCTGGTATTGCGCGGCGGCAGCGGTGGTAAAGAAGAAGACATCGTGTCCGTAGGCCGCGAGGCCGGGGTCGGGCGTGTCGAAATACTGCATGCCGCCCGCCAGCTTGACGGTATTCTTCGCATAGAAGAGATTCGACTGTCCCATGGCGGAGTGATTCGGATACCCCCAGATGACGCCGACATTGGCCGTGGTGTCCCAGAGATAGACCTTCTCGCCGGACTGGCCGGCGAGGCTCTCGCCGTGCTCGCCCTTTCTTGCCGTAAAGCGGACATCGGCGTACGTGTGGCGACGCTCATCGAACATCTGGGGCAGCGCCGCGGAGATCCTGCGGGCCGTCCCGGCGTAGGCCTGGCTCTTCTCCTCGTTGCCGAACTCGTGGGCCATCTGGGCGGCGGTCTGTAAGGCGGCCGAGCAGATCATGTTGGTAGCGGGCAGATATCCGGTCCACTCGACGATGCCGCCCTCATACAGCAGTCCATTGGAACTTACGTGACTGACCAGGAAGTCGGCCAGTTCATAAATCAGCTTTTGATCCGCCAGCCAGACACCGGTCTTGAGGTGATACTGATTCAGTAAGTAGATGTAATATCCGTTCGCATCCCACTCCGGCTCGTCGAAACGCGCTCCGCTTCCGGCATCCACCGCTTTCCCATGCGCATCATAACGGGCGTACCACTCGCCAGGCGTCTTCATGGGAATCCGGCGATTGCCCCAGAATTCGATGACCTGTTTGGCCTCTTCAGTATGACCGGTCAGCAGCAGGACGCGCGCACACATCATGGCATCGCGCGGATAGAGCTGCGGCATGTTGTTGGTCACGAACTGTCCGGTAATATCCGCCGGAATCTGCCCATTAAGGTTGGCCGATTTCACCGTGTACAGGTTGCGCCGGTACGCTTCGAGGTACTGCGCGGCCCGCTCGTCGCTGGTCTTGAAGGCCGGCTGCCGTCCGGCATTCATCCAGGACTCCCAATAGGCCTTCGCCCCGGCCGCCAGGTCTTTCGCGCGGAGGCTCCGGACTTTCGATAGGGCTTCAGCTCGCGATGACGCGGGGATCAGGAGCACCTCCCGGCGGGCGGTTCCGCCACCCAGGCTTCCGGTCACGATCACGGACGATCCGCTCGCCGCCACCTTGTCGCGCGAAGATCCCGGAACGATCGCCAGCACGGTGCCGTTCGACCAGACCGCGAGCGCGACGTTGCCCTCCTGCTGAATCGAAGCCCCTCTCAGGAGAGCCTCAAACCGGTACGTGTCGGCGGAGGCCGCCCCAGAGGCACTTACCGAGAGTACGACCGCATCCTCCGGGTGAACGAAACAATGGACGGAGCGAAGAGAGCCATTCGCCAGGCGCGTGTCGGTTTGAGTAGTGAAGAAATTCTCCATGCCGACCTTGTCCGCGCCGGCCGGCGCGAGCGGCTTACCGCTTGAGTCGAGTAACTCGAAAGAGGTGGACGCGACATAGTCAGCCGTGTAGTCCGTGAAATATAAGTGCTGAATTCCCTTGGCGTGCGTTGCCGAGGTGATGCGGCTGTCATCCGAATAAACCACGGTGAGATGGCCGTTGCCGAGAATGGCGTATCCCTTCCAGGGGCGCTTCGGCTCGCGCGGCTGCGCGCGGCAGAAAGGGCCGGCGGAACAGGCCAGCAGGATTATCAGGCCGGATATACTTCGGGCTGTCGACATGCGACGATTCTAACCTGCTTCGGGAACGGTCGTCATATAATGTACCCCATGAGAATGGCACTGCTGGTTTGCTGTCTGGTAGCGGCCGCATCCGCACAGGATTGGGCCAAGCAAAAGCTGGAGAAATCGCCGCGGCATGGGGAATGGGTGCAAGTGAAGCACGAGGGGCGCACGGTGGAGGCGTTCGTGGTGTACCCGGAATCGAAGAGCAAGACGGCGGCGGTGGTGGTGATCCACGAGAACATGGGGCTCACCGACTGGGTGCGCGATCTGGCCGACCAGGTGGCGGAGGCGGGCTACATCGCGATTGCGCCCGACCTGCTCTCCGGCGCCGGTCCGAACGGCGGAAAGACGAGCGATTTCCCGGGCATGGACGAAGCGCGCGCGGCCATCGGCAAGCTGCCGCCGGACCAGGTCACCTCCGACCTGAACGCGGCGGCGGATTACGCCAGAAAGCTTCCCGCGGCGAACGGCAAGCTGGCGGTAGTGGGCTTCTGCTGGGGCGGCAGCAACAGTTTCCGGTTCGCGACCAACCGGCCGGATCTTTCCGCGGCATTCGTCTTCTATGGAACCGCGCCGGATTCGGCCGATGCCCTGGCGCGCATCAAGGCGCCGGTATATGGATTCTATGGCGGCAGCGACGCGCGGGTGGACGCCACCATCCCCAAGACCGAAGAAATGATGAAGGCCGCGGGGAAGAGCTACCAGCCGACGACCTACGAAGGCGCGGGACACGGATTCATGCGGGCCGGCGAGGACCCCGCCGGAAGCGAGCCGAACCAGCGCGCCCGCTCCGCAGCGTGGGCCCGGTTGACGGAGCTGTTGAAGAAGATGTGAGAACAGGGGCCAGGGGCTGGGGGCCAGGGGCCGGGGGCCGGGGAAGGGCAGGCTCGCTTCGCTCGCGGCGTCTTCTG
>JADGNR010000505.1 GCA_017883415.1 Bryobacteraceae bacterium | reverse complement strand
ACAGCTTCTCGATTTCCACCGCGATGCGGGTGAGATCGGCGCCCAGGGCCTCCACCAGCAGATCGAACGCGGCGGAGTCCAGGCGAAGGCCGGCACGCCGCGCCAGCAATTCGGCTTCCGTGCGGGCTTCGTGGCTGGCGAAGCGGCGCAGCTCGACCACCTCGCGCACGGCGCTGTAGAATTTGCGGACGCGCTCCTGCTTGCGCTTGTCCTCGCCTTCAAACTCGTAGCGCACCGCTTCGAAGACCACCACGACACCGGGCGTGGGGTCCTTCAAATACGCGGCCAGCGGAGCGGCATCGCCCGCCGCCGCGGATTCGCCCTCGCCGTCTTCTTCGGAGCGCGCGCGCGGCAGAGGCGCTTCGGCATTCGACACCCAGAGGAGACGCTCGGAGGCGAACAGGGAAAGCGAGCGCGCGTCGTCGAGCACCTCGGCGAGCGAGAGCGACGCCAGATCGTGCCGCGCGACGGCGTCCTCGGGAAACGCCGCGGTCAACGCCTCCCTAAGGCGTCCGCGCTGGTAGGCTTCCGGGCCGAGCAGGAGGAGGGCGGCGGGCAGGTCGCGTTTCCCGATGCGCGCCAGGAGCTGGCCGGTAGTCACGGCTAGAACGCCTCCAGGATGCCGGTGACCACGCTGCGGGCCACGTCGCCGGCGACGCGGATCATCGCGGTGCCGCTCTCGTCGAAGTAGGTCTTGGGATCGATGGCCACTTCGTACCGTTCGCGGAACTCGGCCCCGGTTCGCGCATAGAGGACCTTTCCGGTGCGGCGATCGGTCAAAGTGAGTTGCAGGGTGACGATGACCTGCACGCCGGTGGAGCGGCCGGTAACCGGATCGGCAGTGGTGGGGAAGGCGCCGAAATTGGAGATGGCGCCGGTGAGCACGGCGTCGGCCTGGGCGGGGTCGGCCAAAATCGCGTAGCGCGTGCGCGAGAGGAACTCGCGGGTGATATCGGCGGGCAGCAGACGGGCCAGTTGGTAGCGTGTGGTCACGTTGCCGAAGGCCGGAACGGCGATGGTTTTGATGGTGGCTGGGATCAGCGCAGCGCGTCCGGCGACATGATAGCCGCAGCCGGCGCCAAAAGCGAGCGCCGCGCAGGCGAAGACGAAGCGAGCGAGCCGGGCGATGGTCATGGGAGTTGGCGGGCCACCAGGATGGCGTTTTCCGCGGACAGCCGGAAATTATCGGCTACCAGCCAGAACCAGCAGGCTTCGGGTTGGTTGCGGTCGGGGGTGATGGCGCCCACGGCGATGCCGCTTTGGCCCGCCTGGCCGACGTTGGTGGGCGGCTCGAAGTCGCCGCCGCGGACTTCGATGGGCGGCATGGCAAGGCTGCTTTCCAGCGCCTCGATGCCGGGGTTCCCTTCGAATTCCACCCACGCGGAAAAACTGTAGCCGTGAAAGACGGGCGCCTGGATCAGGCGGATCGAGGGCATGGGAGCGCCCGCGCCCTCTCCGGGGAACGCCAGCAGCGTGGCCAGATGGCGCTCCAGGCGCAGCTCGGATTCTTCGAGCGGCACGGGCGCCTCCTCGCCCAACCGGGGCAGCAGGTTGAAGCTGAGCTGGGTATCGAACACGGCACGGGGCAGGCTCTTGAACGAGAGCAGGCTGATGGTCTGCTGCTGCAACTCCTGCACGCCGGCGACGCCGTGCTCGCTGGCGGGGGCGAAGATCTGGATGACGGAGCGGCGGATCGGATCGTGCGCCTGCAGCCGGCGCAGGAACAGCGCCAGGGCCAGGGCCGCAGGGTGAGCGATCACGTGGATGCGGGCGTCGGCGTCCTCCGGCTCGAGCCCGGATTCCACCAGCGGGGCGCGCAGGCGCGCGGCGGGCAGCTCTTCGGCGGCATAGGTCAGGTCGATGATGGCGGCGGGGTCGTCGGCCAGAAGGTCGAGAGCCTTTTCACTCGAGGGTGTGGAACCGGCCAGGAAGACGGCGCGCGCGCCCGCCAGGTTTTCGGCATCGAGACCGGCCACCAGGGCCGGCTCGTCGCCCACGCGCGTGAGCAGGCCGGCGGGCTCGTCGTCGGCGATCAGGCGGAGCTCGATCCCGGTCACGGTGGTGGCCACGATATCGCGGATTTCGCGGCCGAGCAGGGATTCGGAGCCGACCAGGGCCACGGGCTGCCGGTTAGCCAACCTGGTGCTCCGGGGCTGGGCGCCCGGTGTGTCTCAGGCGCCGGCGAATGATGCCGCCCAGGCGGATCAAAATGCCGCTCGCCACATAGGCGACGCTCAAAGAGAGGAGCAGCGGCTGGGGCCAGTTAAAGGTGGCGAAAATCAAGCCTCCCAGCAGGATGATCAGCAGCGGCGTGTACGGCTTGTGCAGACTGATGCCCTTGAAGCTGTAGTAGCGCCAGGTGCTCACCATGAGGAAGCCGAGCAACAGCAGGAGCGCGAGCCAGGCGACGGAAAGCGGCCACCAGGCGATGGGCTCGGCGTCGCTGGCGTAGACCACGGCGGCCACCAGCGCCGCCCCGGCGGGAATGGGCAGCCCGACGAAATACTTGCGATCGGGGCGGCCGGGGTTCTTGGGGATGGGGTTCTTCTGAATGTTGAAGCGGGCCAGGCGGGCCGCGCCGCACAGCAGAAAAAGAAACGCGATGAAGTAGCCGGCGTTGAAAAGATGGCGGAGCACCGGTTCGCCGAATGCGGGCTGGACAAACTGCACGCCCCAGGCGTAGGCCAGGACGGCGGGCGCCATGCCGAAGCTGATGACGTCGGCGAGGGAATCCATCTCGCGGCCGAACTCGCTGGTGGTATTGGTCATGCGCGCGATGCGGCCATCCAGCCCATCCAGGAAGACGGCCGCGCCGATGGCTTTGGCCGCGAAGGCAAAATGATCCGAGGCCCCGGCGGCTCCCGACGCCGCCAGCATGGCGCCCCGGAAGGAACGCAGGATGGAGAGGTATCCCAGGAAAATATTGCCCGCGGTGAACAGCGTCGGCAGGGCGTAGGCCGCGCGGCGCGGGCGGCGCTGGGGCGAGCGCGGGTCCTCCAGCCGCTCTTTAAGCCCCATGGGTCTGCTCCTGGCGGCGCGCGATGACGCTTGATCCGGCGGCGACGCGCATGCCCGGGCGCACCACAATTTCCCATTCGGGACCGAACAGGACGTCCACCCGCGAGCCGAACTTGATCAGGCCGACGCGCTCGCCGGCCGCGACCGTGTCGCCGGTCCGCTTGTCGAACACGATGCGGCGCGCGATCAGCCCGGCGATCTGCCGGAAGGTCACCGCAGTTCCTTCGCCCTCCACGGTCACCACGTTCTGCTCGTTCCGCGCGGAGCACTCTTCGCGGCTGGCCACGTGAAACTCTCCCTCCTGGTAGTGCACCTGGCCGATGGTTCCCCCGATGGGGGAGCGGTTGACGTGCACATCGAAAATATTCAGGAAGATGCTGATGCGCTGGATGGCGGGACCTTCGGATTGCACGGCGACCACCTTGCCATCGGCGGGAGCCACGGCCACGGGGCCGGAGGGAATCTGCCGTTCTGGGTCTCGGAAAAAATAGAGGCAGAACAGCGCCACCAGCCAGAGGGGCACTGCGAAGCCGGGTCCGGCCAGCCAAGCGACCAGCCCGCCGGCGGCGAGGAGGGCCACCGCGTAGTAGATTCCGTCGATTACGATCACCAGTACCAGTTTCCCATAGCTGATGAAAGCCAATCGCGCCGCGCGCAAAGTTTCGCCCAACGCGTCTGGGGCCACATCGGCTCTATTCAGTTGAGATTACGGCCGAAACGACGGCGACGAAGTCGGGCACGGTGA
>JADGNR010000504.1 GCA_017883415.1 Bryobacteraceae bacterium | reverse complement strand
GGACGCACGGTGTGCGGAGAGAGTAAAATCAGAGGAAGAAATGCCCGAGGTGACGCGGTTCTTTGGAATTGTGATTCGCATGTACTTCAGAGACCACAGTCCGGCACATTTTCATGCTGAATATGGTGAATACGAAGCCCTTGTCGAGATAGAGACCCTCTCGATCCTAAGGGGCGACCTCCCGAGGAGAGCCATGGCGTTAGTACTCGAATGGGCAGCCCTTCATCGCCAGGAACTGAGAGCGGATTGGGAAAGGGCTCGTGGCGGGACGCCTTTGGAACCGATCGCCCCACTAGATTGAGGACGCAAACATGAGACTGGTTCGTATCCGGGAAGCGAGGCCGCTCGACGGCTACCGCGTGCAACTCACACTGACCGACGGCCGTGTGGTCGAGAGAGATCTCGAACCAATGCTGGTAGGCCCAGTTTTCGAAGAGATCCGGAACGATGAGGTGCAATTTAAGGAGATGCGTGTCGAAGGAGGCACTCTGGTTTGGCCTACCGGCGCCGACTTGTGCCCCGATGTTCTGATCTGGGGTGGCTTGCCGCCGGCCGATGCGGCTTCGGACGCAGCGTAAACGGGAACTCGTCTCCGGTCGAGCCTCGGCCTTTCGGACGGTGGCGGGGCAAGCCGGCAGGCGCGCCGCCCTGGCGCGTCCCGGAACGCGTCTGGCCGCCGAGCAAAGCCGCTCGGGGGCGCCGGATGCCGATGCTATAATATATACGTTCTGCCACAAACCTTATGTTCCTTAGTGTCAAAGAGATGGAGCAGCGGAAGGTTCGCTTCGACGAAACCTTCGAGGCGGGGCAGATCGAGTTCGCGGGGGAGGATCTGGAACAACGCTCTCCGCTGCACGCGGTAGGCTCGGCGGAGATGTTGCCGCATACCGGCGGGGAGGTGCGCATTCAAGGGCGCTATACCGTCGAAATGGGGGCCGAATGCGACCGTTGTCTGGCGCCCGCGCGTTTTCCGCTGGATGCCGGCTTCGACCTGTTTTACCGGCCGATGTCGTTCATCGCGAAAGACGAAGAGGTGGAGATCGACGAAGGCGAGGCGGAGATCGGCTTCTATGAAGGCGGCGGCCTGGAACTGGAGGACATCCTGCGGGAACAGGTGCTGCTGGCGCTGCCCATGCAGAGGGTTTGCAGCGCGGACTGCAAGGGGATTTGCCCCGCGTGCGGCCAGAACCGGAACGAGACCGCGTGCGAGTGCACCGTCGACAGCGCCGACGATCGCTGGGGAGCGCTCCGCAAATTGAGTTCGCAGTAGCTGCTTAAGGAAACGAGTTTCGATACCCGCGCAAGCGGATCACAGAGGTAGAGATATGCCGAATCCCAAACGGAGACACTCCCAGAAGCGGACCAGCACCCGCCGCGCGCACGATGCGCTGAAAGCTTCCGGGCTTTCGGAGTGTCCGAACTGCCATGAACCGAAGCTGCCGCATCGCGTATGCCCGCACTGCGGCCAGTACAAGGGCCGCGAAGTGGTTGAAGTGGCGCACGAGTAGGCTCAACCCAACATGCTGACCATTGCGGTGGATGCAATGGGCGGAGACGAGGCCCCGAAAGCCGAAGTCGAGGGGTCGGTCCGAGCCGCCAGGAGTCTGGGAGTCAAGGTGATCCTGGTGGGCCACCAGGATGTGGTCCGGCGCGAGCTGGAAGCGCACCAGGACTACCGCGATCTCCCCATTGAGATTGTCCATGCCAGCGAACGCGTGACCATGGACGATAGCGCCGCGCGGGCCTTTCGCCGCAAGCGGGACAGTTCGTTGCGCGTGGCGTCGCGCATGGTGCGCGACGGGCTGGCCCAGGGATTCGTGTCCGCGGGCAACACCGGAGCGGTCATGGCCACGGCCAAAGTGGTGCAGGGCATGGTGCCGGGGGTGGACCGTCCGGCGCTGGTAGGCATCCTGCCGACGGTGGAAGGAACGCCGGTGGTCCTGGTGGATGTGGGCGCCAACGTGGATTGCACGCCGCGCATGCTGGCCCAGTTCGCGGTGATGGCGGAGATCTACTCGCGCGTGATTCTCAAGCGGCCGAACCCGCGCGTGGGGCTGCTCTCGATCGGCGAAGAGGAGCACAAGGGCAACGAGCTCACCCATGCCGCCACACCGCTCTTCAAGAGCCTCCATCTGAACTTCATCGGCAACGTGGAAGGCCGCGATATTTACAGCGGCAAGGTGGACGTGATCGTGTGCGACGGCTTCGTGGGCAACGTGGCGCTCAAAGTGAGCGAAGGCCTGGTGGACATGGTGAAGCACCTGCTGCGCGACTCGCTCGAAGCCACCATCACCGGGAAGATCGGCTACGCCATTGCCAAGAACGCGTTTGCCACCTTCCGAAAGCGCGTGGACTACTCCGAATATGGCGGCGCGCCGCTGTTGGGCGTGCGCGGAGCGGCCATCATCACCCACGGACGGTCCAACGCCAACGCCATTAAGAATGCGATTCGCGTGGCGGCCGAGTTTTCCGGCGGCAAAATCAACCAGCGGATCGAGGACGAGCTGCGCGGCAAGGCGCGCGAAGCGGGCGATTAGGAATACCGCTCCCTAACCCGGCAGAGCCGGAACCAAACAGGGAACCTTGCATCTCAACGCGGAGACGCGGAGAACGCGGAGGCCACGCGGAGAAGAAGAAAAAGTCAAAACCGGAAGTCGCTGAGGAAGCGGAGATCTCGCTATGAAGCAGGCGGCGAGGTTCTGGTAGGTACTCACGGTCGCGGCTCTGAAGGAGTGACAGAGCCGCGACCGTAAGGGGGCGGTTGTCGGGTGTTGAGAATGGTGATGAGATCCGTCGCGTTTCTGCTTCTGGCCGCTGCCGGCGCGTCGGCGCAGGGGCAGCAGCACGTCGCCTGGACCTTCGAGCCGGTGCCCACGGCGCCTCCCGGCGGCAAGGTGCTGGCCCGCTTGACCGCCAATGTGGAAGCGGGGTGGCATCTTTATTCGGCGTCTTCTGCGGCGGGCATCCCTACTTCCTTCAAAGTCGGCCCAGGCTCCGTGGTCGAGCTCGTGCGCGTGCTCCAGCCGAAACCGATCAAGGCATTCGACGCCAACTTCAATTCCGATACCGAGACTTTCGAAGGCCCGGTCACGTTTCTTCTGTCGCTCGCCGTCGCCAAAGACGCACCCGCCGGCCCGGCCGAGCTTTCGGTGTCCATCCGCTACCAGACCTGCAACGCGACGACGTGCGTTCCCGGCCGATTCGCCGGCGCCGCAAAGCTGAACGTCGATGCCGGCGCATCCGCCACGGCACTGGCCATTCCCGCGGGATACGCCGAAGCCACGCCGCCGGCCGCTTCCCCCGAGGCGGCCGCGCCACCGTCCGGCTGGGGCGCGTTTCTCGCCGTGGCGTTCGGCTTCGGGCTGGCCTCCATCTTCACGCCCTGCGTCTTTCCCATGATCCCCATTACCATGTCCTACTTCCTCAACCGGCAGGGCGGCGGAAAAGGCGATGGCCTGGCGCAGGACGGCGGAAAAGGCGATGGCCTGGCGCAGGGCGGCGGAAAAGGCGATGGCCTGGCGCAGGCGGTGGTTTTCTGCCTGGGAATCATCGTGCTGTTCTCCGGCCTCGGACTGGCGGCCACGGCCCTCCTGGGGCCGGTGGGAGTGAAGCAACTGGGGTCGAACCCGTGGGTCAACGGCTTCATCGCGGCGCTGTTCGTGGCCTTCGGGCTGAGCCTGCTGGGCGCTTTCGAGATCACCATCCCGTCGCCGGTGTTGACCCGTCTGAACAAGTCGGCCGATCGCGGCGGTTTCGCCGGGACGCTGC
>JADGNR010000217.1 GCA_017883415.1 Bryobacteraceae bacterium | reverse complement strand
ATTGCTAGATTTTAATGGCTACGGATCATCGTTCCCGGTCCGCTACGTTTCCGGAGGCTTGCTGTTCCTCAAACCTCTTGGAACCTTCATCACTATGCCTGAGAAGCCGCTTCACGTCAATGATTTTTGGGCGCTAACTTAAACTTTTCCTCATGATATTTCTACCGTGTTTTGATACGGTTACAGTAAGGTGACGTGGATACGCTGTGAATAAAACAGGGGCCTGGCAATCTGGTTTATTGCGAAAGCTTGAGAATCATGCCGGTATCGGTGGCCAGCCACATGCCGTGGTCGCCTCCCGCGGCCAGCATCGCACGATTCGCCACGGCGCGATAGTCCACTTCCATCTCGGACCAGGTAGCGTAGTCTTTGCTTTTGAGAACCACGACCTTGCCCGGAACCACGTGGCGCAACTGGCCGGCCTGGAGGAGGCCTGCCAGATACGCGGTGCCGTCGGCGGCCAGCCAGACATCGGTTATGGCATACTTCTTGTCTTTGAAAAATGTGGCGCTCTTGCCGCTGCGCCAATCGATCCGGTACACTTCGCTGGGCACGCGGAACGAGTCGGAATACTCGATCAAGCCCAAGCCCATGCCACCGGTCCCGAAACGCACGTGGGTGACGTCGCCGAACAGCGATGCCGACGCGGATTTCCAGCTCTTGCCGCCATCGTGGGTGACCAGCGAATAGGAAAGGTGCGGCGTCTCGCGGCGGCTCAAGGCCTCCTCGGGGTCGATCCAGTCGGGCAGTAGAGTGCCGCGGCGCGGAGGCAGATTCCAGCCGGTAATGATTCCAAATTCGGGCGTCGCAAACGCGATCCAGTTGTACACGCTGTATTCGGGCTTGCCCGGTTGCTCGGCCGCCGCGCGGATCGCGGTCCAGCGCCGGCCTCCATCGTGCGTCTCCAGCGCCACCTTCTTCGGACCCACCGCCCAGCCGTTGTTTTCGTCGGTGAAGTACACGCGCAGAACCGGAGACGGAGCTTTGGGCAGCTTGCTCCAACTCTTACCGGCTTCGGCGGTCTGCCAGAGACCCCCGGCCGTTACCATCCAGCCGGCGTTTTCATTCCGGAAAAACAGCGAGATGGGCGCGTCTTTCAAGGGGACGGTTTGCCAATGCGCGCCGCCATCGGAAGTGACCAGCGACGTGGGTTGCCGGTGATGTCCCTTGGCGATGAGGCCCACGGCCACGCCGCGCTCCGCCGACGCGAACTGGATGTCGTGAATCGTCAGTGCGGAGTGGTTCTGGTCGTAGAAATATTGCATCTGCCAGCGCTGGGCATGGAGCGGCGCCAGGCTCACCGCCAGCGCCCATAGCGCGCAGACCAGCGGGACGAAAGACGGATTCACATGCGTCCTATTGTTTCATCGGAATGGGCCCGGAGGAGAGCACCAGTTCCACATGATTGGCCGATTCCAAGGCCGAGGGAGACATGCGGGCCAGCACCAGCACGCATCCAATCTGTTCGCCGACCGTGGTCAGCACCTCCATCTCGCTGCCGGTGTGCTGATGCGGGGAGCGATGCTGCACGTTGATCACGCCCACCACCCGGTTGCGCGCAATCAGCGGCGCGGAAAGGAACGCTTCGAAGGTGTCTTCCTCCAACTGGTCGAACTTCTTGAACCGCGCGTCCTTGTAGGCCTCCCGCGATATGGCCAGCAGACGCCGCTCGCGCGCCACCCAGCCGGTGAGCCCCTCATTCCACCGCAACCGCAGCTTCCCGATGGTGGACGGGTGCGGCGTGTTGGAAGCGCACAGCACCAGGTCTTCCCCATCGAGGAGATAGACCAGGCACGCATCGCATTCGGTGAACTCGACGACGAGCGAGACCACCCCCTGGAGCACCTCCTGCAAGCTCAGATCCCGAACCATGAACCGGCTGATCTTCTGGAACACGCGCAATTGCTGCTCGGTCCTTTGGAGGCGCAATTCGAGCTCTTTGGCTTTCGGCACTACTTTATTATAGCCTTGGGTCCGCGATGGGAAGGCGGTCCACCGCCGAGGCGGCCGGATCAATCGCCGGTCGAAATCGCCTACAATCAATCAATGGAAAAGGAGCCATGGGATGATGGAAAGCCGCGCCCCGGGAGCGCTTGCCGTGTGGAGCGCGCCGGAGTGCCCCTTCACCATTGAGTATTCCACCCGGGCGCTGGACGAGATCCGCCTGGCCGTGGTGGACGCGTTCTTTTCCCTGCCGCGCGGCGGCGCCGAAATCGGCGGAATCCTGCTCGGGAATCACCAGGATGGGGGCCTGGTGATTTCCGACTACGTCGCGCTCGATTGCGAGCACGCGCTGGGACCGTCGTTCACGCTCTCTGCGGCGGACCTGGCGAGGCTGGCCGAACTCCTGGCATCGGCCGAGCGGAATCCCAGCGACTTGCGGCCGGTGGGATGGTATCACTCCCACACGCGCAGCGAGATTTTCCTTTCCGACGCCGACCAGGAGATCCACCGGCGCTACTTCCCGGCAGTCTGGCAAGTGGCGCTGGTGCTGAAGCCGCACGCGTTTGAGCCCACCAGGTGCGGCTTCTTTTTCCGCGAAGCCGGCGGCTCCATCCGGGCCACGGCCAGTTACCAGGAATTCGCGCTCGATCCCTTGCCCATGATCCACGTTTCCGGAGGCGCCGCACCTCGCCCGGCGTCCCGCTTGCGGCGCGAGCCGGAACCTCGCGGGCCGGCGATCTCGATTTCCTCCGAGCCGGCGCCGCCTCCCCCGGTTGAGGCGTTCCTTGCACCGCCGCAGCCTGGCACGGAGTACCCGGCGGCGGTCGAGACGGCCCGGCCGCCGGCGGCGGTCGAGGACCTGCCGGCGCCGAAGTTTGCGCAAGTGCACCCGGTACGGTCGTGGCGCTGGCTCGGCGTCCCGGTGGCCGTCAGCATCGGCCTGGCGCTCGGCGCGGCCGGCTTCCAAACGCGTCCACTTTGGCTGCCGCGCCTGACGGACGCAATCCGGGGCATCGCTGGGGGCCCCGGCGCGCCCAACGCGGCCAACATCGGGCTGAACGCCGTGGACAGTGACGGCCAGTTGCAGATTCACTGGGACCATGGCGCCGCGGCGGTTCGCGCGGGCACGAGCGCCATCTTGCAGATTACCGATGGCAGTCCCATCCCCCGGGGAGTCCGGCTGGACGCGGCGCAACTGCGGGCCGGTGTCTTCACCTACGCCCGCCAGAGCGAACGGGTGGACGTGGCGCTGATCGTGGATCAGCCCCACGGACCACAGGTGCGCGAAGTGACCAGTTTCCTCGGAAAGCTGCCCGATCGAAACACGGCCGCCGGGGACGCCACCCTGCGCCGCGAGCGCGACCAGCTTGCCGCCCAGGCCGCCAAACTCAAGTCGGACCTGAATGCGCAGATCGCCCGCAACCAGTCCCTCGAGAAACGCCTGGCGCAAATGCAGATCGATCTCCAGCGTCAGCGCCTCGGAAATCAGAGCCGCGATCCCATCAAGTAGACCATGCAGCCCCCAAGCCAACCGGCACGGAATGACGCCTCGCGTTTCCTTCCCCTGTTGCTGATTCTGTTCGCCGCCAGCGGCTGTTCCGCGCTGATTTACGAGATCGTGTGGTACCAACTGCTGCAACTGGCCATCGGTTCCACCGCCGTGTCATTGGGTTTCTTGCTGGCCACTTACATGGGCGGCTTGTGCGTGGGCAGCATCGGTTTCCCGCGCATGGGCTTTCTGCGGCAACATCCTTTGCGGGTCTATGCCGCTCTGGAAGCGGGGATCGCCGTGTGCGGCGTCCTGGTGCTGTGGGCCATTCCCTACATCGACCGGATCTACATTGCCGGGGCGGAACATGGCCTGCCGGGCATGCTGCTCCGCGGGTTCGTTTCCGCGGTCTGTTTGTTGCCCCCCACGGTGCTGATGGGGGCCTCGCTGCCGGCCATCGTGCGATGGATCGAATCCAGCCCGCGCGGCGTATCGTGGTGGGGATTGTTATATGGCGGAAACACCGTGGGGGCCGTCTTCGGATGCCTGTTCGCCGGGTTCTACCTGCTGCGCGTCCACAACACGGCCACCGCCACGTATGCCGCCGCCGCGATCAACCTCGCCGTAGCCGCAATCAGCTTCCTGCTGGCCGCGCGCACTCCGTCCCAGGCGGGGATGGGAGTAGCGGCCGAGGCCGGCATCCCCGTCCCCCACGCGCCGAATCGCGCGGCGCGCCCCACGAGCCAGTGGACCGTCTACGTCACCATCGCGCTCTCCGGCGCCTGCGCCTTGGGCGCCGAGGTGGTCTGGACACGCCTGATGGGGATGATGCTGGGCGCTACGGTGTACGTGTTCTCCATCATCCTGGCCGTGTTCCTGGTTGGGCTGGCGTTGGGCAGCGCTCTCGCGTCGCTTCTGCTGCGCACGGTGCGCGGCGCTCTCCAGGCCCGCCTGGCGCTGGGCTGGTGTCAGATCCTGCTTACCCTGGGCATCGCCTGGACCGCCTACATGATCGCCGATTCGCTGCCGTACTGGCCCATCAACCCGCTGCTTGCCACCAGCGCCTGGTTTACCTTCCAGATCGACCTGATGCGCTGCCTGTGGGCCATCCTGCCGCCGGCCCTCTTATGGGGCGCCAGTTTCCCGCTGGCGCTGGCGGCCGCGGCCTCTCCGGGCGAGGACCCCGGGCGGCTGGTGGGCGGCATTTATGCGGCCAACACTTTGGGCGCCATCGTGGGCGCCCTCGGCATCAGCCTGGTGCTGGTGCCGTGGATTGGCACGCAGCAATCCGAACGCGTGCTGCTGGTGGCGTCGGCCCTCAGCGCGCTCTTTGTGCTGGCGCCGCACGTGCGCCAGACGCGCTCGAAGGCCGTGGCGGCGGCCCTGGCGGTCTCGCTCGCGGTGGCCGGACTGCTCGCCTGGGGAGTCGACGCCATTCCCGGCGAGTTGATCGCCTATGGCCGCCGCATGGCCATCTCGGCCGGCAAAGCGCGCATCCTCTACACCGCCGAGGGCCGGAACTCCTCGGTCGCCATTTCGCAATGGAACGATGGCGCGATCGAGGTCGATGTGAACGGTCACGTGGAGGCCACCACCGAGCCGTACGACATGAAGCTGCAACGGATGGTGGGGCACATGCCGGCGCTGCTGCACCCCAATCCGCGGTCGGTGCTGGGCATCGGGTTCGGCGCCGGAGTCTCCGCCGGCACCTTCACCAGGTATCCCGGCATAGAGAGCATCACCATCTGCGAAATCGAGCCCATCATCCCGCCGACTTCCACCCGCTACTTTGCGCGCGAGGATTACGACGTGATGCACAATCCGCGTACGCATATCATTTACGACGATGCGCGCCACTATGTACTTACTACTACGAGTAAGTTCGATATCATCGCCTCCGACCCGCTGGATGTGTTTGTCAAAGGCACGGCGGCGCTCTATTCGAAAGAGTATTTCGAAGTGGTGAAGCGGCATTTGAATCCGGGCGGTATCTTCACCCTGTATGTGCCCCTCTACGAAACCGACGAGAGAACGATAAAAAGCGAGCTGGCCACGTTTTTCCAGGCTTTTCCCCACGCGACCATCTGGGCCAACACGGTCAGCGGGCAGGGGTACGACATGGTCTTCATGGGGCAGGCGGAGCCGTTGCGCATCAACCTGGACGAACTCGAGGAGCGTTTTCACCGCCCGGATTATGCCCCCGTGGCGCAATCGCTCCGCGAAATCGGAGTAGGTTCGCCGATCGACCTGCTGGCCACCTACGCCGGCCAGAAGTCCGACCTGGATGCGTGGCTCGAAGGCGCCGAGATCAACCGCGACGGCGACCTGCGCTTGCAATACCTGGCCGGTTGGGGAATCAACTCGCGCCTGGAAGACTTCCTTTATCGCCGGATCATGAGCTACCGCCGGCCTCCCGGGAATCTATTTGTCGGCTCCCCTCAGCAAATGCAGGCGCTCGCCGCCGCGCTGGCGATGGGGGCGGGAGGGCAGTAGGGATGAAGGCTCGCCAGCCGCTTCCACTTCGATATGTGGCGGACTGGGAATTGCTCGCGACATGGGTGATTTACGATTGGACCCCACGACAGTACATTCGGCGGATGACCCCGTTCTTGCCGAGGTCGTCCGGCGGTTAGCACAGGCCTATCACCCGGAGCGGATCTACTTGTTCGGCTCGATAGCGCGAGGAGATGCTGGACCGGACAGCGACTACGACATCATGGTCGTGGTTCCCGACCAAAGCCCGCCGGAATATCGAAACTGCGACCTGGCTTATCGCGTGCTTCGTGGTCTGCGAGTCGCGAAGGATGTTTTGGTGTGGACCCGAACCGAATTTGAGAAGCGCCTGCATCTGAACGCATCCCTTCCTTCCACGGTTCTGCGAGAGGGCAAATTGATGTATGCCGCCTGACCCGACGCGGATCGCGGACACGAAGGCGTGGCTCGTCAAGGCCGGCCGGGACTTGCGTCGCGTCGAAATCCTTCTTGGCGCCGAACCGCCCGACGTGGAAGGCGCTTCTGCCAATTTCGGTATCCGGGCGCACCATACGAACCGGCGCTGGAGGAGGGCCAACGGGCGTTGACCTTGGCGCGCGAGATCATGGAGGCCATCACGAGCCGGCTGCCTCTCGAGGTTCAGCCCTGACTTGGCTCGTAACTAGCCGGGTCTGCCCATGTGGGGATGCCTGGCCAGAAGGTCAACACTCTCCAGAATTCGGGCGGCAACGGTCGCGGCGTTTTGCGTAATGTCTTTGGCAATGTGGTCGCGCACCGCCACAAGATGCTGGATGGCTCCGCGGGACCAGATACTCTTCACCGCGGCGCTCTGTCTTCAGGGGATTTTCCCCACGATTTGAGCCATTTTGAGGCCCTCTCATGGCTCACCGACCGGCCCTCGTCGAGATCCGAAAGCCCGGCGCGGATCTCCCCGACCTGCCGTTCTTCAGCCTCCACGTATTGGGTGATGGTCTCCGCGGCAAGAAAAGATCTGGAGCGCTTTGAGCGCTGTGCCAGGGCGTCCAGGCGCTTCTTCGTATCGATATCGAGCCGAATGGAAATGGTCTCTGTCATGTTCTGTGCTCTTCACGACCCAGCCGCCAGGGCCCGCAAATCGTCGACCCAGAAATCCGGCTCCGCGCGCGCCAGATCCTCCTGCTTCCCGTACCCGTAGCGCACGGCGCAGGTCTTCACTCCGGCGCGCCGGCCGGCTTCCATATCGAAGGGGGAATCGCCCACCATCAGGCACTCCTCGGGCCGGGCGCCCAGGGCTCCGAGCGCGGCCAGGATCACGTCGGGCGCCGGCTTGTACGGGAAACCGTCGGTGCCCTGCACGTGGTCGAAATAACCGATCAGGCCGAACTGCTCCAGGATCGCGCGCGTGGTCGGGGTACCTTTGGTGGTGGCGGTCGATTTGCGGCCGCCCAGCGCCGCCAGCGCCTCCGCCGCCCCCGGGTATACCCGCGTCCGCTTGTGCCCGCGCGCCGGGTAGAAGGCGCGGTATTGCCGGATCAGTTCGTCGATCTGGGCGGCATCGTAGCGCGGGAAGATGTCGCGGAACATGTCCAGCAGGTGCATCCCGATGTAGCCCTTCAGAAACTCGAAGGTGACCGGAGCGCAAGCGGTGGTGTCGAGCACCTGCTGGATGGCGCCGCAGATATCCTCCGCGGAGTCGAGCAGCGTGCCGTCGATATCGAACAGGTAGACCGGAAACCGCGGGATCACGCCGGCTGGGGACGCTCCCCTTCCAGGCCGGTCACGCGCCGCCCGCTTTCCGGACGGAGCACGTGCTGGGTATGGTCTTCGGAGTCCTTCGAGCCCGTCTTTTCCATGGGCTGGAGCGGCTGTCCGTTGATGATCTGCATCACCTCGTTGCCGTCCAGGATCTCGCGGATCAGCAATTCCTCGGCGATCCTCACCAGCGCCTCGGAGCGTTCCTCGATGACCTTGGAGGCCGTCTCGTAGCCGCCCTGCACCAGTTTCTTCACCTGCTCGTCGATGCGGATGGCGGTCTCTTCGCTGTAATCGCGATGCTGCGCGATCTCGCGGCCCAGGAAGATCTGCTCCTCTTTCTTGCCGAAGCTGAGCGGCCCCAGCTCGCTCATGCCCCACTCGCAAACCATCTTGCGGGCCAGGTCGGTGGCGCGCTCGATATCGTTGCCCGCGCCGGTGGTCATGTGGTGCATGTAGCGCTCTTCGGCGATGCGGCCAGCCATCAGGATGGTGATCTGCGCGGTCAGGTAGTCGCGGCTATAGGAATGCTTGTCGTCGATGGGCAACTGCATGGTCACGCCCAGCGCCATGCCGCGCGGGATGATGGTCACCTTGTGCAGCGGATCGGCCTCGGGCAGCACGGCCGCCACCAGCGCATGGCCCGCTTCGTGGTAGGCCGTGTTGCGCTTTTCGGCGTCGCTCAGGATCATCGACTTGCGCTCCGCGCCCATCAGGATCTTGTCCTTGGCCAGCTCGAAGTCGATCATCATGACCACTTTCCGATTCTGCCGCGCGGCGTTGAGCGCGGCTTCGTTTACCAGGTTGGCCAGGTCCGCGCCGGCCAAGCCCGGCGTGCCGCGCGCCAGCACGGAAAGATCCACGTTATCGCCCAGGGGAATTTTCTTGGTATGCACCCGCAGGATGGCCTCGCGGCCCTGCACGTCGGGACGGCCCACCACCACGCGCCGGTCGAAGCGTCCGGGCCGCAGCAGCGCCGGGTCCAGCACGTCCGGACGGTTGGTGGCCGCCACCAGGATCACGCCTTCGTTGGATTCGAAGCCGTCCATCTCTACCAGCAACTGGTTCAGGGTCTGCTCGCGCTCGTCGTGTCCGCCTCCAAGGCCCGCGCCGCGATGGCGTCCCACGGCGTCGATCTCATCGATGAAGATGATGCACGGCGCGTTCTTCTTGCCCTGCTCGAACAGGTCGCGGACGCGGCTCGCGCCCACGCCTACAAACATCTCGACAAAGTCGGAACCCGAGATGGAAAAGAACGGCACGCTGGCCTCGCCGGCGATCGCCCGCGCCAGCAGCGTCTTGCCCGTTCCCGGCGGCCCGATCAGCAGCACGCCCTTGGGAATGCGCCCGCCCAGCTTCTGGAACTTCTGCGGCTCGCGCAGAAACTCGATGATCTCCTGCAGTTCTTCCTTGGCCTCTTCCACGCCCGCTACGTCCTTGAACGTGACTTTCTTCTGCTGCGTGGAGTGCAGCCGCGCCCGGCTCTTGCCGAAACTGAGCGCTTTGTTCCCGCCGCTCTGCATCTGGCGCATCATGAAAATCCAGAACGCGATCAGCACAATGAAGGGCGACGCCTGCACCAGGATCGACACCCAGTTGCTGGAGGTAGTGTCCTTGATCTTGTAGTTGACGTTCTTCTGATTGAGAAGGTCGTAGAGTTGCGGATAGTTCGTGGGGCTGGTGGTGTGCAACGCCACGTTGGGGTTGTTCAGGTAAGTTCCGTGAACGTCGTTCCCGGCGATGACCAGGTCTTTCACTTCCCCGCTCTGGACCTTATTCAGAAACTCGGAAAAGGTAAGCTCCTGGTCGCGCGGCCCCTGGCCGGTCCGGACCACCATAAATAGCAAGGCCGCCACACAAATAAGAATGGTCCAGAACAACAATGTCTTGATATTGGAATTCACGAAACCTCCCTACCGCCCCACCTTCATAGACGCCGCGGCGCCCGATCCTGATTCCGAAATCGCTTCACCGGGCTTCCGCTTCCCGGACCT
>JADGNR010000503.1 GCA_017883415.1 Bryobacteraceae bacterium | reverse complement strand
GTAGCGCGGGCCGGCCGTCACGCGTTTCGCGAGAAAATGCTGGTCACTCACCGCGGCCTGAGCGGCCCGGCCATCCTGCAAGCGTCGTCCTGCTGGAAGCCGGGCGAACCGATCGAGATCGACCTGCTGCCCGGAGTGGATTTCGCCGCGCTGCTGCGGGAGCGCCGGTCGGACGGTGACCGCTCGGAAGCCCGCACGCTGGCGGCGCGGTATCTTCCCAAGCGCCTGGCCGACCGCTGGTTCGAAATTCACGGGTGTGTGAAACCGGCGGCGGCACTGGGCGACCGCGAAATCGCGGCGATTTCCGAAGGGCTGCACGCCTGGCGCCTACGGCCCGCCGGGACGGAGGGCTACGAGAAGGCCGAAGTCACCGCCGGCGGCGTCGATACCGCCGGGCTCTCCTCGAAAACGCTCGAAGCGCGGACGGCGCCGGGCCTCTACTTCATCGGCGAGGTGGTGGATGTCACCGGCCAGCTCGGCGGCTTCAATTTTCAGTGGGCCTGGGCCTCCGGCTTCGCGGCGGGCCAGTACGTGTGAGTCAGCGCGTCAACTGTGATTCGATCGCGGACCGGACCTTGGCCACGGGGCCGTCGAACATGACGGCGGCCGGCAATTCCGGTCCCCAGGTAGCGCCGGCGGGATAGACGGCGGCGAGATCCCACAGCACGCCGCGGCGGTCGCAGCAGTGCGGCTTCGGTTGGGGCTCGCGCGCGTCCTCGGCCATGCGTTGGGCCAGCAGGTGGCTCTTGTCCCAGAACTGGCTCACGCGGCGGTCCGAAAGCCGCGCCAGCACCCAGGTCATGGGCGCGCCCCAATCGGTAGGCAGCATGGGCTCCCACACCGCGAAGACTTTCAGCCGGGCGTCGGGATGATGATCGAGGATCTGTTCCACTGCGGAGGCCCCCCGCAGACAGGCCGGTCAGGTAGGCGACAGCAGCAGGATGATACGGAGCTCGCCCGCATCGCGGTTGAACTCGGCTTTGAGAAGTTCGATCGATTGGACGCTGATGTCCGCCAGCGGCGGTTGGCCGGCGGGCGCCTGGTGGCCGGCGAAGGCATACCACCCAGCGGCCGCAAGCAGAACGGCGGGAACGACGATGAGGATGCGCCGCGCCATAGTCACGGAAGGCGGTCGGCCAGGAAACTGGCGACCACCTGCGGAAACAGGAACATGCTCACTACAATGACGGCGCTCACCCAGAAGACGGCCAGGCCGCCCCGCGACCGGCGGCACGTGCCCCTGGTGTGATAAAGTTGCCAGAACCCGACGCCCAGCAACACCAGGGACAGCCCCATCAACCAGGGACGCAGGGTGGCGACGAGAACGCCGGCGCCCGCGGCTGAGGCAGCCGCGGCGAACCCGAGCGGCAGGCAGCAGGCGAGCGTCGAGAGGGCGCTCGCCACCGCCGCCACGGGCGCGATCTTCCCGGCATGCCGCAAGGGGCGATTACTCGGACGGCACGCGGAACGTGCCCAGGAATCCGCTGCGGCGGAGCGGGCTGCTCCACGTTTCGCCCAGGCCCTCGCCCGAGAACGAATTCGCCAGCGCGTAGGCCGGCATGGCGTGCTCGGTCTGGTTCAACGGCGGATACCACACCTCTTCGTTGCCGCAGACGTGATCGGTGGCATTCATGGCGCGCGTCTGGATGGAGGCCAGCGATCCCGCCGTCAGGCTCGCCGCGCCGCCATGGATGTTGCCGCCCTCGATGGTCAACTCGATGGGCACGTAGTCCACCTTCACGATGTCCCGGAGCAGGTCGCCGCCCACGGACTTGGCAAAACTCTGGAGGGCCAGGCGCTGTTCGGCATTGGCGCGGCTGTCGACGATCAGCACGGCCTTGGCGGGATTCACCGGCTCGGACACCAGCCCGAGGGTGTGCGGCGTGCGAATCACGCCGACCACGGAGAGACCGGCCAGGCTCACACCGTGCCAGGCGCCGTTTTCGATTTTCCAGCCGAACACCGCTTCCCGGCCCACCTGCTCGGCCTCGCCATTGGCGAAACACGGCCCAGTGTAAACATCGGCGGTGCGGGCTTCAATATAGTTGCCGTATATGGTGTGGGTGGAAACCCCGGCGGCGAATGAAAACGATGCAGCCGTAAGAAACACCACGGCCATGGTACCCAGAACTTTCAGCATCACTGTGATCTCCCTGATTTGATTATAGCTAAGTGGGGCAGGCTTCTTGGCCTGCCGCCGCGCGGGGAGCGCGCCCTCGGACCCACCTACCAGGAGTTCGTGCCGCTCCAGACCTCGGGGATGGTGCCCAGCAGAATCCGCAGGTACAGCCCCACCGAACGGCTCCGCACCAGTTCGAGGTCCAGGGCCCGCCGCTCGGAATAGGTGAGCTGGCTGCGGCCGGAGATTTGCCACAGGCCCGCGATCCCGGGCCGTACTTGCAGCATCTCGACGGCATCGGCGCCATAGTGGCTGCGCAGCTCCGCCGCCGTCACGGGCCGGGGCCCGACCAGGGACATCTCGCCCGAAATCACATGCCACAACTGCGGGATTTCGTCGATCGAATGGCGCCGGCAGAACCGGGCGAGACGGCTGGTCACGCGCGGATCGCAGGCATGCTTGGACTGCGGGCCGGCTTCGTCATCGATGTATTCGATCCAGCGGAAACCGCGCCCGGCGCCGGCGTCCTGGCGGCTCCACATGGTGCGAAGCTTGAGCATCCATAACGGTTGTCCGCGCCAGCCGACGCGCCGGTGCGCAATCAGCGGACTGCGCCGCGACAGCACCCCTACCGCCAGCGCGCATCCCGCCACGAGCGGGCTCAGAATCGCCGCCAGAACCACCGCGCCCACCCGTTCGCACATGGCAATGGCTTGCCACGTCACGTCGTCAGAAGGCGCGGCCTGCTGCACCAAAGGTATTGAACCCAACGAAGCTCCCACTACTTAAAGCTTACCGGGGACCGCCGTGAAGGCGCTGTAAATGATTTGTGAAAACCGCAGCCCGCCGGTTCATTGTGCGTTCATGTCCGCTACCGCACAATGGAAGGAGAGGGCCACCGTGAGGATCCTGCTGGTGGAAGACGAGTCCCGGGTTGCCGGCTTCATCGCCAAGGGCTTGCGCGAACAGGCCTATGCCGTGGATATCGCCCGCGACGGCGAACAGGCGCTCTACCAGGCGGCGATCAACGAGTACGACCTGGTGATTCTGGACGTCATGCTGCCGGTCCAAGACGGGCATACGGTCTGCCGCGCGCTGCGCGGACGCGGGTTTGCCGCGCCGATCCTGATGCTGACGGCGCGCGATGCGGTGGACGACCGCGTGGCCGGCCTGGATTCCGGCGCCGACGACTACCTGGCGAAGCCGTTCGATTTTAAGGAGCTGCTGGCGCGTTTGCGCGCGCTGCTGCGGCGCTCCGCCAGCTTGCGGCCGCAAGTGGCGCGCGTGGCCGACCTGGCCTTGAACACCGCCAGCCACGCCGTCACGCGCGGCGGAAAACCGGTGAGTCTCACGGCCAAGGAATACGCCCTGCTGGAATACCTGGTCCTGAACGAAGGCCGCGTGGTAGGCCGCGAGCCGATCGCGCAACACGTTTGGGACGAGAGCTTCGATCCCTTCTCCAACCTGATCGAGGTCTACATCAAGCGCCTGCGCGCCAAGCTGGATACCGGATTCGGCCGCCGCCTGATTCACACGCGCCGCGGCGAAGGCTACATCCTGACCGCCGAGCCGGGAGTGGGCGATGATTAAGAGCTTCCGCCTGCGGCTCACCGTCTGGTACCTGGCGTTCTTTTCGCTGCTCTTCATCCTGTTCA
>JADGNR010000030.1 GCA_017883415.1 Bryobacteraceae bacterium | reverse complement strand
AGGGACTCCATGAACTTCGACCACGTGTATCCGAAGTTGATGGTGACGCCCTTGGAGTAGCGTTTCTCCAACCGCACCTGGAGTGCGTGGTACCAGGAGGCGCCGTTATTGAGGGTGGTCAGCACCTGGCCGAACTGCGGGTATGCCACCAGCAGGGCCTGCTGCTGGAGCGTGGTGGCGGTGCTGTTGACCCCGAAGCCGGCGAGGCCCAGGAAGGGGTTCGCCACGGTGGTGGTCAACAGGGTATTGGCGGCGTTGTTGGCCGCGTCCTTGGTGATCGAGCTTGACAGATACCGATCGGGCAGCGCGTTCAGGTTGGTGTACGGGCTGACGGAAACCTGGTTCGACGTGGACGGCGTGGCCGTCTCGCTTTCCAATTTCAGGCCCTTGTTGCCCACGTAGGCGACTTCCAGCAGGGTGTCGCCCGGAAGTTGCCGCTGAATGCTCAACTGCCAGCGCTGCATGTACGGCGTCTGGATGTTCGGGTTGAAGAAGGTAATGGCGTTGCCGGCCTCGGTCTGGATGCCCAGGGCGGAGCCGGTGGGGTCGAGGATGCCGGTGGGGAACGGATTCGACAGGGTGGTGAAGGTCAAGTTGTCGTTGGTCGGAATGAACGAGTTCGGCCTCTGGAAGCCGCTCTGCAGCACATCGCCGCGGCGCAGGCCGAGCGGGCTGAAGAAGATGCCGTAGCCGGCGCGAATCACGGTCTTGTCGTTGGCCGTGAAGGCGAGGCCGATGCGCGGCGCGATGTTGTTGTTATCGGTGTTCCACAGGCTGCGCGACTGGCCGCCGACGCCGGCGAACTGCAAGCCGCCTTTGATCTGCAAGGCGCTGGGCGCCAGCAGGAGCGAAGGATTGGCGGCGTAGGTGGCGGCATAGGCCGCCTGCACGGCCGCGCTTTGCGACCATACCGTCGAGGTATCGAGGCCCGTCACGCTGCGGTTGTAGCGTTCCGTGGTGGGCTTCTCGAGCTCATAGCGCAGGCCCAGCGTCAGAGTCAGCTTGCGGGTGGCGCGCCAGCTATCCTGCAAGTAACCCATCCAGGCCGTGGACTGCTCCGCCATGCTGGTATTGCGCGCGACCAGGCTCTTGGTGTCCGGAATCCCCAGCAGGAAGGCGGCGAACGCCGAGGGGCCCGAAGTGGGCGGCGCCGAGGAGTTGTCCAGAGGGCCCTTGGTGAAGGACGTGTCGAAATCGAAGTTGCCGCTCGACTGCGAGCTCAGGTTGTAGCGGGCCTGCCGGTAGGCGCGGAACTCGAAGCCGAAGTCAAACACGTGCGCGCCCTTCACTTTCGTGAAGGCGGCCATCAGGGTGTGCGTGTCCATGTTGCGGTCTTCACCGATGTTGTTGGTGGAGAACATGCCGTTGATGTTGATGAACGGGAACTCGCGAATGGTCGGGTCGATGGCGTTATTGAACGATGCCGGGAACCCGAGGCTGGTGAGGTCGAAGCCGCGCCCGTAGGCCGGCGTGGTCAACCGTACGTAGCGGCTGAAGCCGTAGCGCGTGTTCACAATGAAGGTGGGCGAGATGGTGAACACATCGTCCAGGGCGCCGCCCTTGGCGCCATAATTCTGGTCCTGGCCGGAAGCGGCGGATTTGAACCAGTCCTTCGACACCGCGTCGCGGTCGTTGATGTCGGCGCGGATGGCGAAGCGGTGCCGGTCGCTGAAATTATGATCCACGCGGGTCACGAAGGTGTAGTAGAAGTTGTCCTCGGGCTGGTTGGGAGTGGGGTAGTTATTCTGGTGATCCGCCGTGGTGCCGGCGCTGATCGGACTGGGGATGAAGCCCAGGATCGCCTTGGCCACCGGATTGATCCGAATGGGATCGATAATGTTGTTCGCAAACGGGGCGGCCTGGTAGCGCCCGTTGGCCAGCTTGATGCGCGATAGCGGGTCGTAGATCTGGTAGGTGGAGCCGATTTTCAACAACTCGGAGAAATTGCCAGTGCGTTCGTCCAAAGTCGGAACCGTGGTCGTTTGGCCGCGCGGCGTCAGGTCGTGAATGTGCTCGTAGGCCGCCATGAAGAAGGTCTTATTGTGGCCGTTGTACACCTTGGGGATGAACACCGGCCCGGTGAGGGAGGCGCCGATCCGCTTATAGGTGAAATCCGCCAGCGCAATGCCGTTCTTGTTGGCGAAGAAATCGTTGGCCATCATGTCCGGCGATTTCCAGTTGTAGTAGGCCGTGCCGTGCGGCGCGTTGGCGCCGCTCTTCAGGCTGACCATCACCACGCCGCCCGAGGTCTGGCCGCTTTTGGCGTCGAAGGTGGCGGTTTGCAGCTTCACTTCGGCAATGGCGTCGGTGGGCGGCACGTAGGCCGCGGTCACCGAATTCCCGCTCGACGAGTTCCCCGTGGCGAGCGCGGTGTTGGCCACGCCGTCGAGCGTGATGTCGCTGGAGTTCGGCTTGGTGCCGTCCATGGCATACGCCACGATATGCGTGGGGTCATAGGGCCGGTTGAGCTTGGGGTCGCCTTCGAAGGTGGTACCGGTCGAGAGCGCGATCAGGTGATACGGATTGCCATGCGCCAGGGGCAATTCGGTCATGCGCCGGTTATCGACCACCTGCGCCATGGTGGCGTCGGCGGCCTGCAGCAGCGGCGTGGATTCGGTCACCGTGACCGAGTCGGAGACCACTCCCAGTTCGAGTTTGATATCCAGTTGCAGGCGGTCGCCCACACGAAGCTCGATATCGTCGCGGACGTAGTGCTTGAAGCCGGTCAACACGGCCTCCAGGCGGTAACGGCCGATGGGAAGCAGCGGCGCGTTGTAGCTGCCGCTTTCGTTGGTGGTGAGCTGGGTTTTCTGGCCCGTCTCCACGTTGGTGACGGTCACGTTTACGCCGGGGACGATGGCCCCGTTAGGATCAATCACCTGGCCCACGATGGCGCCGCGGGTTTCCTGGGCCGCCGCCGTACCGGCGAACAGCAGGCAGAGAATCGACAGGATCCAACAAAGCTTGGTCATCATATATTTGTGACGCTTGCAGCCGCGAGACGGACTGCCCTCACCGTGGACTATAAGCCCATGTAAGAGGAGTGTCAAACCTGAATATCTGAAACGATCGTTGAGCAAAACTAAACGATTCTGTGCGATGCTCGTCCATGGAAGGTGTTCCCATGGATCTCCGCCAGTTCGAAATCTTTCTCGCCGTCATGGAAAACTCCAGCGTGACGCGCGCCGCCGAAAAGCTGTACCTCTCGCCGGGCGCGGTGAGCCTGCAAATCCGCGGCCTGGCCGAGGAGCTGCGCACCGAGCTGTTTGTGCACTCCGGCAAGAGGCTGGTGCCCACGCCGCAGGCCTTCCGGCTGGCTGAACAGGCCCGGGAAGTGACCCGGAAAGTGCGCGCGATTCAGCAGGAGTTCGAGAACGACCCGGGCCAGGACACGCGGCCATTCCGTTTCGCCACCGGCGCCACCACCCTGATCCATCGTTTGGGCCGCCCCCTGCGCCTGCTGCGCAAGCGGTTCCCGGGGGCGGAGGTACAGGTGACGGTTGCCGCCACCGAGGAAATCGTGGCCGGACTGGTGGAACGGCGCTTCGATCTGGGATTGATTTCCCTGCCGTGGCCGGAGCAGGGCTTGACCCTGCTGCCGCTGTTCGAAGAGGAGCTGCTGGTGTTGCGCCCGTCGCCGGCCGGGGTGCACGACCGCGCCGTGGCCACCGTACAGCCCTCCGAGCTGGCCGGCGCCCCTTTCCTGCTGTATCCCAAGCGAAGCAACATGCGCACCATCATCGAGCAATTCTTCAGGGAGCTGGGGTTGGTCCCAAGGGTCATCATGGAAGCCGACGACACCGAAGCCATCAAGCGGCTGGTGGAATCCGGCTTCGGCCATTCCATCCTTCCGCAGTTCGCTTTGCGCGGGCGGCACGCGCGGTTCCAGAGGCTGCGGGTGGCCGGCCACCGGCTGGTCCGCAAGCAGGCGCTGGCCTTGGTGCGCACCGAATACCCGCGCGCGCTGACGCTGTCGATCGCCGAGTTCCTGCAGAACGCGCTGGCCAAGGCGGTGTAAACCTCGCGGCCCGTTCCGCCGTGGGAGCGCGCATAGGCGCGAGGCGGGCCGGGAGGCCTCGCCGTGTGGGGCGGGATGGAATCCCGCGGCGGGTTGGTAACCGGCCTGCTCGCAGCTTTCATCGACATTGGTGGCCCTTCGGGCCATGGGGACAGGCCAGGAGGCCTACCCCACGGCGGGCGGGTCCGGGGCCGGAACTGGTACAATCCAGGTTTCAAGTTCGCCACGTGCTCCGCCGGGTTTTCAAAGCTTTTCAATATCGCGACTTCCGCCTGATGTGGATCGGCGCGTGCGCCTCCGCCATCGGCACCTGGATGCAGTTGTTCGCGCAGGGCTGGCTGATCTGGAAGCTGAGCCACTCGGCGCGCCTGCTGGCGCTCGATCCCATCTTGCAGGCGACCCCGATCTTTTTATTCTCGTTGTTGGGCGGGGTGCTGGCGGACCGCTTTGAACGCCGGCACATGCTCATCTTCTCGCAATGCGTGCAGATGACGGGCGCGCTTGTGCTGACCGTGCTGGTGGGCTTCCACGTGGTGAAGGTCTGGCACTTTCTGACGTGTTCGTTCGTGGTGGGATTCGCCCAGGCCTTCGGCGGCCCGGCGTATTCGGCCCTCATCCCCACGCTGGTGCCCAAGGAGGACATGCCCAACGCCATCGCGCTCAACTCCATCCAGTTCAATGCCGCGGTGATGGTGGGGCCGGCCCTGGGAGGCTGGGCCCTGAACACGTATGGCGACACGTGGTGCTTTGCGCTGAACACGCTGTCCTTCCTCGCGCCCATTGTTTCGCTGCTCATGTTGACGGTCCGTTTCCTGCCGGAGAAGACCACCGAGAGTATTTTGGACAGCTTGAAGGAGGGCATCCGGTTCATTCGCAAGCAGAGCGCCATGGTGGCGCTGATCGTGCTGGGGTTCTGCATGACGGCGCTGAGCGTGCCCATGAGGACCTTTCTGCCGGTGTTCACCGATAAGATCTTCCACCAGGGCTCGGGGATCTATGCGACGTTCCTTTCCATGTCCGGCATGGGTTCGGTGGTGGGGGCGCTGGCGGTGGCCGGTTTGGGGAACGTGCGCAACAAGGGGCGCGTGGCGCTGGCCATGCTGATGTGCCTGGGGGCGGGGGTTTCCGGCTTCGCGCTTTCCCGCTCGATTGCCATGAGCTGCGCCATGCTGTTTTTCTCCGGCGCCTCTATGATGGCGGTGTTCGCCATGGTGAGCTCGCTGGTGCAGTTGATTGTGACCAACCAGATGCGCGGCCGCGTGATCAGCGTCTACAACTTCGCGTTCCGCAGCGGGATGCCCACCGGAAACCTGTTCGCGGGATGGCTCGTCCCAATCTTTTCGGCTCCCGTGGTGTTCGCCGTCAATGGCGTGCTGCTGGTTCTGCTCGGGGTGTACTATTTCCTGGTGCAACGGCGGGTGGCCGAGCTGTGAGGATAGCTGTCAGCTCTCAGCCGTCAGCTTTCAGCTTGCGCCGCAAGCGGCGCGGGGGGAAGCTGATAGCTGAGAGCTGATCGCTGATCGCTGAAAGCTTTTATGACGTGGATTCTGCTCATGGCTGGTTTTCTGGCGGCGCCTCCCTCGGCGCTGGAGGGGGCGCGCGACCGGCAGGACCGCGCCGCGCTGGAGAAAATGGACAACGAGTACTCCGCGGCCGCGGCCAAGGCGCCCGGCGACGCCGATGCGCAGTATCGCGCGGCGCTGGCGGCTTCCTATACGGCGGAAGTGTTGCTGGAGCAGCGCAACAAGAAGGAGGCGCAGAAGGCGGCGGAGCGGGGGATCAAAGCGGCCGAGAAGGCGGTTTCGCTCAAACCCGACACGGCGGAATACTACCGCCTGCTGGGTACGCTCTACGGACAGGCCAGCACGGACCTGCTCAGCGGCCTGAGCTACGGGCCGCGCGCCCGGGACGCCATCAACAAGGCGGTTGCCAAGGCGCCCAACTCCTCCTCGGTGTACGTGGCGCGCGGCGTCGGCAACTACTACCTGCCGGCCCAATTGGGCGGCGGCGTAGCGCAGGCCGTGGCGGATTTTCGCAAGGCCATCGAACTGGATGCGAAGAACTCCGAGGCGTGGCTGTGGCTGGGACTCAGCCTGCGCAAGGAAAACAAGGATGCGGAGGCACGGCAAGCCTTCACCAGGTCCCTGGCACTGAACCCGAATCGGGTGTGGGTGAAGCAGCAGTTGGATAAGACGCCCGCGCAATGAAGCGACTGGCGACGGCCGCCGCGGTGGTAGCGCTCGCGCTGGTGACGTTCTTTCAGTTTCCGGGACACACCTGGCTGCAGCAGGACAGCCAGATTTATGTGCCCGTCCTGGAGCACCTGCGGAACGACTCCGTGCTGCGCAACGACATGCTGGCCGAGCACTCGCAGGTGGCGTACACGCTGTACGACGAGACGGCGCTTGCGCTCGGCCGCGTGACGGGCTTGCGTTTCCGCGCGGTGCTGGCCGTGGAGCAGGTGGCGGCGCGCGCGCTGGGCATCTGGGGCTTGTACCTGATGGCGGCCGCCATGGGGCTTACGGCGGGGCCCGCGCTCGCGGTGGCCGCCATCTGCTCATTGGGCGCGCTCATCGCGGGACCGCAGGTGCTGACCATCGAGTATGAGCCCACGCCGCGCGCGTTCGCCGTGCCGCTGATCCTCTGCGCCATGGGACTGCTGGCGCACCGGCGGTACCGGAGCGCGGGGGTGGCGGCCGCGGCCGCGTTCCTATTCCATGCGCCGGCGGCCCTTCCGTTCTGGGGGCTGTTTGCGGCGCTCGCCATTGCGCGGCGGCGGTGGTGGAGCCTGGCGCCGCTCGCGGCCGCCCTCGCGATTCTGTGGCTGGCGGCGCGGATTCAGGGCGCCGGCGCGGAACAGGCGTTTTTCGCCCCGATCCCGCCATGGGACGAACGGGTCGAGCGCATGCGCGCCGCCTATGTGTGGATTTCGAGCTGGCCGCCGCTGCTGGTGGTGCACTGGATCGTCCTGTTCGCCCTCTTCCTGGCGGCGTGGGCGCGCCTGCGGCGCGAGATGCCCATGGAACTGCGCATGGTGCTGCTTGGCCTGGCCGTCCTGGGCATCGCCAGCATGCCGGCTTCGTGGCTGCTGCTGGAGCGCTTGCGATGGGCCCTCATTCCCCAGTTGCAGCCCATGCGGACGCTGCTGTTTGTGGCGCTGGGCATGCAGTTCCTCACCGCCGTGGCGGGCGTACGCGCGGCCCTACGCGGGCGTTTGGCGGAGGGTGTGGCGTGGCTCGCCCTGGCGTACCTGTTGCCGCTGCAGACGGTGGTCATCGGGCCGTTGGCGTGGAGCCGCATCGCATGGGCGGTGGGGCTCGCGGCAGTAACCGCCGGGGCGGTATGGAGCAGGCCGCGCCTGGCGCCGCTGGCGGCGGCCGTGGCGTTCTGGGCGATTCCCACGCTGGGCGGAGTGGTCAATTATCCCCAATTGCACACCCCGGAACTGGCGCAGCTTTCCGAATGGGCCCGGTCCAACACTTCGCCAGACGCGGTGTTTCTTTTCCCGGACGCGGGCCGCGCGCTTTCCCCGGGCGTGTTCCGCTCCGAAGCGCTGCGCGCCGTGTACGTCGATTGGAAGGGCGGCGGCCAGGTCAATTACCTGCGGGGGTTCGGCGAGCGGTGGTGGTTCCGCTGGCAACAGACCATGGCGCGGACGTTCCAGGCGGCGGAGTTCGCGAAGTATGACGGGCTGGGCATCGGCTACGTGGTGGTGCAGCCGGCGAACCGGCTGGCGCGGGCCGCGGCGTTTGAGAATGCGAAGTATGTCGTGTACCGGGCGCGGTAAGGTAGCCTCCTGGCCTGCCATTCGCGCCGAAGGCGCGCTCCAATGCCGGGCAGGCCAGGAGGCCTACCCTACTGCTCAATCATGCGCAGCCGCAGATCGCGCAGGTCGCGCAGCAGGACGTCGGGGTGCTCGGCCACCAGGTCTTCCACCGGCGTGATGCCGGTCTGGACGGCGATGGCGCGAATGTGGTTGCGGCGGGCGGCGAGGATATCGGCGGGGGCGTCGCCGATGAGCGAAACCGGCGCGCCACGCGGAATCCAGCCGCGGGTACGCGCCTCGCCGATGGCCATCCGTGCCAAGCCGGCGCGCGTCTTCGCCATCTCGCCGAAGGCGCCGTAGCGGAAGAATGCGCGCAGGCCGGCGCGCTCCAGCTTGCGCCATCCAATGCGCGTCAGGTTGCCCGTGACCAGGGCCAGCAGGATGCCGCGGCGCGTGAGCCGCTCGAGCAGCGGCTGGACTCCGGGACAATGCTTGTCGTCGAGGGCGGGACAGACCCGCAGGTAGTGCCGCTCGGCGGCGCGCACGAGGGCGGGCATGTCTTCGCGAATCGCCGCGCGCGAGACGCCGGCGCGGCGCAGCATAGTGGTCAGAATGTCGGGATCGAGCATGCCCTGCACCGGGATTCCGTCGGTCGTGGTTTCGAGTCCCGTCACGCGGCGAATGCCGTGGACCAGCGCTTCGCGGTGATGCGGCCCGGCGCGGCGGACCAGCGTGCCGTCGATATCGAACAGGGCGAGCGCGCGGTAGGTCACGGAAACTGCAATCATAGCAGGGCCCGGCAACCGTACAATAGGGTTGTGCATTTCGCCAAATTCCGCGTGGGGCTCATCCAGATGGCCTGCGGTCAGGACCCCAACGAGAACCAGGCCAAGGCCGAATGGCGCATCCGCGAAGCGGCGGGCAAGGGCGCGCAGATCGTCTGTTTGCAGGAGCTGTTTCGCTCGCAGTATTTCTGCCGCGAGCAGAACGCGGAGCTGTTCGACCTGGCCGAGCCGGTTCCCGGACCCACCAGCGAGAGCTTCGCGCGGCTGGCGCGGGAACTGGCGGTGGTGATCGTCGGGTCGGTCTTCGAGCGGCGGGCGGCGGGCGTGTATCACAACACGGCGCTGGTGACCGACGCCGATGGCGCGCTGGCGGGCATCTACCGCAAGATGCACATCCCCGACGACCCGTTATATTTCGAAAAATACTACTTCACGCCGGGCGACCTGGGGTTCCGCTGCTTCGATACGCGCTACGCCCGCGTGGCGCCGCTGGTGTGCTGGGACCAGTGGTATCCGGAGGCGGCGCGCCTGGCGGCGCTCGGCGGCGCGCAGGTGCTGTTCTACCCCACGGCCATCGGCTGGCATCCCGCGGAGAAGGCGCAATACGGCGCGGCACAATACGATGCGTGGCGCATCATCCAGCGGTCGCACGCCATCGCCAACGGCCTGTACGTAGCCGCGGTGAACCGCGTGGGGTACGAGGGTCCACCGGAGCGCGGCCTGGAGTTCTGGGGCGGGTCGTTCGTGGCCGATCCCTTCGGGCAGGTGCTGGCGGAGGCGTCGCACGACCGGGAGGAGACCCTCATTGTCGAGTGCGACCCGCGGCGCATCGAAGAGGTGCGGCGCAACTGGCCCTTCCTGCGCGACCGGCGGATCGACGCCTACGGTCCGATCCTGTCCCGGGTGATCGATTGAACGCGCCCGCACCGCCCGAGCGCGGTCTCCGCATGCCCGCCGAATGGGAGCCGCACGAGGCCACCTGGATCGCCTGGCCGCACAACCGCAGCGACTGGCCGGGCCGGTTCGCGCCCATCCCGTGGGTCTATGGCGAGATCGTACGCAAGCTGAGCGGCGTGGAGCGGGTGCGCATCCTGGTGCTAGATGACGCGCTCGAAGAGCAGGCGCGGCGCGTGCTGCGCAAAGTGGGCGCGCGGATGGAGGCCGTGGAATTCTTTGTGTGCCCGACCAACCGCTCCTGGACGCGCGATTTCTGCCCGCTGTTCGTCAAGCGCCGTTCGGGCGAACAGGCGCTGGTGGCGTGGCGGTTCAATGCCTGGGCCAAGTACGACGACTGGCAACTGGATGCGGCCGTGCCGCGCTTCCTCGCCCGGCGCCTGAAACTGGCGGCAGTGACTCCGGGAATGGTGCTCGAGGGCGGCGCCATCGACGTCAACGGCGCTGGCTTGCTGCTGACCACCGAGGAATGCCTGCTGAGCCCGGTGCAGGCGCGCAATCCCGGAGTTAACCGCGCCACCATCGAACGGGCCCTGCGCGATTACCTCGGCGCCCGGCGCGTGATCTGGCTCGGCCGCGGCATCGCGGGCGACGATACGCACGGCCACGTGGACGACCTGGCGCGGTTCGTGGCGAAGGATGCGGTGGTGGCGGCCACCGAGGCGGACCGCGCGGACGCCAATTACGAACCGCTGCGCGAGAACCTGGCACTGCTGCGCGCCGCCGGTCTGCGCGTGGTGAAGCTACCCATGCCGCGCCCGGTGGTGTTCGCGGGGCGCAGGCTGCCGGCCAGCTACGCGAATTTCTACATCGCCAACCGCCTGGTGCTGGTCCCGACGTTTAACGACGCCGCCGACCGCGTGGCGCTGGCGACGCTGGCGCGCGTGTTTCCGGACCGCGAAGTGGTGGGCATCAACAGCACCGAGCTGATCTGGGGCCTGGGCGCGCTGCACTGCATGACCCAACAGCAGCCGGCGTGAAGTAACCGTTAACCCAACTCGCACCTGTTGTGGCGACGGTGGCGGAGGCAATTTGGGTGGCGGCTATTGCTCGGAGTAGCCGTAACAGTACGGTACTTAATCAATTGTAAACTCTCAAGAGACTACTTGTTTCCATACTGGAACCCGGTATACTCCGAGAGACTTGTCCAAAGATCCACGACAGCAAGCCGGCAGTTCCAAGCGGTAACCATGGTGTCTGGATAATATTGGCGCGTCCTTTGTTGAGAGGAAAATTCCATGATCTGCCGGCAAGTTCTGTCATTGGTGATAGGTAGTGTGCTGGGCGTAAGCCTGTTGAGCGCAGGGACCATTACAGTTCACAATACCGGTGTGAACGGGTCCGATGTGGTACAAGCAATCGGCGCCGCAACGAATTTTTGGACGCTCTTCTCCGAGCCTGTTGGTGCAAGCGAAGCGATCGGGAGCACGCCGTTCCGATTCATCGTTGGCGGCAGCTATTACCCTGATAACGCCTTATCCGGATGGGTTTCGCCGGGCTCCAATGGCTTTGCGGGCGTGTCAGGAAATTATGTTTACCAGTTGATGGTAGATCTGACTGGTTTCGACCCGGCGACCGCGGTGATTACTGGGACGTTTGGCACCGACAACGATGGAGCCATCAGTCTGAACGGAAATGCCGCAGTTGCGACTACTGGCTTTGCCGGCTTCGGTGCTGCGACCGGTTTCACCCTGAATAGCGGATTTGTGTCTGGCCAGAACTTTATTCGGGTGACGATGGATAACGGAGGCGATCCGACGGCTTTTCGCGTCGAATTTTCCAGTGCAACCGCTAATCCTGTTTCTCAGTCCGGTGTGCCGGAGCCAGGGACGTTGGGTTTGTTGGGTTTCGGCGTCACGGCGTTGGTGCTCATTCGCCGGCGAGTGTGATAGAAAAGGATCCGGGATTGTTTAAAGGCTCCGGGGCGCGGGCCAACTTGCCGCGGGGATCCCGGCTCAAAGGTGGGGGGTGGGAGCGCCACACCTCACCGGGTTGTGGGCTAATCGAGCAGGTCGAGGACCTCCTGTTCAGCGGCACGAGAGCGCCCCAGATCGAGAACGGCGTGGTCGGCGAGATCGATCAATTCCGAAATGCGCTCGCTCGGCTCGGCGGCCGTCTTCGGCTTCCACGCACGCAACCGGGCATCAGGTTTCTCCGCCAGAGCGTCCACGATGGTCTCCCCTTTTCCTAGATTAGCGCTCAAAACAGCCTATATGCCGGCTATTCGGCGCGCAGCGCTTCCACAGGGTTGACCTTCGCGGTGCGGCGCGGGAATGAAGCTGGCCAGGAGCGACGCCATGCCAAGCACGCCGGCCCCAGCGGCGAGAGTCGGCAGATCCCACGTGCGGACGCCGAACAGCACCCCGCGGAGCAGCGTGGCCGCGGCCACCGAACACACCAGGCTGATCCCAATCCCGAAAGCGGCCGCGAGGTGGTGGGCATCAACTGCACCGAGCTGATCTGGGGTCTGGGCGCGCTGCACTGTATGACCCAGCAGCAGCCGGGGGATATCGTTTCGGCAGACTTCTTCTACCGGAAGTTCTCGATCAGCATGATTTCCGAGCTTGCCGCGGCCTTTCGCAAAACGCGCTCTGTCGCTCAGGACGCACGGCTTATATCTGCCCCAGATCCTCGGCAGGGTAATGGCTCATGAGATCGTCCACATGCTTATGGGCGCCGGTTCCCATTCCGATTACGGCCTGATGCGGCCGAAGTGGTGGTCCGAAGATTTCCGTACAGGGAATCTGGGGGGCTCCGGGCTGTCTCCCAGCGCGGTGGATTTGATCCGGAAGGAGATGGCAAAGAGGGTTGCGATGGCCACTGTGGCCAATCGCGTAGTGGTTCGAGGAACGGAAGAGCAGTAAGGCTATGAAGATCGCGCCGGCGACTGCTTGGAATCCCTTGGCATAGCCCCCGCCACAAGCAGTGCCGTTCCGCCGAACAGCAGCGTGTCGAAGACATAATTGATTCCTTCCATGATTTCCGGCCGCTGGGCCACCGCCAGTATGGGCAGGTAGAGGAAGAAAACAAGGGCAGTCATCGCCAGTCCGAGCCAGGCCGCGGCGGTCTGGGAATGCTTATTGAGCAGCATGCCCGCTCCGGCGGCGAGCAGGACAACGCCGATGGGGTATCCCCAGAAGGCGTGCAAGGGCATCCACGCGGGTGTCAGCTTGCCCAGGGGGACGCCGGGCGCGAACTCCGGATGCAGAAAGTGCTCGACCGCGAAGAAGATCACGGAAATGGCGACACCCACACGTGCAATGACGATCAGCCGGTGGGAGGTTTGAGCCGCGGCGAGAGCCAAGGCGCCCCCCGCGAAAGCGAGGTCTCTCAGCGCGACCGCCCAGGCGATTCGGTCCCTCGGGTTGGCGGCGACTCGGGGCGCGTGCACCAAGGCCACGAACAGGAGGAACATGACTGCCAACAGCGTAGCCGTCAGGCGTACACGAATTCTCAGTATGAGGCTGAGGGCCGCGGCCACCAGCGCGCAACCCACAAAATACACCCAGAAGAGGCGCGCCGGCATCCAGGCCGGGACCACTTGCATGACGAATCGGGCGCCCGAGAGGTGCTCCGCTCCGAAGGCTGCCAGCGGGACGGCGAAGAACACGCGCCCCAAAACGATCAGCTTGTCCAGTCCGGGCGCCGCCGACAACTCCCTTCTAACGGCGAACAACCCTATGGCGAGCAAGGTCAATCCGGCAAACCACGGCCAGAATAGAAACCGCGAAAACATAAATCCCCCCTGTTGGCTTAGTGGGATTATACAGTGGTGCGGCGGCCGCTATTCGGAGCGCAGCGCGTCCACCGGATTGACCGAGGCGGCGCGGTGCGCGGGAATGAAGCTGGCCAGGAGCGACGCAAGACCGAGCACGCCGGCCACCGCGGCGAGGGTCGCCACATCCCAAGAGCGGACGCCGAACAGCACGCCGCGCAGCAGTGTGGCCGCGGCCACCGAGCACACCAGGCCGATTGCTATGCCGAAGGCGGCCAGCCATCCCGCCTCCTTCAAGATGAGCCGGTAGACGGAACGACGCTGCGCGCCCAGCGCCATGCGGATGCCAATTTCGCGACTCCGCCGGCTCACCGAGTACGCTACCACGCCGTAAAGTCCGACTACGCCGAGCAGCAACGCCAGGGCGGCGAAGCCTCCCACCAGCCACGCCGCGGAGCGGTGCATGTAGGCCGACGGCGAGTTCCGAATTCTGGTGTGCATGGTCATTCCGCCAATGGTAACGATGCCGGGATCGATCTGATGGATCATGGCGGCCAACGCCGGGAGAAGCGATCCCTCGGCTGCGGAAGTCCGAACGACCAGGCCGAAATAGGTGTCGGTGCTCTGGCCGAAAGGAATGTACAGAACCGGTGGAATGGTGGCGTCCAACGGCCCTTCCCGGATGTCTTCCACGAGGCCCACGATTTCGATGGGCACAGGCGGCGTCGAGAGCTCCGAAAGCTGCTTGCCCAGAGGATCTTCACCCGGGAAGTATTGCTTCACCAGCGCCTGGTTGACGATCGCCACGCGCGGCTTCGACTTGTCCTCGCCTTCGTTGAAGTAGCGGCCGCGCAGTAGTTTCGCCCCGAGCGTAGTGAAGTAGGCTGCGCTCACATCCCGTTCGGGCACTTCGTTATGCTCTCCATGCCAGGGCCGCCCCAGCACGCGGAACCACGTGGTGTTGCCGTTGCCGTCCAGCGGGATGCCATTGGACGCGATGCCGGCGGATCTCACGCCGGGCAGACGCTCGACCTGGCTCACGATCTGGCGCGCCAGAGCAATGGCCTGCGGATCTTTTCCGTAGTGGGACTGGGGCGCCGACACATCCATGGTGACCAGATGATCCGGTTCGAGCCCGAGGTCCACATGCAGCAGGCGGTACAGACTTTTGCCGAGCAACCCGGCGCCCACCAGCAATACCACCGCCGTGGCCAGTTCCAGCACGACCAGTTTGGAGCCGAGCCTGCGCCATGCGGTTCCGGCCGAGCCGCGGCTGCCTTCGGCCAGGCCCTCGCGCATCTCGCGCGACCAGATGCGCAAACCGGGCGCAAACGAGAACAGCACGACCGCGGCGAGTGAGACCAGGCCCGCGAAGGCCACCACGCGGACGTTTAACCCGAGGCCGGCCAGAAACGGCATGCCGGCCAGCATGTTCTTAGAAATGAGTTTCGCGAGGAGTTGCATGGCCCACCGCGCCGATACCAGGCCAAGCAGACTTCCCGCGACGGCCAGGACCAGCGCTTCGGTCACAAACTGGGAGATCAATCTTGCCGAGGATGCGCCCAGCGCCGCGCGCACGGCCATCTCCCGGCGGCGGCTTTCGGAACGGACCAGCAGCAGGCTCGCTACGTTGACCAGGGCAATCAGCAGCAGCAACCCGGCCCCGGTCAGCAACACCAGCAATAAGGGACGAACATTTCCCACAATGACTTCGGCCAGGGGCGCCAGGGCCGCGCCTTGATCGCGGTTGGAGTCGGGATACTCCTTTTCCAACTGCTTGGCGATGGACGTCACATTGGCCAGCGCATGCTGGAAGGAGACGCCATCCATGAGCCGCGCGACGCCGTAGAGACCATGGCAGCTTCGCCGCAGGTCGCACTCGCTGGTAGCGTGATAGGCGGCAAAGAACTCCGGCGAGCCGGCGGGAGCGAAGTGGAACTCCCGCGGCAGCACACCGACGATGAGGTTCGGAACACCGTCCAAGGTCACGACCCGCCCCAGGACCTCGCGCTTTCCACCGTAGCGCTCCTGCCAGGCGGCGTAGCTCAGCAGGACGGCGGGGGGCGCGCCCGGAAGATCCTCGCCCGCGTAAAAGTCCCGGCCCAGTACCGGAGTCACGCCCAGCGTGTGACAGAACCCGCTGGTGACGCGAGCGCCTCGTACCGGTTGCGGACCGGATGGCGCGCTCAGGGTGTACCCGTAACCGTCGTACGCATCGAAGGCGCTGAAGACGGTGTTCCGCTTCTTCCAGTCGAGGTAGTCGGGATACGACAGATTGCTCAGCGGAAACATCCGGGCACTCTCAAAAACGCCCACCAGGCGCCCGGGGTCCGCATACGGCAGCGGCTTGATGAGCGCCGCATCCACGAAAGCGAAGAGGGCCACACTGGCGCACAGGCCGAGAGCCAGCACCAGGATGGCGGTCGAAGCGAATCCCAGGTTCTTGCGCAACTGGCGCAGGGCGAAGCGCAAATCCTTCCCCAGGTTGTCCATCAGGTTCCCTCCAAGCATGGCAAAGGTGTGTCTCCAGGGTAGACAGTCCGGCCCGCACCGTCAACCTTCGAGCAGCACTTTCAGCACCCCGGGCTGCGCGGCGTGGGCGAATGCGTGCGCGGCCTCGCGCAGCGGGTAGCGCGCCGCGATCATTTCTTCGACGGGGATGAGCGCATGCTCCAGCAGCGGGAGCGCCGCTTCGAAGCGGCCGCAGCGCGAACCGACCAGCGTGATCTCGCGCACGATAATCGGAGCGGTGTCGACGGCTACGGCGCCGTGCACCGTGGACTTGAGGATCACCGTCCCGCGCGGGCGCGCCATCGATGCCGCGGAGCGCAGGCCGTCGGCGCTGCCGGTGGCGTCGACCACCCAGTTGTAGGCCGCGGTGGGGAGTTTTGCGCCGGCCAGTTCCGTGGCCACGCCGGCGGCGGCGGCGATGCGCAGCTTTTCCGGGTGGCGGCCGAATTGGTGGACCGGGTAGCCATGCGCGTCGAGCACCAGCGCGATCAGCAGGCCGAGTTTGCCGTCGCCCAGCACGGCCACCGGTTCGTGGCGCGGAATGGCGACCTGGTCGAGGATCTCGCAAGCGGCGGCCAGCGGTTCGGTGAACACGGCGCGATCGAGCGGCATGCCTTCCGGCAGCGCGTGCAGGTTGCGCTCGGGAAGCGTGAAATACTCCGCGAAGGCGCCGGGATGGCCGACAATGCCGAGCACGGTGCGGCGCGGGCAATGGCGGCCGAGTCCCTGGCGGCAACAGTCGCACTGCCCGCACGCGAGGTTGATTTCGCCCACCACGCGCCGGCCCACGAGCGAGCGCGTGCCGGCCTCCACCACCTCGGCGACGAACTCGTGCCCGGGCGTGCCGGCGAAGCCATAGTAGCCGCGCTGGAGTTCCAGATCGGTGTTGCAGATACCGCCCACCATGAGGCGCAGCAGCGCGAACCCTGCGGGGCGCTGCGGGAGCGGGGCCTCGCGCATCGAGACCACGCCGTTTTCCAGGTGAACGGCCAGCATGCACCTATAATAAGAGCTATCAGCGATCAGCTGTCAGCTAGGACCAGCGGCCGGCCGGCCGCCGGGAAGCCGATAGCTGAGATCCGAAAGCTGAAAGCTGATAGCTGATCGCTAAATGCCATGACCGCCCAGCTTGCCTGCTTCGACGAGCGCTGCCGCGCCCGGTTTCCGATCGACGCACTCATCTACAACTGCCCGCGGTGCGGCGCGCTGCTGGAGGTGGTGTATCCGCCGCCGGAGCAGTCCGCGGCGGAGCTGAAAACCCTGTGGCGCAACCGGCGCTTGTCCAACGCGCCGCTGGACCAGAGCGGCGTGTGGCGCTACCGCGAGTTCATTCCGTTTCTGGACGATTACCGCCGGGTGGTGACCCTGCGGGAAGGGAATACCCCGCTGGTCGAGGCGCCGCGGGCGGCGGCATATGGCGGGCTCGACCGGCTGGCGTTCAAGCATCAGGGCTTCAACCCCACCGGGTCGTTCAAAGACAATGGCATGACGTGCGGCGTGGCGCAAGCGCTGCGCCTGGGCACCAGGCGCGTGGCGTGCGTGTCCACCGGCAACACGTCGGCCTCCATGGCGGCCTATGCCAGCGCGGCGGGGCTCGCGCCGGTCATCTTCATCCCCTATGGAAACATCGCCCACGGCAAGCTGGTCCAGGCGCTGGAATACGGCGCGCGCACCTTGCAGGTAGAGGCCAACTTCGATCAGATCCTGGCGCTGGTGCGGCAGCTTGCCGAGCGGCTGGGTATCTATCTCCTGAATTCCATCAACCCGTTTCGCATTGAGGGGCAGAAGACGATCATGACGGAGATGCTCGACCAGCGCGATTGGCGCGTGCCGGATTGGGTGGTGCTGCCGGGCGGCAACCTGGGGAATACCTCGGCCTTCGGCAAGGCGTTGCGCGAGATGCAGTCGCTCGGGCTGATCGACCGTCTGCCGCGCCTGGCGGTGATCCAGGCGGAAGGGGCGGCGCCGTTCTACGAGTTGCTGCGCGCGCGGGACCGGTCGCGGCTCCACGCCGTCGAGCACCCGCAAACGCTGGCCACGGCAATCCGCATCGGCGATCCGGTGTCGTGGCCCAAGGCGCTGCACGAAGTGATCGTCTCCGAGGGCGTCGTGGAGAAGGTGACGGAGCAGGAGATCGCCGATGCCAAGGCGGTGATCGGGCGGTGCGGAATCGGTTGCGAACCGGCTTCGGCCGCGACGCTGGCGGGCATAAAAAAACTGACGGCCGCAAGGGTGATGGCGAGCGATGCGGATGTGGTCGCGGTGCTCACCGGAAATGTCCTGAAGGATTCCGACTACATCCATCGGTACCATACCGGTTCGCTCGAAGCGCCCGATGGCACTCGAATTATGGCGAACTTTGGTAACGCTCCCGAGGTAGTACCGAACGATGCGGACTATATCGCGCGGATAATTGCGTAGAGAATGGAGTTGATACCCCCAGATGGGGGCTATGCCTAACCCGCAAATTAGAATAAGGTCAGTCCTATATTTCTATTGTAATGGCTTAGACGTTCTGGTACACATGTACTATAGCTATGTTCGCTAAACCCGTAGGCCCGACACCTGTAAGGGAGTTCAGGAAGGAACTGGAGTACCTGTACGCGCGACGTTCGGCGGTAGACAGTGTAATCCACTCATTGGAAGAATACAACCGTCTTCGAGTCAAACGGCTGGTACTCCTCAAGCAAAAGACAGCCTGAGGGCATTATTGCCTCAGGATTGCCTGAATCCGCGCGGATAATTCCGACTCCGACATAGCGCCGGGATGATAGAGGCGAACGATGCCCCGGGAGTCGATTAGGATCAGCGTCGGAGTGGTGCTGGAGCCGTAGGCCAGGAAATTGGCGGCACTCAGGGGCGCGGGCATATCGGGCAGGGCCGAGTAATATCTCCGGCGCACCTGTTCGATGTACTGCTTCTCCACGGCGGGCGCGGCATCCTCGCCTGCCGCGGCATATCCATACAATCTGGTCGGCCCGATGAGGACCAGGCCCTTCCGCCGGTAGGTTGTCTGCAGCCTGGCGAGCACGGCCACTTCGCCTTTGCAGTCGCCGCACCAGTGCGCCCAGAAAAACAGCAGCACCGGGTGCCCACGCAAGGCCGCCAGCGGCACCGGTTTGGGGCCGAGCCATTCGTCCATGGCGAGGGGCGGTGCGGGTTTGCCTTCCAGGTTCAGAAGGTTGAGGTTTTTCTGGATGCGTTCGTGGAGCGACGTGGCGCCGAACAGCTTGAGCTGCTCCCGCAGGAAGCCGATGGCCTCCGGCCGCTCGCCGCGGGCGGCCATCGCCTGGGCGTGGACTTCGATGGAAGCGCCGAGCGCCGTGGGCAGCCACGGGTCGCGATCGAGCGGGCCGCCGCCGAGAAGGTGGACGGCCAGCTTCCGGGTGTCGGCGGCGTAGGCATCGGCGCGGTCGAGCTCGCCGCGCTCGAGCGCGCCGCGAGCGATCCAGGAAAGCGCCGCGGCCAATTCGCCGGTGGCGCCGGTTTGCGCGCGATACGCCTCGGCCGCGCGCTCGGCGGCCGCCAGATCGTGGCGCGCGATCAGGTCGCGCACGTCGTTCACCAGCGAAACGTACAGGAAGAAGAGCGCGGGGAGCATGCTTGCATCTGGTGGCGCAGGCGGTGCCGCCTGCGATCCGCAGGTATTAGAGCAACGAGCTGATGTACGCCCTCATCTTGGGATTCATCCAGTCGGCGGGCTCGGCGATCTTCTTGAGGACCTTCCCGTTGGCGTCGATGATGTACGTCTCGGGGTACATGTAGGTGCCGTAATCCTCGTGCAGGCTCATATCGCGCGCCGTGAGAAACGTGGGATGGAACTTTTCGAGGAAGGCGCGGTATGCCTTCTGGTCCTTATCCACGCTGACTCCCAGCACCACCGCACCCTTGTTGGAAAACTCCTGCGCGAACTGGCTCAACGAGGGAGTTTCCTCCACGCAGGGCGGGCACCAGGTGGCCCAGAAGTTCAGCACCAGCAGTTTGCCGCCGAAATTGGGAAGCGCGACGGATCGTCCGTTATCGGCGGTGATGGTGAACCCCGGCGCCTGATCCCCCGCGGCGACAACACGCTGGTGGATCGCGCCATAGAGCACGTAAACAAAGGCCACGAGGAGCACCAGAATAGCGACTCGTAGAAGCCGGTCGATTTTGAACATAAAGAAGCTTTCAGCTATCAGGTATCAGCTAACAGCTCTCAGCTAACAGCCCTCAGCTATCAGCTATTGTATCAGCGTTTTCCGCTTCTTCGCTCCCCTCCGGGCATGCGTGTGGCGTGAGCGGGGCTGCGTGGGCCGGAGCCGCGGCGCCGTCCCAGGCACACGCGCGCGCCGCGGTTGGCCGGCGGTGCGATAATGAAGCTAGCGATGTGCTCTCCGCGATAGCCGATAGCTGAAGGCTGAAAGCTGATCGCTGAAAGCTTCTTCCATGGTCATCACCCGTAAAGTCGAATTCTCCGCGTCCCACATCTGCCGCAATCCGCAGCTCTCCGACCAGGAGAACCGGCGCCTGTTCGGCCCGGCGGCCAATCCGCACGGCCACGGGCATAACTACGTGGTGGAAGTGAGTCTGGCGGGCGATCCCGATCCCGTGACCGGCATGGTGCTGGACCTGAAGGAATTGAAAGAGATTCTGACCCGCGAGGTGCTGGAGCCGTACGACCACCGGTTTCTGAACTACGAGGTTCCGCCGTTTGACCGCGTGGTGCCCACCACCGAGAATATTGCGCGCGACATCTGGCGGCGCATCGCGCCGTGCGTCAGCGATGGCCGCCGGCGGCTGCACGCGGTGCGCGTCTACGAGACCGCGGACCTGTACGTGGATTACTTCGGAGAAGACCCGTGTTCCGCGTGACGCGCCGCTATGAGTTTGCAGCTTCCCACCGGTTACACGCGCCGCAATTGGGCGCCGAAGAGAACCGGCGGCTCTATGGGAAGTGCAATCATCCCTATGGGCACGGTCACAACTACGTAGTGGAAGTGAGCGCGCGCGGTCCGCTCGATGCCGCCACCGGACGCGCCGTCGATACCGCGCTCCTGGACGAGCTGGTGGCGCGGCAGGTGCTCGTTCCGTTCGGGCATTGTAACCTTAACGAGGAAATTGACTCATTTAAACGGGTAGTGCCGACTTCGGAGAACCTGGCCGTGGAGATTTGTCACAGGTTGAAGGAGAACTGGAGCGCGGTATTTCCCGGCGCGTGGCCGAGGCTGGAGAAGATTCGCATCGCCGAAACCGCGCGGAACATCTTTGAGATCAGGGCCGATGAAATCGAATAAAGCCATAGTAAAGATGATGCCTCCCCAGGCGGCGGAGGAGCCGACTCTCGCTCCGCTGGTGAAAGAGATCCTTGAGAAGCTGGGCGAAGACTCTCGGCGCGAGGGGTTGGCGCGCACCCCGGAGCGCGTGGATAAGGCGCTCAAGTTCCTGACCAGCGGCTACCGGACGGATATACAGAAGATCGTCAACGGCGCGCTGTACGAAGTGAAGTACGACGAGATGGTGGTGGTCCGGGACATCGAATTCTTCAGCCTGTGCGAACACCACATGCTGCCGTTTTTCGGCAAGATGCACGTGGCCTATCTGCCCAAGGCGAGGGTGATCGGGCTGAGCAAGATCCCGCGGATTGTGGACGTATTCGCGCGCCGTCTGCAGATTCAGGAACGCCTGACGCAGCAGGTGGCGCAGACCATCCAGGACCTCATCGACCCGGTGGGCGTGGGAGTGATCTGCGAGGCGCGGCACTTCTGCATGATGATGCGCGGGGTGGAAAAGCAGCATTCCGGCGCCATGACCAGCGCTATGCTGGGCGCGTTCCGCGACCGCAAGAAGACCCGCGACGAGTTTCTCGCGCTGGTGAACCATCGCAGCAACGGGTTCTAGCGGCAAAATTCGATTTACCGCCGAGGCGCCAAGGCGCCGAGAAAACGTTCTTTGCTTCTCGGCGTCTCTGAGCCTCGGCGGTGAACCTGTGGCTTCGCCGCAAGGAGTCTCCTCCCGCACGCGCTCAGGTCGGCGCACTGGCAGCGGCGTCCCAAACGCTGGGCGCGCTCCAACACCGCGAGGCGCTCCAGTACGGTGGCGTCATAGCGGCGCTGTCCCCCGAAGCGCAGGGGCTTGGGCAGTAAACCGGACCTTTCGTAGAACCGGATCGCCGAGGCCCGGAGACCCGCTTGCCGGATCGCACGCGAAGGGAGATTCGCGTTTCGCCATTGGGGCGGCAGCGTTTCCGGGCGGCGGACGTAAGCGGTAGGCGTAATCCGGGGACCCGGTGCCGGTGGGGCGTTTCCGCGCGGGCGCCGCGCTACGCCTCGATGGCCAGTTCCACCCAGCCCGGCAGCGTGGCGGGGCGGTTGTTCAGAAAAACGATGCGGCGGGTCTTCGGGAACGGCATGTTGGAAGCCAGTGCGCGGTTATAAAACTGATATGCTTCCAGGATCTGGCGGTAGTCCGCGTTAGTGGTGTCGAGCCACGCGCTCTTGGCCGGCAGCCCGCCGCCCCAGCCCAGCGAGAGAAGGCAGGAGCCTTTCTGGCGCGCCTCCTCCAGCCGCTGCTCCAGTTCCTCCAGGCTCTTGTCGAGCAGCCCCATACCGGCCCAGGAGGCGTACTGGCGCTGCAAGGCGAGCAACCCGGCGGCATAGACGTTCACCGCTTCGAAGATGCGTGCGCACTGGAACGATTCGGGCCAGCGGATGGCGCGCCGCACCTCGGGCTGAAGGAGGAACGCCTTCTCCTGCCATGCGCCGGTAAACGAAGTGCCGGGCGCCGCCATCTCCGCAAACCACGGCGTGCTTTCTTCCGGGCGCGCGCCATCCACCGCGCCGCGCGGGCTCTGTTTCCAGCCCAGCGTGAAGCCGCCGCCGCGCGTTTGCAGGGTAGCCGTGCGCAGCAGGTAGACCTTAAACTGCGAGACGGCGATGGGCGCCGAATCCCCCGCGCTCACCAGCCGCATGCGATTCGCGCCCGCCGGCCCAAGCGCGTGCTCTTCGGCGATTTCGGCCGGCCGCCGCGGCAGGCGCTCGCTCTTCACCCGGGTGAGCACCTCCTGCAACATACCGTCCCGCCAGTTGGCGAACACCATGCCCGTGCGTAGCGCGCCCTTGATGGCCGTGCCGGGAAGATAGGGTCCCGAAGCTCCCGCGGCAAACGTGGGAATCTGCAGACTGTCGCCCATGGCGCGGTTCCAGTAGGCCGAATAGGCTGCGTTTTCGAACGGAATCCGGCGGCCGGCGAAGTTCTGGGCGAACCCGCCCCAGGACGCAAAATCGAGCTTTTCGGCGGTCTTGAGCTGGGTGAGATAGCCTTCCAGGCGCGGCCCTTTCGCCAGCAGCCGGAATATGCGCCACTGGTCCAGCACGTTGACATGGTCCTTCCAGACCATGTAGTCGATGGGGCTCAACTTGCGGCCGTCACCGACCAGCAGCGGGGTCAGGCATGTGAGGCGATAGCGCATCAGTTTCCCTCGGGCAGCGGGATGGAAAGCGCGAACCCGGCGCGGAACACGGGATGCGGGAAGCCATCGGGGGCCACGTCGGCGGCCGTCCCGCACGGCGAGGCGCCGGCGTAGAGTACCGAACCCTCCGCCACCATCTGGATCTGTTTCTTCAATTCCCCGGAGCCGGCGGGGCTGTCCACGCGGCCGCCGCGGGCCAGCACGGTGTAGTTGCCGCGCCGCCAGTCGACCGCATCGGCCGCGGCCGGCGTGAACAGCGAGAGCAGCCAATGGGCTTGCGCCATTATCGGAGGAGCCAGGGGCGCCGGTGCGGGGGCGGGTTCGGGGACGGGCTCCGGAGTTGGCGGCCCGGGCTCGCCGGGACCTTCCGGTGCCGGTTCGGGCGCGGGCGGCAGTTCGGGCTCCGGATCGCGGGGCGGCAACCCGGGCTCTGGCGACTCGGAATCTGCGGCCAGGGGCTGGGGGCCAGGGGCTGGCGATTCGGAACCTGCGGCCAGGGGCTGGGGGCCTGGGGCTGGCGACTCGGAATCTGCGGCCAGGGGCTGGGGG
>JADGNR010000502.1 GCA_017883415.1 Bryobacteraceae bacterium | reverse complement strand
CTGCTTCCCAGACGCGGCTCAAACCATTGGCGGCCGGAAAATACGCCGGGCGATAAGACCCGCGGTTATTGCAACCGTAGCCCCGGCCGCCGCAACGAACGAAGCCCGAAGTGTATCTCCCCCCAAAAACGGTGACTGGCTACGCTGTCCCAAGCCGCGCCCTTTTGCGGCGCCGGGACAGCGTTGCCTGTCACCGTTCTTGCCCGTGAGGGAGTGGCCCCAACGGCGACCAGGAGCGGTCCCTTAGTTTCCGTTATAGGGGCCCCAACGAGAATTTTGTTCTCGTTGCGCCGGCTCAGGCGGCGACTTTGAGGCCGACGGCCCGTAGGAGCGCATCCAGATCATCGCAGATGCGCTGGTACAGGCGATCGAGTGCGCATCGTTTCTCGTCGGGCAGAAGGCGATCGCCGCCGAAGGGTGCCAGCAGCCCGGCAGTGAGCGGCGCGTAGATTTTCTCAAATAGCTTCAGAAAGGCCACGCAAATCGAGTAGCCTTTGCCGACCAGTTGATAGCGGCGCGAGTGGGGAATCCTTTCGACCAGTCCTTTGGCTCGCAGCTTGGAAAGGTCATAGCGAAACGATGCCAGCGAGTACTGAGAGTCGGTCATTCCCAGGGTGTGCAGAGCGGGTTGGTAAAGGTCGGCGGTGGTGAACCTGCCGCTGGCGGCGATGTTGGCAAAGCGTACCAGGGAATGCATGACCGCCAGTTGTCGCGGTTGGTCAAGCTTGAGGCCGGGTATTCGCCTTCCATTGGGGAGGATGGTCGGCTCGGCCAATTTCCGCAACTGCCCTCGATCGATAAAGGTTTCCAGGACGTCCTGCTGGACATCGTGGTAATGGTCGATGATCTCTGACATTCTTTCTCGAAGGCGGGGAAGGTTCTCGACGTCCTTGTTGACGCCGTAGTCGTACACGTTATTGGTAGCAGGCTCGGTTCTCAAAATCCGGTCGTCGCGAACGTACTGCTTAGCGAAGCCGTGCCCGTAATGACTCCGGATCACCGGATTGGGCAGATCGAGATCTTCGATCACCGTTTGCAGCTTCCCCTTGTACTGTTTGGTCACCTTGCGGCCGAAGATCATGGTGATCTTCTTGGGTTGACCGATGGTTCGATTCAGGTCCAGCAATCGTTGGGTCAGCTCATCTATCGCGGCGCGGCGATGGAAGATGAGGTTGTCACAATACTCCACCTGCGAGAAGAAGAGGCGATGCTGACAACCAGCATGCTTCCGCTCCTTGTCCGAGATGAACGGAGTGAATGCGGCCAGCCACTTCTGGCCGCACTTCAACAGGTCCTGCGTGGTGAGGGAGTCGGCGAGTTCTTGTAGGCGCGCTGGATTGCTGCACCGGAGGAACGCGTTGGTGCACTGCTGAAAATCGATTCCCTCTTCCCGCATCCGAATCGCCAGCCAGTGATGCTGGTTGAGGCAGACTCGCGCGGAAAATGGGAAGTAGGGGCACATGCGGACGAACATCCGTCCCCAGTGTGGGTCATTCAGGTAGAAGTTAAACTGGTTCACCCAGCGTTGCTTGTACTCCAGATGGGGGCTGTCGTTGTCCTTGCCTCCGATGGCTACCAGAATGCGAGCCGGCTCCCGCGCCTTCAGGATCGCCACCACCTGGTTGGGTTTGGCATCTTCGAAGTAACGGTCCATGAACTTGTCCCGCCGACTGTCGTCGCCGGAGCCGTCGGGAGGTTCGAGAATCGGAGCGCCCCATTTCTCGGAACGGTTCTTCAGCCAATACTGGAACTGATCGGCGATTTCCGTCAAGGTCCTCCTGGTCACTCGTTTTCCCTCGCGATAGGTGTTGAAGAAGCCCAGCACCCGCTCGGGCTGCTGGGACGGCTGGATCAAGCCGTTGAGCAGCAGCCGGTCAAAACACCGATACCCGAACTGGATGCTATTCTTGTGATGCTCGACGAAGGCGTTCATGGCACACTCCTGTGTGGTGAGATACCAGGAGCATACCGCCGTGAACGCCTCCCACTCCATGGCCATTTCGAAACCAGCCCGGACGTTTCAGGATCTGCTGGTATGGCAGAAAGCTCACCGGTTTGTGCTGGGAGTATACGCCCTCACTGCGGCTTTTCCCAAGCAGGAAACATACGGGCTGTCTCTGCAGATGCGCCGCGCCGCCGTATCCATCCCCGCCAATATCGCCGAGGGATTCCGCCGCCGCGGGAAACCGGATAAGGCCCGATTCATGAACATAGCCGAGGGATCCGTTGAGGAGTGCCGCTACTTTCTGATCCTCGTCAAGGACCTTGGATACGGCGATACCGAACGTCTCGCTGCTTCCTTGGAAGAAGTCAGCCGTCTCCTGAACGCCTACGTCGCCGCTATTCTGACTTCTGGCTCCTGACTCCCTCGACTCCCATATCCCGCAGGGATATCAAGGGCGCAGCCCTTGGCTAGTTGGTCACCGCGATGGTCAGCGGTCCCGTGCTCGGATTGAGGCTGTCGACACCGTTCAACGAAATCTTCACGGGCACGGCATTGCCGGTCGGCGTACTAGGGTCCACGATGACATTGACCTGGTAGACGGTCACAAACGTCAGCCCGGAGAAGATCACCCTGGCGGGAACGCCGCCTATGGTCACCACCGGCGTTACGTTGGTATTGGCCCCCGAAATGGGTGGCACATTGCCATCGGGCGGTATCGCGTTGACGCCCCCCAATCCGGTGGCGAATATCAATAACGCCTCCCCGGTTTTGGCCGGCCGCGTTTTCAATCCCGGAATGATGTTGAGCGGCTGCGAGAAGGCGCCGTCGGCGTTGGCCAGGACCACCGGTCGCAGAGTGTTCGCCACGCTGTCGAAAAACGTGAAGAATCCGGGCGCGGCGGGAACAATCGTTACGGTGGAGGGCGCCGACAGCGTGCCGTTGTTGTTCACTACCACCGGCACATCGCCGCCCGGCGAGTTCCAGGGCACCTGCACATTGATCTGGCCGGGACCGACGAAATACAGCGGCGCCGGAATGGCTCCAAAGCTGACGGTTACGTTAGCCATCGAATTCGAGAGCGGGTAGGTACTCGCGCTGGCGACGCCTGCGGCGAGATTCGTGCCGTAAATCGAGACCAGCGAACCCGGCGCTACCGGGCCCAGCGTATTACTGGCGCCGTCTTGCACTCCGTCTCCGGAGCGGATGACCGGCGTCTGGGCCTGTACCCCCATAGCGCATAAAACGAAGAGAATTACAGCCGCGGAGATAACCTTCAAGATAGACCTCTCTCGTACAATCATACGGGCGTCGCGCACGGTTCACAGCACCGGAGGCGGGATTTTACGAGGTTTTTACTTCCGCATTACTTCTTCACTACCGTTCCCAGCCGTGCGTCGATCGCGGTAAGTGTTTGTGCCACTTCGGGATGCTTTCCGCCGTCGAGTTCCACCGCAATTCGCGCTTCCCGCTGGGCCTCCCCCGTTCGATTCCGCACGCTTAACACCTGCGCCAGCACCCAGTGCGGTTTGAACCAACGCGGCCGCGCCGCAATGGCGGCCCGCAGGCTCTTTTCGGCGCCGGTCCCGTCGTTCCCGCTGCCGTATAGCGCCGACAGGCTGTACCAGGCATTGAACGGGTCTTCCGCCGTCTGCGTCGCGCGCAGTGCCGCCGGACCGGCTTGCGCCATGGCTTGCAAGCGCACCACCGGATTGTGTGTCTGTTGCGCCAGGGCGGCGCAGGCGCGCGAATACCACAAGTCGGAGCCCGTCCCCGGTAGAAGCCAGCGCAAATGCTTCTGATAGTCGAGCGCCGCGGCATTGACATCGCCCTCTTCGAGAC